>DATDGY010000053.1:0-73888 GCA_036521855.1 Candidatus Angelobacter sp.
ATTCGCCGCGTAACTTGTTGAACCGTCGTTCGACGAAATGCGCGAGTTACCACTCTGGTTCATTTTTCCGCAACCTCTGAAGCCGTGCCCCTTCAAGCCCAGACCGCAGGGCGAGAGACTTAGATGCCACGCCGCTATGACATCGCCGCAATGTTGATCAGCGCCACGATTCTGTGTGCCCTTCCTGCTGGTGCCCAGAGAATCTCCAAACTTACCATTCCGGCCACGCTCTACAACGTCGACATCGATGCCGCCATTCCTTCAGTCCGGATTCTTGTAAAGTTTTTTCCCCTCAAAGAGCGGAACAACGACGAGAACGCTCGGCCGTGCCCCAACGCGCGATACCAACCCACAGGTCCCAGCTTCCGCCTGATGACCGACCACGCCGGTGGATTCGCAGTGCGCGTTCCGGCCGGACAGTATTTTGCCGTGGTCACCTCAGAATTCTTCGGCCTGGTTTCAAGCTGCGTCACCGTGACCACGCCCGACGATGCCAGGGCCTGCGGGGTTAGTGCGCCGGCTGAAGCAAGGCCGCTGCAAACCATGATCGTGCGTTACTCGCGCAAGCTGCGTTTCTTTCATGGCGACATCCTGATGTCGCATCCCTGTGCTCCGCATGTCCCAACGGCGTGCGATTCGCTGCACCAGGCCTATCCGCTGGTGCTCCACAGCCGGCAGATCCAATTGCGGTATGGCGGCAAGCCGCTGAGTAAGACGGTAGTGAACGTCAGCAAGCCGTCCAAGGGAAGGGAGCAGGATCTATTCACGCTTAGCACGGACAGCCGCGGAGTCATGGACGCGGAGGCGCTGTACGCTTTAGCCGGGGAAACCGGGACTCATCTGCTGCTCAGGATTCCGGCGGGCGACGGGAGAGCTGCCGAGATTGTCGTCGGCATTCCTCCGGAACCGGCGACCAACCAACAGACGTTAGCGCTCTTCCAACGCAGAAAATGCGGCTGGGAGGCGGAGGTCATTCCCTAGATGCCGCGCAGAAACGACATCGCGAAGATTCTTATAATAGGCTCCGGGCCCATCGTCATCGGGCAGTCGGCTGAGTTCGATTATTCCGGCACGCAGGCGTGCAAGGCTTTGAAGACCGAAGGCTACGAGGTGGTGCTGGCCAACTCCAATCCGGCCACTATCATGACGGATCCGGAGATGGCCGACCGCACTTATATCGAGCCGCTGACCAAGACCTATCTCGAAGAGATCATCCGCCAGGAAGCGGATATGCTGGTGCACTCCGGACGCGAAGGAAAGTTTGCGGTTCTGCCCACCGTCGGCGGACAGACGGCTCTGAATCTCGCTGTGGAACTCGCGGATTCCGGCGTACTAGAAAAATACAATGCAGAGCTGATCGGCGCGCAGCTTCGCGCCATCAAGAAAGCCGAAGACCGACTGCTCTTCAAAGACGCCATGACCCGCATCGGGCTCGACGTGCCCCGGTCGGCCCTGGTCAACAACCTCAAAGACGGTCTGGACTTCTCCGGCAAGATCGGCTTCCCGGTGATCATCCGGCCATCGTTCACGCTGGGCGGCAGCGGCGGTGGCATTGCCTACAACCGCGAAGAGCTTCTGGAAATCCTGGCCCGTGGGCTGGATCTTTCTCCGGTCCACGAAGTTTTGATCGAAGAATCGGTGCTGGGCTGGAAGGAATACGAGTTGGAGGTGATGCGCGACCTGGCCGACAACGTGATCATCATCTGCTCCATCGAGAACTTCGATCCCATGGGCGTGCACACCGGCGACTCCATTACCGTGGCCCCGGCGCAGACGCTTACCGACCGCGAATACCAGCACATGCGCGACGCCGCGATCAAAGTCATCCGCGAGATCGGCGTGGAGACCGGGGGCTCCAACATCCAGTTTGCCATGAACCCTTCCACCGGCCGCATGGTGGTGATCGAGATGAATCCGCGCGTCTCGCGGTCTTCGGCTCTGGCCTCGAAGGCGACCGGATTCCCCATCGCCAAGATCGCCGCCAAGCTGGCCGTGGGCTACACGCTCGACGAAATTCCCAACGACATCACTCTGAAGACGCCGGCCTGCTTCGAGCCCACCATTGACTACGTGGTGGTGAAGATTCCCAAGTGGCAATTCGAGAAATTTCCCGGCACCGACGAATCGCTGGGGCCGCAGATGAAATCCGTGGGCGAAGCCATGGCCATCGGCCGGACCTTCAAGGAAGCGCTGATGAAAGGCGTGCGCTCGTTAGAGACGGGCAAGAAGGCCGGGGCTGAGAAGATCGAGCCGCGTATCCTGACCCAGCGCCTGGTTACGCCTCATCCCGAGCGCCTGACGTACGTGCGTTACGCGCTGCACCAGGGCATGACCGTCAAAGAGTTGCACAAGATGACCGGCATCGACCCCTGGTTCCTCTACCAGTTGAAAGAAATCACGGCGACGGAGGCTGAAGTCGCCAAGCATTCCGCGGAGTCGTTGCCGCACGAGCTGTTGCGCGAAGCCAAGCGTAACGGGGCTTCCGACGAGCGGCTGGCCCTGACTCTGAAGACCAGTGCGGCGGTGGTCAGCCGTTTGCGGGAAAAATATGGCCTGCGTCCGGTGTACAAGCTGGTGGACACCTGCGCGGCCGAGTTCGAAAGCTACACGCCCTACCTCTACTCCACCTACGAGGACGAGGACGAAGCCATGCCCACCACCAAGAAGAAAATCATCATTCTAGGTTCGGGACCGAACCGCATTGGTCAGGGAATTGAGTTTGACTACTGCTGCTGCCACGCGGCCTTCGCGCTCCGCGACGATGGTTACGAAACCATCATGATCAACTGCAACCCGGAGACGGTCTCTACTGACTACGACACCAGCGACCGTCTTTATTTCGAACCATTGACCTTCGAAGATGTTCTCTCCGTCTATCAGCATGAAGCCCAGAGTGGCGCGCCCATCGGAGTGATCGTGCAGTTCGGCGGGCAGACGCCGCTCAACCTAGCTTTGCCGCTCAAGGCCGCGGGGGTGGCTATCATCGGCACTTCGCCGGAATCGATCGACCTGGCCGAAGACCGCAAGCGCTTTGGCAAGCTGCTCGAGGAACTGGACATCCCGCAGCCGCCCGGAGCCATGGCCACCAGCGTGGAAGAAGCTGTGGCCGGCGCGCGCCGCGTGCAGTACCCGGTGCTGGTGCGGCCGTCGTATGTGCTGGGCGGACGCGCCATGGTTATCGCTTACGACGATGAGAGCGTGATCCGCTACATGAAAGAAGCAGTGGAGTACTCGCAGGAGCGCCCGGTGCTGGTGGACCACTTCCTGGAGTCGGCGACCGAAGTCGACGTGGACGCCCTCTCGGACGGCGAGGACGTGGTCATCGGCGGCATCATGCAGCATATCGAAGAGGCCGGCATCCACTCCGGCGACTCGTCCTGCGTGCTGCCGGCCGTCAGCATTCCGCCGCGTGCGCTCGAAACTATTCGCGAATACACCTTCAAGCTGGCGCGCGCGTTGAAAGTGATCGGACTGATGAACATGCAGTTCGCCATCCAGAATGAAAAGGTGTTCGTGATCGAGGTCAACCCCCGCGCCTCGCGCACCGTGCCTTATGTTTCGAAGGCGACCGGCGTGCCTCTGGCAAAAATTGCGGCGCGCCTCATGACCGGACGCAAGCTGCGCGAGTTTCTACCCGAGCATACCGCTGCGGGCCGGGACCTGGCCGCGGGCGCCGGATACTTCGTGAAATCGCCGGTCTTTCCCTGGTCCAAATTCCCCGGCGTGGACACCGTACTCGGTCCGGAGATGAAGTCCACCGGCGAGGTCATGGGTTCGGCGGACACCTTCGGCGAAGCCTTCGCCAAGGCCCAGCTCTCCGCCGGCCAATCGCTGCCTACCGGCGGCACGGTCTTCATCAGCGTGACGGATCGCGACAAGGCCGAATCCATCGAACTGGCGCGCCGCTTCATCGACCTGGGCTTCCGCCTGGTGGCCACGCACGGCACCGCCGAACGCCTGGAGCGCGCCGGGCTGTCCGTGGACCGCGTGTTCAAAGTCAAGGAAGGCCGGCCCAACGTGGTGGACCTGATCAAAGGCGAAGGCGTGCATCTGATCGTCAACACGCCGCATGGACAAGACCCGTGGTTCGACGAAAAGGCCATTCGCCGCGCCGCCGTCACCCAGCGCATACCGACGATCACCACGATCTCCGCCGCGCGTGCCGCCGCCGAGGGCATAGCAGCCCTGCAACGCAATGAGGTCAACATCCGCTCGCTCCAGCAATGGCATGGACAGAGAAGCAGCCAGCCTACGGCGGTCGGCAGCCGGACTTTAGAGTAGAGAGCCCTCGGCCTCATCAACGCCGAAGGACTGGTGGGTGGAGCAGGCCTTCAGGCCTGCGATAGGGTTTTTTTTAAACACCGGCTTAAAGCAGCTTACCGCAGGCCTGAAGGCCTACTCCACCGCCGTGGTCATCGAAGCTCGTCGAGCGGGCAAGAGGCCTAAAGGCCTGCTCCACCCTGGAGTCTTAGAATGGGAATGGGCTCCAGAATATGCCCATTTACTCCTGAACCAGCCAGTCAAGAGCTTCTTCGCGCGTGGAAAAGAGGGGAATGCTGCGCTTGGTAAAGAGCTTTACCGCTTCGTAGATTAGCCGTTGCAAGCCGCTGATGCCGACGACGGCGGCCCGCTTCACGTAGGGCGCGTTGGCTGCAACCTTGGATTTGAGAACTTCCACGGATTCCTGGTCAAAGCCGGTGCCGGTAACGTCGTTCAACGTGAGCACCGAGTTCGGCATCTCGCGCGAGATCATGCGATGGCCTTCCTCGCTTACCGCCTTTAGGCCGGCAACGTCGCAGTGGGCGTAACTGATCGATAACACTCGCTTGCCCCGGTGAATGATGAATTGCACTCGGCCGGCGGCCAAATCGGCGTCGATCGAACTCGGTAAAGAAAGCGTCTGCAGCGGAACCATGCGCCGTAGCTTAGACCGCCTGCGGCTGCCTGGAAAGATGACGGAAGTAAGCTGCCGTCATGCAAGCCATAGGCACGGCCCGGTTCTGGTTTTGGAGGGACCGTCGCGCGGCCTAGTGGCCCAGGAACTTATCGACGAAATCGATGGCATATCCGGCCATCTGCAGGTCATGCTCCGCGCCGACCGCATCGCCGCTCGCAATCTCCCGCTGGGCTTTCTCGAGGAGATGATTCATGCGGGCTTCAGCTTCCAGCACGTCCGAGCGCAGCCCCAGGCCCTGGCTCGCCATCTGGATCTTGATTGAGCCTAGCCCGTCCGTGGCTGTCTTGACGCGCACGTTGAGTTGGTCAGCCTCGGTTTGCACGTCGCGCATCTGCGACTGGAATGACTCGAGGGCCTCGGGCGACGGCCCGGACATTGGGGAACCGGCCTGCGCAACCGGTTTGGCCGCATCCGGCTGGCCTGTAGCACTCGGGTAGCCGGGACTGGCCTTGACTTCCGCGATCTGCTGATCGTGGCGCAGGTTGTGAAGCGGAATGTACAGCAGCCATTGGTACGCATTCAGCACCTTGAAGATCGGAAAAGGATGCGGCAGGGTGTGCTCTTTGAGCGGAACCTGCGTTTCCTGCGCGAACTCGATCGTCTGGCCACGCAGCTCCTTGAATCGCCGAATGACCTCGGCCTTGGCAAGGCCTTGCGGCTGCACCGACTCCGGCGCGACTCCCTTGTGGGTGCGATCGGGCATCACGCGCTCCAGAAGCTCCGTCTTAGTCGCTGTTTTCTCCTCCCAGTCGGGATCGGCAGGGGAATTGATCGCCTGCTGCACGGCCCGGAACAAAACGCTTTCAGCGAGGAGAATGTGCTCTGCCGTCTGCCCTACGGACCAGCGGTCCGGCCCCGGCTTCCAGTTCCACTGCGCTTCGCTGACGTCCACGATGTAGGAGACGTACTCCTTCTCGGAGTCCTGAAGCAACTTGATGATCCGCGCTCGCTCTTGCGGAGTCATGCTAGGGTCCGCTGCCCGGACTCTGCACACAGGGGCAACGATCAATACGATGAGTAGCGCACCTGCTCCGATGCTCCGTGGTTTCACTTGCAACTCCTGCCTTCCGTGTCAGGCCGGCGCGGGCCACGGCCTTAAGTATAACGAATGTCGTTCAGCGGCTGTGTTCTGGCATCCGCTGCAGACCGCAGGGATGACCTCGTTGTGTTGGCAACAACCCGCCCCAGCAGCGCAAAATGGCATCGGGGCGTCGCGAGTGGACAACTCGAGTCCAGGGCACGTTGCAGTTACCTGGGCGAGCCCCTTTTTGCTCGGGATTTGCCGGCGATTTGGCTAGAATCAAGGGGTGTTCACTTACAAGGGCTTCGACCACGTGGCGCTGGTGACGCGAAGGCTCGCCGAGATGCGGCGCTTCTACACTGAGTGTCTTGGCATGGCCGTAGAACAGGAAGGCAAGGTCAAAGCCGGATATAACGTGGTCACGCTCCGCGTTGGCGATGCTGTCCTGGACCTGTTCGAGGCCGGCCCGACCAACCCGGCTCCGTCAGCCAATCTGAGCGAAGAACACTTCTGTCTATGTGCCACGGGCTCAAGCATTTACGACGTGATCGCCACCCTCAAACGCAAAGGGCTGGAACCCACCCAAGCTGAGGTCAATAACGGAGCCCAGGGGAAAGGTCTTTCCACGTTTGTGCGTGATCCTGACGGCAACAAGGTTGAAATCAAAGTGGACTGAAATCCAACTGTCCTGTCTCCAAGCCTAGCGTGTCCTTTGCGCTGGTACATGTCCTAATTCGATCTTGCGCGTGTTCTAAAAGAAGGCATTTAATCAACAAGCCTAAGTAGATCAATCGAGGATAGCGCTGGCGAGTCCCTTAAACTCCCCCCGAGTCGCCGTTGTTCTCGTGTTCCGGGAGAGCACATGCAAATCGGAGTGTACGGGTGTGGGTATCTGGGGACCGTCGTCGCCGCGTGTCTGGCCGATTTTGGCGTACCCGTTACCGCTTACGGCAGTGATTCCGTCAACACCACCCTGCTGGCCAGCGGCATTCTGCCTTTCCACGAAAAGAACCTGAGCGACATTGTGCGCCGCGGAGTGCGCGCGGGACGGCTGATGTACTCCACGCACCTGCAGTCCATGGTGCAGCGCGCCGAGATCCTCTACTTGGCCGAGGACAGCAATCGCGACATCGAAACGCTCGCCATGGAGGTTGCCAATTACTGCGACCATGGCCAGATTCTGGTGATGATCACACCGGTGCCGGTAGGCACGGCGCGGCGGATTGAAGAACGCTTGAAGGCATCAGGCCGGCAGACCACGGTGGTCTCGCACCCGGTGTTTCTCTCCGAAGGCTGCGCGGTTGAGGATTTCAACTGGCCCGACCGCATTGTGCTGGGCACCAACTCCAACGCCGCTGTCACTGCCCTGAAGGCTTTGTACCGTCCGCTGGTGATGCGCGGAGTGCCGGTGATCGTTACCACTCATGAGACGGCTGAGCTGGTGCGCGAAGCCTCGACGGCATTTTTGGCTACCAAGGTTTCTTTCATCAACGAACTCTCCAGCCTTTGCGAGCACATCAGCGCCGACGCCGTGGATCTCGCATTGGCCTTGGGCCTGGACAAGCGCATTGCCCCGCGCTGCCTGCAACCCGGCTCGCTGGGCGGGGCCTTCGCTGAATCCGACATGGATTCGCTCGCCAACCTGGCTGCCGGGTCGGGCGTATCCCTCAAGATCCTCACCGCCGCGCGCGAGGTCAACCAGCAGTTCTGCAACCGCATCATGCAGAAAATCAACAACGTGCTGGAGACGGTAGCCGGTAAGCAGGTGGGACTCCTGGGCCTGGCATTCAAGCCGAACACCAACTCGGTGGCCCACTCCGGGTCCATTCACCTGGCGCGGGCGTTGGTGCAAGGCGGCGCGCACGTGCGCGCTTACGATCCTATCGCCATGCCTGACGCACAGCAGGAACTCAACGGATCGGTGAAATATTGCGACTCAGCCTATTCCGTGGCCGAGGGCGCTGATGCCCTGGTGCTCTCGACCGGCTGGCCGGAATTCCGCGCGCTGGACTTCGACCGCATCCGGCGCATCATCCGGCGGCCTCTGGTGGTGGACACCAAGAACCTGCTCGACGGCCCACGCATGAGAGCTCTGGGCTTCGAGTACCTGGGAGTGGGCAGAGCTTGACCGGTTTCGTCGCCAGTCGGCCCTGATCTGTCGCCCCATCTGCCGGTTCTCCGAAGATTTACGAAAGCGCAGACAAGATTTGGCTGATCTGCGTTCGTCTGCGCGGATCTGCGGCAAAAGCTCTCCGGTTTTCCGATCACCAGGACCTGTGCCGGCTTGCTGTGGATCACCAGATCACCCGATCACCCGATCCTTCCACTACCCTGGCGGCCAGCCGAGCTTTCTTCCGCCGATCAAATGCAGATGCAAATGGAAGACGGTTTGTCCTGCGTCCGGCCCGACGTTGTAAACCGTGCGATAGCCGTGCTCCAGGCCGCGCTCGCGCGCGATCCTGGCGGCAACGATGTTGCAGTAGCCGATCAGCTCCGAGTCGGCTTCGCTGGCTTCCTTGATGTCCACAATGTGCTTCTTGGGAATGATTAGCACGTGGGTGGGCGCTTGCGGCCGTATGTCCTCGAAGGCGAACGCCTTGTCGTCTTCGTAAACCTTCTTGGCCGGAACCTTGCCGGCGAGGATCTTGCAGAATAGGCAGTCGGTCATGGCCTCAAAATAGTAGCAAAATTGAGCTCGGGAAGAGGTGCCGGCCCGCGTGAGGGGAGCAGTAAGGATAAAGCTGCGCCGCAGCTGCGCTCATTTGAAGATGATCCCGCAAAAAGAATGAGCCAGTCCTCCCTGATTCTGCCGTCCCGGTTTTCACATTGTTTTAACATGACATTTTGTGTCGTGCCCGCGGAAAAGGAAGCGCTCTCGATTGGAACGACGCCTACATGTTGATAGTGTGGCATTGTCCTTCAAACAGCTTAATGTCTTAGGTTATGTGGCAAATGCTACGGCTTCTTCGGTGCCGGGAAGGTCGATCTTCCTAGTTTTTGATAAGAAATTCGGATAGTGGACACCTAAAGTTACCTACGTAATGCTGAACTTCTTGCTGCAACTTTTATAATTCAAGTCCTAGCCTTCCCCACCATCTGTATCTGATTTTTGACAAGAAGAGGAGATGGGCAGTGGAACCGAACATCACGTTAGAAGACTACCCATCACCTTCTTGCTTAAATCACTAGCCAACGATTCCAAGCGAAGTGAGCCTGAAAGGAGGGCTACATGAAGTTCTGGAGCAAACGGTATTTACTTGCCTTGGTTGGGATGATCGCCCTGACGGCGGTCGGAAATCTCAATCTCGCCAGGGCTGAAGACAGAGATAAAGACAGGGACCACCAGCCAGCGTTACAGGGACGCATTGTCGCCGTCGGTATTCCCGGCGCCTCAGCGATTACTCCTGTCGGGAACTTTGTTCCCACTGGACCAATCCCAACCTTGGCGAACCTTAAACCTTTTATACAGCCCGGACAAGTCCTTGATCCGGTTCGCATCCTGGTGGGGAGCACCTCAAACTTCGGAGAGCCATTAGCCAACACCGACCAGCGGGAGGGATCGTTTCTTTCCATCGACCCGAGCGGTGCAATGCTGGTCATACCCCCGGACTTCGCTTCGGCCGGAGGCCAGGTCTCGGCGCTAGGAGGCCGTGTGCAGATGTACACCGCCAACAATGCCGCGTTCCTGAACAGCATCGAGAACCCGAATGCAAATACCAAGACTGTTACGGGAGCCAGCAATCCGCTGGGCATCTCGCTTAACTGGGCGTTTGGACGGCTATGGCCGGTCAACGCTCCTACCGGACTCGAGGGCGCCGGCACTTCCTCGATCCTCGATCCTCAAGGCTGGGGGCTCAAGGGCGCGCCAAACCCGGAGATTGGCGGCGAATATGAAGGTAACCTCACCAACCGCGGGGCCGTAGGCGTCCCTGGGGTGACGGCTCAAGTAATCCCCGGCGGATTGAACACCGGCGCCATTGGCACTGCGCTTCTCGGGATGTCGCCGGACGGCTCCAAGAAAGCCGTCTTCGCAGTCGTGGAAGCCGACGGCAGCGTCGTGCAGGAACATACCCTGCAGGGTCTTGACGGTCTGGCTGGGCCGGGAACGATAAGCCCGCTTATCGGCCGCCGCCACGATGACGATGAGGACAAAGACGGTGACGGCGGTCATGGTGTCACACCGCGGCTGGGGGTGGTCTTCAAATGGGAAACCATCAGCAATAATCTTCCCAGCGAAATCCTCTACGTCAGCGAGCCGTACGAAAACCGCATTGCAGCCCTGGTCCTTACCAATAACGGAGTGGTGTTCCAAGTAGCCGGAATGAGCCAGTTCAGCTCCGATGCTTTGGACCAGCCAGTCGATCTAACCCCGGTCAACATGGAAGCTACCGACCCTGGCTTTGCCAGCAACACTACGCTGGACGGCGATTCGGATTTCTATGTGGCTAATCGAGGAAACAATACGATCGTCCGCATGACCCAGAAGGGTGTCGTGGTGTCAGTCCGTCGGGTTACCCGGGCGGACGGAATGCCCCTCGGCGATGCCCGCCTGAACGGGATCGCAACCTCACAAGATGGCACGAAGATCTGGGTGACGGTAACTGGCCATCTGCCCGGCGTGCCGCATTCCACGGGTGCGGTACTCGAGTTGCCGGCGTTCTAGGAAAGGCGTTCGTCCTGCGAAACAAAGCACTTTAAGGAGGCCCTCTTTTGCGGGCCTCCTTGATTCTTCCTTGAACGTGGCTCGATGGTGGCGTATAGGAGTCTAACTCTATTACTTTCGTCATTTTGCGCAGCTCCTGACCTGTGTTTATCTACCTTCAACGCCCTCCGGAACACGCATATGTTGAGAAAGATTTCCGTCGGCCAGCGCCTAACATACAATTTCGCTGTTTTGCTGCTCTTCCTCGTGCTTGTTGGGGTGGCTGGTTGTGTTCGTCTGGACGCGGCATGGATCATCGCCCTTGTGCTGGCGGCTCTCGGTGTCACAAGTTCCATGACCTTGGCTGTCACGCGCAGTATCACGGTCCCCATTCGCCAGGTCGGTTCCGCCGCAACCGAGATCAGTCAAGGCAAGATCTTAGTCTTGTCGAAAGATCGAGACAAAAAGGACGAGATTGGCGAGCTGAACTCGAGTTTCCAGGCCATCGCGGATTACTTGAGGGAAATGGCAGAACTTAGCTCCGCAATCGCCAGAGGCAACCTTGCAGCGGAATCCCAACCACGCTCCAAGGACGACGTTCTCAGTCACGCCTTCCGGGATATGACGGAGGGGCTAAGGACCATTGTGCGGTCGGTACGTGCCGGGGCGAACCAAGTTGCGGCTGGAGCAGATCAGGTTGCCTCAGCAAGCCGGGAAACGGCACAGGCCAGCGTACAGACTTCAGCTTCGATTGACGAACTTGCCGGCGCCTTGGCGGAGATGAACGCCAACGTGAGGAGCGTTTCAAAGAACGCGAAAATACAAGCTGAGAGCGTGACTCAGACCTCTCAAGCCATCGATGAGATGGTCGCCAGCTTTCTCTCCGTCGCATCGAACGTGATGATTCTGTGCGATACCTCGGACCGGTCTCGCGACGAAGTCCGGGCGGGGATTGCAACCGCGGCGAAAGCCAACGCCGGGCTCAAACACATCAACACCTCCATCTCGTCCACAGCGGAGATGGTTGCAGCCCTCGGTGAACGTGCCAACAACATCGGCAATATTGTCGAGGTGATCGATGACATTGCCGAGCAGACCAACCTTCTGGCCTTGAACGCCGCCATCGAGGCGGCCCGGGCAGGCGAGCATGGTCTGGGCTTCGCCGTAGTGGCTGACGAGGTCCGCAAGCTGGCGGAGAAGTCAGCCCAGTCCACGAGAGAGATCACTGAACTGATCGGGAGTATCCAGGAAGAGGCTCGCAAGGCCGTTCACAACATGGAACAGAGCACCACCATTGTCAGCGAGGGCCTGAAGATAGGCGCGGAGCTGACGGGCGCGTTAGAGAAAATTGCCCACGTAGTAACGGAGTTCAACAGGATTGCTCAGGATATCGGCACGGCGACGAGCGAGCAATCCGACGTTTCAAACCGGATCGCGCGGGCGACTTCGCGGCTGAACGAGATAACCCATGAGACCAGCTCAGCCGTGCAGCAACAGGCTGAGGGGACGGAGTCCGCCGTGAAGGCCCTGGAACGCATGCGCGGGACTATTCAGAGATTCAGCTCGGGCGCGGTGGAATTGGCGGCGACGGCTGAACAGATGACCAAGATGTCGAGGCTCACGCTCGATGCCGTGGAGGGATTTACGCTTGAAAACGGCGAGGATTCGACCCCGGTCTACCGGCTGCCCGTTCGGGGACGGAAGGCACCAGCGGATTGCCGTGAGCTGAGGGAGGTCAACAGACGTGACAGTAAAAACAGTTAGCTATGGGGATCTGATGACGGCGATTGTCAAGAAGCAGATCTCAGTCATAGGGTCGGAACGAGCAATTCTGTTTGCTCGCAAGGTTCCTAGAATCGCCGTGAATGACGACGGTACAGTGACGAGCGGGGGAAGCAAGGATTCGCTGTCCGTCTTGTGCCAGCAATACATGTCGGTGGCAAGCGGTGTAGCAAGGATGCTGATGAAGTCCGCCATTGCCCCGCTTATATCGGGTTCTCCTTTGGACCTGCCGGACGAATTGAGGTGAAGCTGTGAGCTCAGGATCAATTTTCTTCGAACCGCGTGTCAGTCTTAACCGCAGTGAAGTGCTGACCATGGCCCGCGAGGGACTACCCGGGTTTTTATTGGCCGTCGGGCTTGGCGTCGCATCGTGGTTCATTGCCCGGGAAATCAAAGGCCTTGACCCGCTGGTGGCGGCCGTGGTGCTCGGCCTGGCGGCTTCCGTGGTCATCAACGTGCGCGAGAAAGTGTACTTCAAGATTCTGCCCGGAATCATTTTGGCGCAGGCCATCTTCATTCCCATAGGCATCGCGCTCTATGGCAAAAACCTGGAAATCAAGGTAATGCTTGCCAGCAGTCCTTGGCTCTTCCTGCAGGTGGTCGGCATCACGGCAGTGACCTTCTTCCTGATGTTCTGGCTGGGCAAACTGTTCGGATTCAACGAGCGCATGCGCTACTTACTGGGCTTCGGCTCGGCGATCTGCGGGGCTTCCGCCATTGCCATCGCTTCCCCGGTGCTGGAAAGCGAACCCAACGACACCGCGGCCGGCCTGGTGGACAACACCATTGCCGCGGTCATTTCCATGTATGTTCTCGCCACTTTTGTGCTGCCGCATGTGCTGCCCCGCGAATATGCTGCCGTAGCCGGTTCGCTCTTGCATCAAACCGGCTTTGTCAAGATGGCGCTCGCCGGCGAAGCCAAGAATATTCTGGAATTCGGGGTAGTCGTGAAATCGCTTCGCGTCGTGCTGCTGGTCCTTGCTATACCCACGGTTTCTTATCTCATCCGGAAACGGATCTACGTCCCGTGGTACTTGGTGCTGTTTGTGCTTGTGGCTGTGATTTTTTCCTATGTTCCAATGGGGGCGCAGGTATCAACGGGCGTAACCAGGGTTTACGAGATTTGTTTTACGGCGGCCCTCGTCAGCATCGGCATGAATGCCAACCTCCTGCATGTATTCAAGAAGCTTTTCAAGCCGCTGATTCTCATAATGCTGGTGTTCTTACTGGATCTTGGGCTCTGGTGGTTCACGCACGGCTTGATCCACTACTGAGGCGTGGCCGGTTGAGGCTTGGGCGAATAAGCAAATACCGGGCCGTTCAATGAGCCGACATAAAAGACGATGACGTCCTCAAGATCGTGCGGGCCAGAAAGTTCATCAAGGCCAATGACGAAGAGTACGCGACTGTCCGGCAGGTGGTGCATGAGCTGAAAATGTTTTGATCGGCAGCGCTCGCGCAGCGCTTGCGCTAAGATGATGGTTCCGCAACCTGGCGAGGAGCTTTCATGCGAGGCTTAAGTTTTGGCGAGCTGCTGGACTACGCGAGCGACGAGACCAACCACTGGCGCGACTGGTTCGCGAAGAATCCGAAGGCGCTGGAATTGCCGTGCGACATCGCCGGCACCAAGACGGTGCGTGAAGTGGTGCTGCACATCGCGGCCGTGCAGATGCGCTACGCCGAACGCCTGCTCAACCTGCCCATCACCGAATACGACGAGTTAGGCTCCAAGAGCGCGATGGAGTTGTTTGCCCTGGCCCACAAAAGCGCGGAAGACCTGCGCAGCTTCGCCGTCGCCGCCAACGACGCCGACTGGGACGGCACGCTCACCTTCCCCACGCGCACGGCAGGCACGCTTACCGCCAGCCGCCGCAAGATCTTTGTCCACACGCTGCTGCACGGCGTGCGCCACTGGGCGCAACTGGCTACTTTCCTCCGCCAGCAGGGCTACAAACAGGACTGGCAGCACGACTTCATTTTTTCGAGTGTAATTCCGTAGCCATGCGTCGGCATCCCCAGCTCTAATCCAGCCTGACCAGATACATGCCGGCATCGGTGTGGGTCTCGCGCATCAGGGCCTGGGCGCGTTGTTTATCGTCTTCGGCTACGCGGATGCGCAGCCATGATTCCCCTGTAGGACTCGTGAACTGCAGCACCTTGGCGGTCTGATAACGGCGGGAGAGTTTGTCTTTCAGCCGGGCTGCGTCCTGAGCGTCAGTAAACGCGCCGATTTGCACGCACCACCGGCCGCCGCTGGCGATAGGCGCCGGCGTCTGCAGCACCTCGACTCGCACCAGAGCGGTTCCGTGCTGGTAAACGCTCAAGCGGCGGGCGGCGGCGCGGGAGAGATCGATGATGCGGTCGTTAACAAAGGGGCCGCGATCGGTGATGCGCAGCAAGACCGAGTCGCCGGTCTTTACGTCAGTCACGCGAGCGATGGAATTCAGCGGGAGGGTGCGATGGGCTGCCGTCATCTGGTTGGTGTCAAAGGTTTTCCCATTTGCAGCGGGACGGTTCTGGAAGCCCGGACCGTACCAACTGGCCCACCCGACTTCGCTGTAGAGAACCTTGGCGTCTTTAGGGAAAGTGAGCTCCGCCTCGGGCGGGGCCGGCGGCGCAGGCGAAGGGGCGTTCGTAGTGCTACGCCCGGATGAGGGCGGGGTTGGTGCTGGGGTGGGGGTTGGAGTCGACGCCGGACTGGTAGAGGGAGGCGGTGGAGGAACGTTCTTTGCCTGGGGCTGCCGGTGCTCTCCGCAGCCGGCCAGAAAAACCAGGGTAGCCGCCAGTGCGGCTAGTCTCCGCGACGATTGCGGTCCATATATTCCGCCAGCCGGGTTAGTTGCTCCGCAGCTGTCCGCAGGGCCTTGCTGGAGCCCTGGCGAATGACCGGCACAACTTCGTCGTTGAGGTAGGTGATGACCCGCTCGCCTTCCGTCTCTGCCTTCCGAGCAGCACCGCCGATTTCTTGGTCCAACTTGCGCCCAAAATTTTCGAAAGGCGCCTTGCGCTTCGCGTCGTGTTTTGAAGTCATGGTCGTTTTCTTTCGCCATCACGGTCAGCCGCTGGCCAGTGCCTCTGATTATGGATGCCGCGGCTCTCCGCGGTCAATTCCCATTTCGCGGAAGTTCCGTGGCGGCACTCGGCCAGGTACATGGGGGCAGAACTGCCTCTTGGGTTGGATGCGCGGCAAACGACGCGGGCGTCCCGCGGACTAGGTGCGGAAGCGGGCGCCAAAGATCGGGCGCGTCTCCGGCCAGTTGGCTAGAGTACGGCGGACCACCTGGGCCTGGCGTGTGCTCGATTGCAGCAGCGGGTTCCCGGAAGTCTGGAAGGTGATTTCCACGCGGGTATCCACTTCGAGCATTTCGTTGGAGGAAAACAGGATCCCGGACTCGCTCATGTTGATGGCTTCACCCGGACACCAGTCCAGGTTCCCTTCCAGGCGATAGCGCAAGGGAATGCGAAGTTCGTGGCGCACGGCTCTTTCCACGAGGATCCTGTCGTGAGGAGTCTCTTGGGTCACGCTTGACTCTGTCCCTTCCATAGAAATCTCCATCGACTACTTAACTTGGGCTTTCCGGGCAACTGGGAACCTCGCCTCTCACGTCGCGATGGGGGTGCCGGCTGGTTGGGCAGAGATTCTCTGCTTTGCAAGCGCCTGTGTCAAGGAAAGATTTCGATGAACGCGTCCTAACTTGCGCTGAGACGACAAGATTTGGCAACTGCTCGGCCGCTGTTCGCACATTGAATCATTAAGTTGTCTTAAGCCTTGCGGCAGCCTGAACCTACCCTAGCTAGAAACGCTTAGCTTCGACTGGGTGAGAAGGTGTCCTATCTTCCATCGCGTCAACTACTTATCTATTGATGACAGCTTTACCTTCAGTTGAGCGGCAGTGCATTGCCGGATTCGGCCGGCTCGAGGCATGGTAGCTATTGCGCGGCAATGCGCAAAAGTTTGCAACAACCAAGGAGCTCTCGATGCAAAAACCTCAACCGCTTGGTTTTCGTGAAGCCAAGAGAATCCAGCAGAGCTTTCTGGCCGGTGTGGAGAAGAAGGCCCTGCTATGGCTGGCCGGCCGAACACCCGGCTGGATCAACTCGGACCACCTGACCGTTTTGGGCATGCTGGCTATGGCGGGCGCCGGCGCCGGCTACTGGTGGTCCGCCAGGAACCGGGCAGGCTTGATCGTCGTCATGTTGTGCCTGGCCCTCAACTGGCTGGGTGACAGCCTCGACGGCACGTTGGCTCGTTTTCGTAACTGCCCTCGTCCTCGCTACGGCTTCTACGTTGACCACGTCGTAGACGCCTTCAGCGCGCTCTTCCTCCTGGGCGGACTGGCGCTGTCCGGGTACATGGCGCCCTGGATAGCTCTGGGGCTTCTCATCGCTTATCTGATGCTCTCCGCAGAGGTCTACCTGGCCACCTATACCCTGGGCGATTTCAGGATCTCATACTTCAAGATGGGGCCCACGGAGCTGCGGATCCTGCTTTGCGCAGGCAATCTGGCGCTGTTCTGGAAATCGATCGTGCACTTGGCCGGACGCTCCTACCGGTTGTTTGATGTCGGCGGGACGATCGGCATCTCCGGCATGTTGCTGGTGCTCTTGATCTCAGTGGCCCGGAACACCACGCGGCTATACCGCCGGGAGCCGCTGCCCCCCGCGTCAGAAACGGCAGACACGGCGGCTGCGAAGAGCCAGAAGAATCTAGCTGCGCAAGTGGGCTGAGGCTGAGGCGAGATCCGCCTCAGCATGAGACCTTATTAACCCTGGCTTTCCTGAGCGACCCCGAAGGAGCAAGGCGACTGAGGGGAGTCGAAGGATCCCGAAGCTATGTCGCCCGTCATGTTGCTTTAGGGAATTCTCCCGATGCTGTGCCATGAGAACGCCTTGACGCCGTATTCAAACTCGAAATATTCTCGGGATCCTTCGACTCCGCGCCCGTCAGCAACGTGCGGGATAGATCACCGCGGCGCTCCGCTCAGGAAGCCCAGAGGTTCGAGGTTGTTATTTTGCACAGCCGAAGAACCATGAAGAATGGCGGAATCCAGCTAATCCCCGCTCGGCCGCGTGATCGGAACCATGCCCCTGAGCGTTTGCTTCCATCTTGAAACACGCAAGCGCAAGCGGTCCAGATACAGGTACACCACGGGCGTGGTGTATAGCGTGAGCGCCTGGCTCACGATCAAGCCTCCGACAATGGCGATGCCCAGCGGCCGGCGCAGCTCGGCGCCCACTCCGGTCCCGATGGCCAGCGGCAGACCACCCAGGAGCGCGGCCATGGTGGTCATCATGATGGGGCGGAAGCGCAGCAGACAAGCCTTATAAATGGCATCCTCCGGAGACAGGTTTCCTTCTCGCTCAGACTGGATGGCGAAATCGATCATCAAGATGGCATTCTTTTTCACGATTCCGATCAGCAAAATGATGCCGATGATGGCGATCACGTTCAGGTCATTGTGGAAGAGCATGATCGCCAGAATCGCGCCCACGCCGGCCGAAGGCAGGGTGGAGAGAATAGTGATGGGATGGACCGTGCTCTCATAGAGCATGCCCAGGACGATGTACACCGTGACCAGGGCCGCCAGGATCAGCAAGGGCTGGCTCTTGGCGGTGTCTTTGAACGCGGCGGCGGTCCCTTGAAATCCGCCGGTGACGCTGGAAGGCACGCCCAGGTCGCGCATAGCTTTCTCGACCACGCCGGCCGCGTCCCCGAGGGGAACACCTAGCGCGAGATTGAACGAAATGGTCGCGGAAGGATACTGTCCCTGGTGGTTGACCTGAAGCGAAGTGTTGGACGGGATGTACTTGGTGAAAGTGGAGAGCGGCACCTCGGTCCCGTTCGAAGAATGCACGTAGGTGTTGTTCAAGGCGTCGGGACCAGGCAGAAGCTTGGGATCCACCTCCATGACCACGTGATACTGGTTCAACTGCTGGTACATCGTAGAAACCTGGTCCTGCCCGAACGATTCATACAGAGCTGCATCCACCTGCGCCGGTGTGATGCCGAGCCTGGAAGCCGTGTCCCGGTCTACCTGGATCTGCGCGGCCAGGCCTTTGTCCTGCTGGTCGGTATTGACGTCCTTCAATTCAGGCTGGGTGCGTAGCTTGGCCAGCAGTCTCGGCGCCCAGTAGTTGAGCTCATTCAGGTCCTCCGACTGTAGCGTGTACTGGAATTGGGCGTTGGAAAAACGTCCGCCGATGTTCAGGTCTTGAACGGCGGTGAGGAAAAGGGTCGCCCCCGGCACCGCCGCCAGTTTGGGACGAAGCCGGTTGATGATCTGGTCCGCGGATGACTTGCGCTGGTTCAGAGGCTTCAGGGTAATGAACATTCTTCCGGTGTTGGATGTTCCCTGTCCGCCGGCAAATCCCACCACGGTATCCACCGCGCGGTCCTGTTTCACGATGGAGACGTATTGCTTCATCTTGTCGCGTATCGCGGGGAAGGAGATATCTTGCGCGGCCTGAATGCTACCGCCCAGCCGGCCCGTGTCCTGTTGCGGGAAGAAGCCCTTGGGAGCGACGATGTACAAGTAAATGCTCAGGCCGGCGGTGGCTATCGTGACCGCCAGCGTCAATGGCTGGTGACGCAGCACCCAGCCCAGACTGCCGCGATAGACCTTCAAGATGAAATCAAAACCAGCCTCGCTTACGCGATAGGCCCTGCCGTGTTTAGCCTCGCCGACCGGCCGCAGAAACTTTGCGCACAGCATCGGCGTCAGCGTGAGGGAGACCACCAATGACATGGCGATGGCTGTGCTCAGCACCACGGCGAACTCGCGGAACAGGCGCCCCACAATTCCCTGCATCAGCAAAATGGGAATGAATACGGCCACCAGCGAGGTGCTCATGGAAAGCACAGTGAAGCCGATCTCGCGCGCGCCGCGGAAGGCGGCCTGCACCGGGCCCATCCCCATCTCTATGTAGCGCGTGATGTCTTCGATCACCACGATGGCATCATCCACCACGAACCCAGTGGAGATAGCCAGGGCCATCAGGGAAAGGTTATCCACGCTGTAATCCAGCAGGTACATCACTCCGAAAGTCCCGATCAGGGAAAGGGGGACGGCCACGCTGGGAATCAAGGTCGCGCGCAAGTTGCGCAGGAAAACGAACACCACCAGCACCACCAGGATGATGGAGATCACCAGGGTGATCTGAATGTCGCGGACGGAGGCGCGGATGGTAGTGGTGCGGTCCAGGGCCACGTCCAGATGGATGGCCGCGGGAATGGAGGCCTGGAGCTGCGGGATCAGCGCCTTCACGCGGTCCACAGCGTCAATGATGTTGGCGCCCGGCTGGCGAAAGACGATCATCAGGACCGCGGGCTTGCCGTTGGCCAGTCCCGCATTGCGGATGTCTTCCACCGAATCCTGGACATCGGCTACGTCCCTCATGCGGACAATGCCGTTTCCGTTCTGGGCCACGATCACGTTCTTATATTGATCGGCTTTAAAAAGCTGGTCGTTATCGGTGATTTGCCAGGCATTGACGGCGTTGGCGATCTCGCCCTTGGGACGGTTGGCATTGGCCGCGGCCAGGGCCCGCTGCACCTGTTCCACGCCGATGCCCAGCTTGCTCAGCAGCGTGGGGTTGACCTCCGCGCGCACCGCCGGCCTGGCGCCGCCGCCAACGAAGACCTGGCCAATGCCTGAAACCTGCGAAATCTTCTGCGCCAGGATCGAGTCGGCGACGTCATACATGGTCGGCAATGGGATGGATTCCGACGTGAGCGACAGAATCATGATGGGCGCGTCGGCAGGGTTCTGTTTGCGCCAGTTTGGGCGCGTCGGCAGATTGGCCGGCAGTTGTCCCAGCGAGGCGTTGATGGCGGCCTGGACGTCACGGGCAGCCGCGTCAATATTGCGGCTCAAGTCGAACTGCAGGGTGATGTTGGTGCCGCCCAGCTGGCTGGTGGAGGTCATCTGGTTGACGCCGGCGATCCGCCCAAACTGGCGCTCCAGCGGCGTAGCTACCGACGAAGCCATGGTCTCCGGGCTGGCTCCAGGCAGTCCCGCACTCACGTTGATGACCGGATATTCCACCTGCGGGATGGGAGCCACCGGCAGCTTGGTGTAAGCCAGGATGCCCGCCATGAGAACACCCATCGCGAGCAACGAGGTCCCTACCGGGCGGCGGATGAATGGCGCAGAGATGTTCATTTTCTGAAATCCCGATCCCGCGACAGCGGGAGAGGGACCCCTATCGTCTCAAACAGACTTTGGGCCAAGAACCTGTTTCCCGCTCGTTGGGTGTTAGTCGTCATTACTACTAGATCTTCTCCACTAAAGCGATCCCTCCGCCTACGGCGTTCGGGACTTTAAAAAACTAATCTCCGCTGACCGGCTCCTCTTCTGGCTCCGGCTCCGCCGTGATTACGTTGCCCAGCCGCAAGTGCTTGAACCGGGACGCCAGCTTGTCAAACCAGATGTAGATCACTGGCGTGGTATAGAGAGTGAACAACTGGCTCAGCAGGAGCCCGCCGATAATGGTGATGCCCAAGGGCTGGCGCAGCTCTGATCCGGTGCCGCGGCCAAACGCGAGAGGCACCGCGCCCAGCAAGGCCGCCATGGTCGTCATCATGATGGGACGGAAGCGCAGCAAGCTGGCTTGGTAGATGGCCTCTTCCGGCGGCTTGTTGTCCTTGCGCTCGGCCTCCAGGGCAAAATCGATCATCATGATGGCGTTCTTCTTCACGATGCCGATGAGCAGGATGATTCCTATCAGCGCCACCACGGTCAGGTCATTGCGGGTGAGGATCAGCGCCAGAATCGCACCCACACCGGCGGAAGGCAGCGTGGAAAGAATCGTCACCGGGTGAATGTAGCTCTCGTACAGCACGCCCAGCACGATGTACACCGTAACCAGCGCTGCCAGGATCAGCCATGGCTCCGAGGAGAGCGAATTCTGGAACGCGGCCGCCGTGCCCTGGAAGCTGGTATGAATGCTGACCGGCATGCCGATCTCCTGCTCCGCCTGCGCGATGGCCTGGGTGGCGTTGCCCAGCGACTCGCCGGGCGCCAGGTTGAAGGAGATGGTCACCACTGGAAATTGTCCCTGATGGTTGATGGCCAGCGGCGTCTGGGAAGTCTGAAAATGGCTGAAAGCGGAGAGCGGCACTTGCGTCCCGGTCACCGACTTCACGTAAATATGCGTCAAGTCGGCGGGGTTCTGCTGGAACTGCGGGCCGACTTCAAGCACCACGTGATACTGGTTGAGCTGGGTGAAGATGGTGGAGACCTGGCGCTGACCGAAAGCGTCATAGAGCGTATCGTCGATCGCCTGTGGCAGAATGCCGAAGCGGGCCGCGGTATCGCGGTCGATGACCAGATCGGCCTTCAGGCCCTGGTTCTGCTGGTCGCTGGCCACGTCGCGAAGCTGAGGCAGCGTCTGCAGCTTGCTGACGATTTTTGTCGACCAGTCGTTGAGCTCGGCAGCGTTCGCGTCTTCCAGCGAATACTGGAACTGGGTGCGGCTCACGCGGTCTTCCACGGTGAGGTCCTGCACCGGCTGCATGTACAGCGTAATGCCCTCCACCTTGGCCAGCTCCGGCTGCAAGCGCAGGATGACATCCGTGGCGCTGGAACTGCGCTGGTCATGCGGCTTCAGGTTGATCTGGATGCGTCCGCTATTCTGCGTGGTATTGGTGCCGTCGATACCGATGAACGACGACAGGCTGGCCACGTCAGGATCTTTCAGGATCACCCGGGCCAGCTTCTGCTGCAAGTCAGACATGCTGTAGAACGAGACATTCTGCGGCGCTTCGGAGATTCCCAGGATCACGCCCGTATCCTGCACCGGGAAAAAGCCCTTGGGCACGATGGTGTAGAGATACACCGTCAACACCACCGCGCCCACCGTGGCCAGCAGCGTCGCGGTCTGGTGCTTGAGCACAAAGCGCAGCGTGCGGCCGTAGAACTCAATGATGCGCTCGTAGGCGCGTTCTGACGCTTGATACAGGCGCCCGCGGTCTGCGTTCTTCTGGCTCTTGAGCAGCCGCGCCGACATCATGGGCGTAAGCGTGAGCGAGACGAACGCCGAAATGATGATGGTCACAGCCAGGGTCACGGCGAACTCGCGGAACAGGCGGCCCACAATGTCGCCCATGAACAGCAGTGGGATCAGCACCGCGATGAGCGAGACCGTCAGCGAGATGATGGTGAAGCCGATCTGCCCCGCGCCTTTGAGCGCGGCCTCGAGCGGCGGGTAGCCCTCCTCCAGGAAGCGGTCGATATTCTCGATCATCACGATGGCGTCATCCACCACGAAGCCGGTGGAGATGGTGAGGGCCATGAGCGAGAGATTGTCCAGGCTGTAGTTCAACAGGTACATCACGCCGAACGTGCCCACGATGGAAAGCGGCACGGCCACGCTGGGGATCACGGTGGCGGGAAGATTGCGCAGGAAGAGAAAGATGACCATCACCACCAGGGCCACGGTCAGCACCAGCGAGAACTGCACGTCTTTTACGGAGGCGCGGATGGTCTCGGTGCGGTCGGTCAGGATCGTCACCTTCACTGACGAGGGCAAAGTGGCCTGCAGCTTGGGCAGCAGCGCCTTCACCCGGTCCACCACGCTGATGATGTTGGCGCCGGGCTGGCGTTGAATATTCACGATCACCGCCGGCGCCAGCACCGGCTGGCCGTTCTGGATGGTTCCCATCCACGCCGCCTGCTTCACGTTCTCTGCGCCGTCCATCACCGCGGCCACGTCGATCAACCGCACCGGAGCCCCGTTGCGATAGGCCACGATCACATTCTTATAGTCGGCGCTGGAGAGCAACTGATCGTTGCTGTTGATGGTGAACGACTGCCGCTGGTTCTCGAGAATTCCCTTGGCCTGGTCCACGTTGGCCTGGCCCAGAGCGGTGCGGACATCTTCCAGGCTCAGCCCGTACGACGCCAGCGCCGTGGGATTGGCCTGGATGCGGACCGCCGGTTTCTGTCCGCCGCTGATCGAAACCAGTCCCACGCCGGTGAGCTGGGAGATCTTCTGCGCCAGAGTGGTATCCGCCAGGTCTTCGACTTTGGAGAGCGCCAGGCTGTCAGAGGTGAGAGCCAGAGTAAGAATGGGCGAGTCCGCGGGGTTGACTTTGCTGTAGATCGGCGGGTTGGGCAGATTGAGAGGCAGGAAGGTAGCCGCAGCGTTGATGGACGCCTGCACCTCCTGCTCGGCAATATCAATGTTCTCTTCCAGGACGAATTGCAGCGTGATCACCGAGCTGCCGTAGGAGCTGGTGGAGGTCATCTGGGCCAATCCGGGAAGCTGGCCGAACTGGCGTTCCATAGGGGCCGTGACAGAAGAAGCCATCACGTCCGGCGAGGCGCCGGGATAGAACGTGGTCACCTGGATAGTGGGATAGTCCACCTGCGGCAGCGCCGAAACCGGCAACTGCCGATAGGCCACGATGCCGACCAGCAACAACCCGATCATCAGCAGCGAGGTCGCTACCGGACGCAGGATGAAGATTCGCGATGGACCGCCACCGCTGGCCAATTGTGTTTCCGAAGCCAAACCCAAATCTCCTAGTATCTTCTGCCGCGCCGTGTTTGAAGGGACACGACTTTAGAGGTTGCGGAAAAATGAACCAAGAAAGTAATTTGAGGTGATTTCGTGGCAAAATTCGCCGCGTAACTTGTTGAACCGTCGTTCGACGAAATGCGCGAGTTACCACTCTGGTTCATTTTTCCGCAACCTCTTTAGTCGTGCCGCTTGCACGCTTACAAAATCTCTGGGGCTTCAGCCCCTGGCCAGCGACAGCTCGGGCTAAAGCCCGATTCTTTTCGAATCCTCATGGCACGCCCGTGCGCTTTCAAACGGCCTTAGGACGCCGCAAGTTACTGCCCCGAATCAGCGGCCTGTGCAGATTTTTGGCCGGGACCGCCACTGCTACCGTCACTACCGCGGACATCCACCGCGCTGCCGGGCTGCAGCTTGTCGGCGCCATCGATTACCACAGGATCACCCGGCTTGACGCCCTGGGTGACGGCCGTATAGTTGCCTTGGTTAAACGCCACCGTCACCGGACGCATCTCCGCGGTCTTGTCCGGTTTCACGGTGAACACGTACGTGCCTTGCGGTCCGCGCTGAATGGCCGCCGCCGGCACTACCGTGTTGTTCTTGCGCACCTCCAGCAGCAGGCGGGCATTCACAAACTGGTTGGGCCACAGCGCGCGCTCGTGATTGTCAAAGACGGCCTTCAGTTTGCCCGTGCCGGTCGTGGGATCAATCTGGTTGTCGATGGTCAGCAGTTTGCCCCTCGCCAGTTTTGTCTGGTCGTCGCGGCTATAGGCCTGCACCTCGAGCTGGCCCTTCCTCATGTGCTGCTGCACCGTGAGCAGGTTGTCTTCCGGTAGCGTGAAGATCACGGCGATGGGCTGTAACTGTGTGATGACCACCAAGCCGTTGGCGTCGGCGGCGTGGATCATGTTGCCGATGTCCACCTGGCGCAGGCCCACGCGTCCCCCGACCGGCGCGGTGATTTGCGTGTACGCGATATTCAGTTTCTGGTTATCGACGTTCGCCTGGTCGCTGCGCACCGCTCCTTCCAACTGTCCTACCAAGGACACCTGAGTATCGTATTGCTGCTGCGGGATCACGCCGTCTTTCACCAGGCCGGCGAAGCGGTCCATGTTGAGCTTGGCATCTTTGAGCGCCGACTGGTCCTTATACAGCATGGCCTCGGCCTGGGCCAGCGCCACCTGATACGGGCGCGGATCGACCACCGCCAGCAGATCGCCCTTCTGGACTTCCTGGCCTTCCTTGAAATTGATCTGCACCAGTTGCCCGTCAATGCGGGTTTTCACCACTACGGTGTTGAAGGCTTCCACCGATCCCAGGCCGCTCAAGTACACGGGCAGGTCCATGGTCGTAGCCTTGGCCACAGCCACGGAGACCACCATCGCCCCGGCGCCCTTTTGGCCCTTCTTCCCCGCGGCTTGCGGGTTCTGTGAAACCAAGCCGCATCCGGCCAGCAGCAACGCTGTGCCGGAGAGCAGGCTTATCCATCGAATTAGCGAACACCTGGAGCGTTTGAACATCCGTTTCCTCTCACGGCGGGATCGGCTTTCTTCCAAGACCCGACGGTCAGGTTGAACTCTGGGACTCGAATGGCTGATCTCAGCTTTAGCAGAGCCACACTTACTTTTCAATGCTGCGGGCTGGGCGTTGGATTGGCTCGATCGCCGATGAACCGCAGGCGCATCCTATCAATTAGAAACCATTTCTTGACGAGACCACAATTTGAAACGCTAGTTTTTGTAAACAATTGTTAAGTCAATAACTTGCGCGAAAAGGACATTGCGCTGAGTTTCTCCCTCGATGGTCCCGTCATGTGGGATTATCCGAACTGAATCTCTGGTCCGCCTGCGCTTCAGTTCTCACTTACAAGTCAATCAAACCTTCAAATTGCGGCGACAAATATAACAGAACGGGCCGGCAACGCGCCGCCTTTCCCGCCCGCCGTCTCGCCCTTCCCGGCCGCAGTGCGTCGAAGCAAGTGAAGAGTTGGTGCTAATGTAGTGGGCAAGAAAAAATGCCTCGATGATGGAGGACCGGCCGCTTATGCGCAGCGCAAAGATTTTTGCATACATTCTCGGTATTCTTGGCGTCTTCGCCCTGACGCCGCGAATCTCCTCACAAACGTCCGCGCCGGCGCGGGGTTCCGGCGTGACCAACTCCGGCGTGACCGGGCGAACCGACCAACGCATCGTGATCGCCGCGAACACGGTGCTCGACGGCAGGGGCCGCGTCCTGCATGACACCGATATCGTGATCGAGGGCGCAAAGATTGTTGTTCTCGACGCGAATGCCGGACCGGTGGACTACGACTTGCGCGGTCTGACCGTGTTGCCGGGTTGGATTGACTCGCACGTGCACATTACCTGGAGCTTCGGCAAGGATGGTAAGAATGCCGGTGGGGGAGGAACCACTCAGGAGGCGGCGTATCAAGCGGCCTCGAATGCATGGGCGACTTTGATGGCGGGCTTTACCACGGTACAGAGCGTAGGCTCGTCCACCGACCTCCCCTTGCGCGATGCCATTGCTCAAGGCATGCTTCCCGGTCCGCGCATCCTCACCTCCTGCGCGCCGCTCACCGGGCAAGGCGAGCTGACCGGGACACCGGATCAAATCCGCGGCTATGTGCGTCAACAAAAGCAAGCAGGCGCCGACCTGATCAAGATCTTCGCATCGGGCGGCATGCTGCAAGGCGCCATGACTCTTTCCAAAGAGCAATTGCACGCAGCCTGCGATGAGGCGAAGCGGCAAGGCCTGCGCACCCTGGTGCACGCTTTCAGAGATGCTGTCCCTGCCGCAACTCTGGCCGGATGCACGGAAATCGAGCACGGCCTGGGCGCTACCGACGATGATCTGAAATTGATGGCGGAGAAAGGAACGTATTTTGATCCGCAAGCCGGGCTGTTGATTGAAACGTACCTTGCCAACAAACACAGGTTTGCCGGCACACCCTACTACCCCAAGACCGAAGAGGGGTTTGCGCCGATGGAAAAGATATTGCCGATGAATCACGAGCTGATGCAGCGCGCGGCCAAGACTCCTGGACTCAAGATTGTGTTTGGCACCGACGCGATAGCGGGCTCGCACGGAAGGAACGCCGAAGAGTTCGTCGACCGGGTGCGCGATTGCGGAGTGGATCCCATGGCGGCGATGGTCTCCGCGAACTCACTGGCTGCGGAAGCCATGGACATGGCCGATCAGATCGGCTCGATCGCGCCCGGCCGGCAGGCGGACATCATCGCCCTCGATGGCGACCCTCTCAAAGACATCACCGCTGTCCGGCGCGTGGTATTCGTAATGAAGGGCGGCATTGTTTACAAGAACGCCGCGCGTGGCGCGATTCCTGCTCACGCCGGCGCCCTGCCGTGATCCGACGTCTTGAGACTTCGGACGGGACTTTCTCTGATGCGTTCTCTTTGCGGGGCCAGACACGCAAGGGTGTTTGAACCAGAGATATCATGTTGCCGGGAAACGTCCCGTCTGTCCCGGTCCCAAAATCCTCGTGCGGCGGGAGTAGCACATTATGAGAATGTTGAACTTCGAACTTTCTGCCTCATCGTTCGCCGTTGAACTAGTCGGGCTGGACTGCGTTTGGGATTTACACAATGCCGGTCAGTTTCTCGGCGTCAATGTCGCGGCAAGTGACAACACCGCGATCATGAGCTGGCGGGTCAGCGGCCACGCCGTCGCCAAGTACTCGGCGTGCCGATTGGTTTTTAAGGACTTGAAGCTGATGGTGATCTCTCCGCGAGATGCGGGACTTCCTATTTCGGAAGACCTTTGTGTTTCCGGTATTTCGAAGGTAGTCCCCGGAGCTACCGAGAAACCTGAATACCGCACAAAACGTCATTGGGACTCGGGTGACCCTTTCAACTTGCTTTTTCAATTTCAGAGCGGTCGGTCAATAGAAGTCAGTGCAGAGACCGTGGAGCTGGTTGGCATTGCTTAGCCGGGCACTCGCCGAGCTACGGTCATCCGCGAGAACCTTTCCCGGCTGGCCCTGGATCTTCGGTAGGGCTCTTTGAATTGCATTCCGATGACGGCGATTACGCGCGATCCCGGCGATTCCGGCGATGTGGCTTCTGGTTTTCCGATCACCCGATCTCCCGATCACCCGATCATTCCTCCAAAGCTCACTTTCTTCCGCTGAACAAGTAGAAAAGCTCGATCACCAGAATCAGGACCACGGTGAATTCCAGCAGGAATCCCCGAGCTTGGTGGAACTGTTCGATCATGAAGTCATAGAGCTCGTCGGCGGTGCGCAGCTTTTCCTGCACCAGCAGCTGGTAGTCGGTCACGCCGACCTTGGCCGCGAAGAGTTTGTGCAGGCGCGCGGAGAACATGTCGCCGACGAACTTCAGCGCGTTGGTGGTGCGTTCCGTGAGTTCCGTCACTTCCAGCAGCATGGTGCGCAGCCGCGCCGCCGCCGGACGCATGCCCCAACTGGCCAGCGGTCCGGTGCGCCGCCGGTCGAGAAAGCGGTACACCTGCGCCAATTCACGGGTCAGGAGGTCGTCGTAATGGCGGAACTGGAGAAGCTGCGAGTTGGCGTATTCGAGGAGTCGAATCGTGGCGGCGGCGCCCGCCACGGTGTCATAAAGAAAACTGGCGTTCCAACCCGCGACTACCAGGTCGTTGGGGTAGTACGACATGTATCCCTGTAGCACCTCGGCGCGTTCAAACTCCGCCAGCGGAGTGTTTTCGCCGCGCACGATCTGGCTGATCTCCTGGCCATGTTTCTTCAACAGCTCAGCACCGGTGCTGATGTCTTTGATGGTGTGCAGATGGAAGACGTAATAATCTTCGTTCAGCCAGTGGTCATAGGCTCGAACCAGGGCCGGGCGGACCTGCTCTACCTTGGGCCGGACCAGCTTGCGGCTGAGCTCGTCGAAGATGGTGCCGGAGACCCAGGTCCCGGCCAGCTGCTGGAGCCGCTGCCAATCGCCGTAGAAAGCAAAGCGCAGCAGCACGCTGACCACGCCGTAGTCATAGTATTGCAGCGTGGCTTCAAACTGTTCACCGCTGGGCAGCGAAACCGGCGGCAGCGGCTCGATCACCGGTGGTCTCTCAAAACGCAGATACTCCGGTGCGGGATGTTTGAAGGCCGGGGCAATCGTGGTCCCTCCGATCAGCGGACGTAATTCCGGCAGCTTGATTTCATCGGCGATGTCATACAGCGTCAGAACGATGATCGAACCTTCGAGATCAGGCTGCGCCATTCCCAGTCCACCGCGTCCCCGTCGGCCTTTCTCAGTTTACAGGCAAGGAGGAAATAGTGGGATTCAAGGAGCGTCCGCCTCTGTTTTCTCGAATTCAGGCGGTTCAAAGAGAATGTGTGCCGCGCCTACGGCGCTCGCCGTTTTTCTCTTCTTACCAGGGCTCACGCCCTGGGCCACCATTATTCCGCCCCTGAACGGGGCTGGCTCGTCGGGCGTCGGGCCACGAAACAAGTATCAGGGCAGAGTTTACTCGGGCCGAAGAGACGGAGGGACCGTTTCCTTACTGCCGCAGGCGGGAGCGGAGCCGGAGGCGGAGCGACAGAAAAAACCAGTGGCTAAAGCCGAGGTCTTTAATACGTTTTGCGGCCCGACTAAAGTCGTGCTCAGATACACGTCTTCGGAGAAACCGGGGACAGGAAGTGGGAGGTGCAGAAATGAAATTCACTGGGCGAAGTTTTAAACGAGCTCTAAGCTTCACTCTCGGCGGCATCGCCCTGCTAGCGGTGGCATACGTGGTTCTGGTATTTCTTGCAGTCATTCCCTGGCCGTACGCGTGCATTTCAGAGACAAAGATGAAACTGCCAAATGTTTCAGGCGGCGATTTTGAAATCATCTACACAAACTGTGACACGCTAGCGAAGGAGGAATCCATAAGCGTGCACGTATCAAGGGCTGGAGCGTCACGCGTCACAAAATGGCTCAATAAAAAGACGCTCTTGTTCCAGTACGATCCCGGAGCGTGGGATGCACCGTTGCCATCAATAAGAGCTTCTGGTCAAGGCAGGGTATTGATTTCGATCCCACGAGTCTCTTCGATTAGTGTCCAGAGCAGGAACTGGGCTAACGTGTCTGTAGACTACGAGATTGGGCACATTGATTATCCCGTAACAGGTCAATCACAGCAGACACCCTAAGCCCGCCCGTCTTGGGTTCGACGCCGAGACCCATTTCTCAACATCCAGGAAGAAGTCCAACACCCGCACACTCACGAACCCATCTTTCCCAGCGCCTGCTCCACGTCGGCCTGGAGGTCGTCCACCGACTCCAATCCCATATAGAGCCTGACCAGGCGATGTCCATAGGGCGGGCGCTTGGGCGAGTGGAGATCGTAGGCCATGGCCAGGCTGGTGACGCCGCCCCAACTGTAGCCGATCTCGAACAGCTCGAGATCGTCCACGAACTTCTGCACCTGTTCGCGGCTGAAGCCCTGCCGGAACACGATGGAGAACAGTCCGGTCGAGCCGCTGAAGTCGCGCTTCCAGAGGGCGTGTCCGGGGCAGGAGTCGAGCGCCGGGTGCAGCACCAACTCGATTTCCGGCCGGTCGCGCAGCCAGCGCGCCAGAGCCAGGGCGGATTTCTCGATGGCCTGTAGACGCACGGCCATGGTCTTCATGCCGCGCAGGGCCAGGCTCGAATCATCGGGCGAAGCCGCGCAGCCAAGCACGGAGTGCGCTTCGCCCAGACGCTCGAAGACGTAGGCATCGCGCGCGGTGACCGTGCCCAGAAGAAGGTCGCTGTGGCCGGCGACATATTTCGTCAACGCCTGCGTGGTGACATCGGCGCCGTGGGCAAAGGCGTCAAAGTAAACTCCGGCCGCCCAGGTGTTGTCGATCACCACCAGGGCGCCGTGAGTATGAGCGGCGGCGGCGATGGCGGGGACGTCCTGCACCTCCATGGTGATGGAGCCGGGACTCTCGCACCACACCAGGCGCGTGTTGGGACGAAACGCCGAAGTGATTCCCGCGCCTGCCTCCGGCGGATAGTAGCCGACTTCCACGCCAAAGCGCCGCAGAAGGTCATTGGCGCACTTGCGGTTGGGTGCGTAAACGCTTTCCGGCAGCAGGACGTGATCGCCGCTCTTGAGCAGCGCCAGATGAATCAACGAAATCGCGGCCTGCCCGCTGGGCGTGACGATGCTGCGATAGCCCTTCTCCAGTTCGCATACCCGGGCCGCGAGTTCGAGCGTAGTGGGTGTGCCGTAAAGCCCGTAGGTGTAACCGACGTCGTGCTGGTTCCAGACGTCAATGGCGTCGGCGGCTCGGGGGAACAGAACGGTTGACCCGCGGTACACCGGAGCCGTCAGGGAGCGAAAGCCTTCAGGAACCGTCGCGTCGGAGTGGATGAGCTGGGTTTTCCAGTCTTTCTTGGTGCGGTTAGCCATGAGGGAAATTGTAGAAGATCGGGAGATCGGAAAAGCAAATCGCCGGGATCGCCGACATCGCGCGTAATCGCCGGAATCGGGAAGGCAAAACCCTACCGCTGATCACACTGATGACACGGATCAACCGGCGATTATCTTTTCTCTTGGGCCTGGAAGGCAGCATGGGCGCTGCTGGCGGAGGACGAACCGGATTCCTTTTGCAGGATCTCGAAGGCCTGGGCCAAGGTTATGGAATCGGGCATCCGGCGGTGGTCGGTATAGATTTCCTTCTGTTTGCGGGTAATGGTCTTGAAGAGCACGGCGCGGCCGATCATATTGACCTCTTCGGAACCGACTTCCCAATGGCCGTCGCCGAGGTCTTTCATCGTTACTTTGAACGTGCCGCCTTTGTACAGGCGTCCCAGGATGCCCCAGCCGAAATTGACATCTTCGAACAGAGTGCCTTCAACCCCCGCCAGACGGTTTTGGGCGCGGTCGACATACACCATGCCGTTCAGCGAGCGAAAGATCTTTTGCTCCATGGAGGGCGGGTCATACTTCGGATTGGGAACGAAGGAAAGCCGCACCACGCCCTTTTCCTCACCGTTGTACTTGAAGATGAAAGCCTTGGGAATGGCGCGGAGCATCTTGCCGACCTTTTCATCATCCTCTTTGTTGCGCTTGGCGATTCGGGCGCGCTCTTCCGTATCAGTCACCTGCTTGCGCATCCGCTCTTCATCTTTCTGGCGCTGTTCGGCGGTGAGCGGCTTTCCCCACAGCAACAGGACGCGCGCCAGCGAGCCTTCCGAGGTCTCAATCACGTCGCGATCGGCGTTGTTCTTCTCGTCTTCGCGGTGGTAGTGATAGCGCCAGTGCACATGATCGCGGGCCTGCTCGGCCAGTTCGTGCTCGATGGCTTGTTGGACGTACTCATTGGCGTCCTGAGGCAGCGGCACCAGCGCGACCGGAGGGCCGGTCACCGGAACCGGAGCCTGGTGAGCCTGGGTTGGGGCTGCCGGGGCTTGAGGAGCCCGGCTTTGCGGAGTTTGAAACTGGGTTTCCGGTCCCGGTACAGCCGCAGGCCGGTCTTGCGGCGCAGCAACAACTACGGCCACGCCCAACAGAAGTACCGCTTTAAACAGGGGCCTGAGAATCATAACCAGCTTGCTTCGGTTGCGTTCATGCCATGGTAGCGTCAGAGGCAACTGCACGTATTTTATCAGACTCGACAGGACGGGTCTCCGACTTCTCGGCGGCTTGCCGAAAACAAGAGGCGGCTTTTGGGCCGCCGCTTGCTTTCTCGACCATTTCGGAAAGGCAGTTCCGCGGGCCCGGAAAGCCGCAGCTCAAAGCGAGGCCGTTGTTCCCCTGGGTGCCGTCCCCGCCTGCGCCGAGGTCTTCCGCCCCGGCCGAGGCTTAACTAGAGAGCAAACACACGGCCAAATCAGAAACCGGCACGGGCACTGCAGGAACTGCGTAAGTGGAAGAAAATTAAGTATGTTATTGGAAAGTACGAATGTTATCTAGAGAGTTAATATGGGCCGAGCCGAAACCTGGGAAAGCTGAGCACCAGAATGCCTCCTGTGGGCACGCGATTGCCTTGGGACGCACTCCCACAGTAACTGTTCTTGGAGGACATGTGGGGGTAAACTAACGGCAAAAATAAGCATCACCGGAGTTGGCGCATTGTCTGCGCATTGCGATCGTGCGCGCAGCAACGGGAAGAACGCAGCACAAACAGGAGAATCGTCGGCCGCTCCGGGAAAGCCGACTCGCCCCTGGTGAGGCGGGCGGTGCGGTGAAGAGCCTGCGGGAGTTGTGCCATGAAGGAAGAAGGAGCGGAAAAGCTGTAGCCAAAATCGAAGTCCAACACGGAGAGAAAAAGGAAAAAGGTGCCACATGTGGAAAGCACGACCTGAAGACAGCCATGTAACGTTAAATCCCCCGCAAAACGCGCAACCCAGTTCGGCGTCCGTCGCCGCCGCAAGCGCCCCCAGCGCCACGCCATCATCGAAGGAAACATTGAAGCCCGCCGAGGCGCACCGTCCCGACGTCGGTCACATCGGAAAGTCGGTGGTGATTCGCGGCGAACTCACCGGCAACGAGGACCTCTATCTCGATGGCGAGATCGAAGGCAACATCAACCTGCGCGACCACAAGCTGGTGATTGGGCCTAACGGAAGAATCAAAGCCGGCATCACGGCCCGTGACGTAGTGATTCATGGCCGGGTGGAAGGCAACGTTTCCACGACGGAACGCGTGGAACTGAAGCGTGGTTGCACGCTGGTCGGCGACGTAACCACCCAGCGCATCGCAATCGAAGACGGCGCGTTCTTTAAAGGCGCCATTGACCTCAAGGAAGCGAAAGAAGGACGGACGGAAGTCCGCAAGCCGGTGGCTTCGGCCTTGATGAGCAGTAGTTCGAGTTCGGCAGGCGCGAGCCCGACCCTCAGCGCGAGCACGGGCACGCAAGCCTCCTTTTTAGAACCGAAATAGGGTAGAGTAGTGGAGCGTGAGCTCCGGTCACAATTTCATGCGATGGTTCCGTGGAGCAGCTCCGCCACCAGCCAGGCGAGCGGATAAAGCTGTCGCTGCGCCACGGACCAGCCGTCGCTGTCCCGGGTTGAGCGAGTTTATGCGCGACCTGCGGGGCACTGACGATCATAAATTGTGCGCTTTGGACTTGGGACCAACTTCGCCGGCCAACATCACCTTCCTCACCGACCGGCACATGCGCGTTTACAACGTGGACATCCTGCGTGGCGCCAAAGACCCAGGCATCTTCTCGCGCCAGGACGATGGATCGGTGCACCTCGATGTAGCCAAGTTCTTCGCCGAGAATCTCTCTTATCCCGACGGCCATTTCGATGCCATCCTGTGCTGGGACGCAGCCGATTACCTGCCTGAAGAACTCGTGAAACCGGTCGTCGAAAGACTTCATCTCTTGCTCAAGCCACAGGGACGCATACTCGCGTTCTTCCATAGCAAGGAGGTTGGGCCGAACTCGTCCTATTGCCACTATCACATCGTCCAACCCGATGGGCTCGAAGTCGAGGAAGGACCTGGCCTCAGGCTGCAGCGAGTCTTCAACAACCGCCACATCGAAAACTTGTTCAAGGACTTCGCTTCCCGCAAGTTCTTTCTGGGTCGCGACAATATTCGCGAAGTGATGATCGTGCGCTAGGCCGCGTTCCTACTTACTTGTAAATTTTACTCGCCACAAGAGCAAACCTTAGGAACATCGATACCCAAGAGTGGTACCTGTGTACCGATGAATCATGTCCCAGCGCCCCCATAGAGCTTGGGGAAGGCCTTAGAGGCAACCAATCGGAGAGCGAAGTTCTCATCCACAATCCTTAAGAATCAAGCACTTAGTTTTTCCTGCAAGACTTCCACAGGTTCTGCGTTCTTTGGGCAACGTGATTGCTCTCTTGCGATGCGCCACTGAATTTCCGATTAGAGATCCCTAAAGGGGCAGAAAAGAGGCTGAATCAATGGCGAGCAGTTTCCCAGAAGCGATGAAGCACGCAGGCGTACTCTTCCCTGCACGAGAAGCCAGGAGAATCCATTACAGCAAAGTATACGAACAGCACTGCCACAGAATTTATTCATTGGCATTTTGGATCACCGATAATGAACTTGCTGCGGATCAACTGGCGGCAAACACTTTTCTGCGCGCCTTCGCTGGTGCGGGGTTTCCCGGCGTCGAACAGATCGATGCGGCTTTCCTGGCCGAAGTCCGCCATCTGACGCCTCTTGGATGTCTTACCTTGCGCAACACTTTCAGCACTGAAGCCGGCGGCTTGCGTGGCAACATGAAGCGTATCCATCTCGAGCGCGCTGTGGTGCAACTGCCGGCGACCGAGAGGCTGGTTTTTCTTCTGCATGATGTTGAAGGGTACGAACACCAGCGAATTGGGTGCCTGCTCGGCCTTACCGAGGACGAGTCCAAGTTTGGACTCCACCAGGCTCGGCTGCAGATTCGGCAGCTGGTCGCCCAAATGACGTAAACACTTCAAAGGCGTTTCTCTTCTCTCTCCTCCCAGCCCCTCGTGAAGAGGGGTTGTTTTTCTGAAAGTTGTAAGAACGACGTAAAGAAAAACGGAGATTTCTTTCTAAAGTGTTTATTTATGTTAATTTTAGCCAGGTTCGCAACTTTTTGCCGCAAATCTCGTCTATGTTGATAACAACATACGCAGTACCCCCACGTGGGCGTCGCCCCTATACCGGCGCCCACTTTCTTTTTGGGACGGTTTTTTCGTCTCCACCGAACAAGATGAAAAAGGTCTCTTTGCTTCCGGGGCCATCCGTCGGGCAAATCTCCTTCGCCTGGAGATTGGCAGGATCGCAAATATAATGGCTGCAGATGCGAACCCAGGTGTTCTGGCGGCGCGTGAGATGGCTGGCACACATGATCGTTGGAATCGCCCTTTCCCGTCGGTCGGAGGGCAACGAGCGGAGTAGACGATTGCTCTAAGGATGCGGGGCCAGAGAACGTCCCCGTGCAGGCGAAGCGCGCGAAGCTCTGGAGGATAGAAAAATGAATTGGAAGAAAGCGCTCATGTACGGCTCCTTTGCTGCCGGTGCGGCCCTGTTCCTCAGCGGACGCCGCCCGGCGGGCCTGGCCGTTGCCGGGATCGGTGTGGCCACTCTCGCCGCCGAGCATCCGGAGAAATTTGAGGAGCTGTGGCGACGCATGCCCGAGTACATTGACAAAGGCGGCAAGCTGGTCGATCTGGCGGCCTCGTTCCTGGAGCGGCTCGGCGAGCAGCGCAGTTATCGCAGCATTTCCCGATACTAAGCCCGCACACCCTTACCGGCGCACGCAACCTGCTCCTGCGATTGAAGCCACCACCCATCCGGACTACAATCCTGTGAGACTTGGGAGGCGCCATATGAAGCTGCACACGTTTCCTCAGTTGTTTCTTGCTGCAGCGACTTTCGCAGGCCAGTTGGGCCAGATTGCGCACGCGCAACAACCCACGCCGGCCCCGAGCCCCAGCGACCGCGCCGCGAACACGGCGAAACCCCGGTTCGATCCGTACAAGAACTACCGGTTTCGCGTGGCTGCGGGAACGCAGGGCCCGTATGTTGCCGGCTTCTCCCAGATGGCTCGGGTTGCGGCTGTCGACGGCGAACCGACGGGTCGACCCGGGGCGGAGAAGCTGACCGGCAGAGGCACGTATGAGGCCATCACTCTCGAACGCGGCGTGACTCACGACAATACTTTCGCACAGTGGGCAAACCAAACGCAGGAGCCCCAACAGTTGCGCACCCTGACGTTGGATATCTTCAACGAAACCGGCCAACTGAGCTCCTCGCGCACGCTCATCGGCTGCGTCGTCAACGGGATTCAGTCTTCGCCCAACTTGGACGATGCCGGCGCCGTCAACAACATCGCCATCGAGCGTATGCAACTCCGCTGTCGCTTTGATGCAATAGTTCGGCCCGTTCGCATACGAAAGCTCCCGGAATGATTCGCGGAACATGGTGACGGCCACGCGTCATATCAGTCCGGGCTAGCGAGGAATCTGCTTCTCGTGCGCTCGATCCCCAGGCCCACGAAAATCTGACGATCGAGCCTCCCCAAAAGAGTATGATGCTCAGGCATTTTCATTACATTTGAAACCACTTTCCCAAAGACCAAGGAGAACCACGCAATGATCACGAAGAGCATTGTTGTCGGCGGAGTAGCAGTGCTCATGGCAGCTTGCGCGGCGCCGGCGACGGCCAACGCGCAGCAGCCCGGCCCGCCTCAGCCGCAAGTAACCGTTCCCGGGGCGCAACAGCCACCTCAACAGCCGCAACAACAGCGCCCGCGGCCGCAGGAGTCTCAGGCCACGCCGGGCGAAGGCGGACAGGCACAGCGCCGTCCTGCGCCGCCGCCCGAGGAGAAGACTTCGGTCACGCATCACAGCGCCAAGATCGGCGGGCAGCAGATCAACTACACGGCCACCGCGGGCACCTCCGTCATCAAGGCCGACGACGGCACGCCCAAGGCCACCATGTTCTACGTTGCCTACACCAAAGACGGGGTTCAAGATAACTCCCGGCGTCCGATTTCGTTCGTCTACAACGGCGGCCCCGGCTCGGCGTCACTGTTCACGCACATGGGCATGGGCCCCAAGCGGATCGCCCTCACGCCCGACGGTCATGGCATGGCCGCGCCGTACTCCATCGTGGACAACGAAGACTCGTTCCTCGACTCGACCGACCTGGTCTTCATTGACGCCATCTCCACCGGCTACAGCCGTCCCGCGCCCGGCGAGAACCCGGCGCAGTTTCACGGCATCATCGCTGACGCCAACTGGTTTGCCGACTTCATCTACCAGTACATCAACCGCAACCAGCGCTGGGCCTCGCCCAAATTCCTGATCGGCGAAAGTTATGGCACCACGCGCTCCGCCGAACTTTCCGGGGTCCTGCAAGAGCGGCACCAGATCTATCTCAACGGCATCGCGCTGGTCTCGAGCGTTGCCTTCTCCAGCTTCGGCGCCGACGATCGCTCTGAATTCTTCCTGCCCACGTACACCACCAGCGCCTGGTATCACCATCTGCTGGCCCCCGATCTTCAGGGCCTAACTATCGAGCAGGTGGCGCAAAAGGCGCGCGAGTTTGCCCACGGCGAATACGCGCAGGCGCTCGAGAAGGGCGATACGCTGACCCCCGACGAATACAAGAAGATCGTCGCCGAAATCGCTCGCTACACCGCCCTCAAGCCCAGCTACATCGAACAGAGCGACCTGCGCGTGAGTCCCTTCCGCTGGTTCCGCGAGCTCGAGCGCGATCATCGCCTGACCATGGGCCGCCTGGATTCGCGCTTCACCGGTATGGAGGCCGACGCCGCCGGCGAGCGTCCCGACTACGATCCCAGCGAGGCCTCGTATGAAGGCGCTTACGTGGCCATGTTCCACGACTACACGCGCCGCGAGCTCAAGTGGGAGAGCGACCAGTACTACACCGTCACCGCCAACGTCCGCCCCTGGGACCAGACCGGCGACACCGCCGTCGCCGAAGTCCTGCGCGCCGCCATGACCCAGCAGACGTACCTCAAGTTGCTGGTGGTCGCCGGCTATTATGATCTGGCGACGCCCTTCAACGGCATCGAACATACGGTGTCGCATATGCGCCTGGAGCCGTCGGTGCGCAAGAACGTGAGCTTCGCCTACTACCAGGCCGGCCACATGATGTACGTCGACGATGCCCAGCGCCATAAACTGCACAAGGACATGGACGAGTTCATCAACTCGAGCTACGGACACTAGGAAGATCGCCGGGATCGCGCGGGATCGCAACGTCATCGCCGTGATCGGGGTTGATCCGCCTTTATCAAGGTTTTTGGCTTTCCGATGGGTCCGCGGTAAGGTTTTCGGTCTGGGTTTTCCGATTCCGGCGATGTCGTGCGATCACGGCGCTGACGGCGACTTGATCGGCGTAAATCCGTGTAAGGTTTTCGGTTTGGTTTTCCGATCCCGGCGATATCGCGCGATCACGGCGATGTCGGCGATATCCCCGCTGCTTCCCCTTGACATCTAGGTATCCAGAGGACTATCCTTGTAGGCCTAGACCTCTAGGTGAGGCTGATTCGTGGGTAAAAACAAAAAAGACCAGCTTTCCGGAACGCTCGATCTCCTGATCCTGAAGACCCTGGCGCAGGCCGGCCCGACGCACGGGTATGGCATTGTGCTGTACATCCAGCGCGTCTCCGACAACCTGTTGCGCGTGGAGGAAGGGTCTCTTTATCCTGCGCTGCATCGCATCGAGGAAACCGGATGGATCACCTCGGAGTGGCGCACATCGAAGAACAACCGCCGCGCCAAGTACTACCGGCTGACGGCGGCGGGACGAAAACAGGTCGCCCGGGAAGAACAAAGTTGGGAACGCGTGGTGCAAGGCGTATCCAGCATTCTGCGCTTCGCGTAACAATCGGCGATAAGGAAGCCGCGCCATGTCGTTGCTGAACCGCTTCGCCGCGCTTTTTCGGGGCCGCAAGCTCGACCGCGACCTGGACGAAGAACTGCGCTCGCACATGGAGATGCGCGCGGAGGACAACCTTGCCGAAGGCATGCCGGAAGAGGAGGCGCGCCAGGATGCCGCGCGCCGTTTCGGCAATCCCACGCTGATCAAGGAAGCCACGCGTGCCGAGAGGATCGTCCGCTGGCTGGAGACGCTGGGGCAAGATCTCCGCTATGCCCTGCGCGTGATGCACCAGAAGCCCGGTTTCAGCGCCATGGCGGTTCTGATCGTGGCCGTTGGCATTGGCGCCGGCACCACGCTGTTTAGCATCAGCCAAACTGCTCTCCGCCGTGGCCTGTATGCGCCGATCAGCGATCGTTGGGTGCTCATGCGGGCCATCTTTCCCGAGCGAAACCAGTGGGTGTTTAGCTTCTCCATCCCTGAGTATCTTGAATTTCGCGCGCAGAGCCAGATCTTCGAGAAGGTGGCCTTCATCGGCGGGTCGGGTTGCACCTTGCTTGCGGAGAACTCGCCGGAGATGGTGGAGTGCACTCGGGTGACGTCGGACGCCATCCCCATGACGCAGATTGCCCCGCTCATCGGGCGCACCATTCTGCCCGAAGAGGACGTGCCCGGCGGCCCCAAGGTCGCGGTGATGAGCTATGGGCTATGGCAGCGGCGCTTCCGCGGCGACCCGCATGTGCTGGGGACGTCGATCAGGTTGGATGGCGAGGGCTACTCCGTCATCGGAGTCATGCCGCCGCGTTACGATTTGTGGGGCGGTGACGTTTGGCTGCCCTACCAGTTGCACGTGGCCGACACGCGATCAGACGACCGGCGCGCGCGCGTGGTAGGACTCATCCGCAAGGGACTCAGCGAACAGCAGGTCAATGCCAGGCTCCGGGACCTGGCCCGGCGCATGGCGCGAGACTACGCGGGCACCCATCCTGAGTATCAGGGAATGACGTTTACGGTCTGGAACATCTATGAGGCAATCGTCGGCGGAGTCAAGCCGGCGCTCATGATCCTGCTGGCGGCCGTAGGCCTGCTGATCCTGGTCTCTTGCGCCAATCTGGGAAGCCTGCTGCTTTCCCGGGCAAGTACTCGCCGGCGCGAGATGGCGGTTCGCGCGGCGCTGGGCGCGAGCCGGCTGCGCATTGTGCGGCAAATGATCGTAGAAAGCCTCGCCTTGTCGTTTCTCGGCGGCGCTTTGGGCGTGCTGCTCGCGATCTGGGGAGTGCCACTGGCCGCATCGCTGGTTCCCCAGTTGCCGAATGCCGGGCAAGCCAGCCTGACCGCCGGAGCGTTAGTCGCGGCGGTGGGAATTGCCTTTGCTATGGGAATCCTCTTTGGAATCGCGCCGGCCTTCTACGGCGCCCGCCCCAACTTGACCGAAGCGTTCAAAGAAGGAAGCGGGCAAGCGGGGTTGGGAGGTTCGAGCCATCTTGTACGCAATGCCTTGGTGGCATCGGAAATCGCTTTGTCGCTGGTGATTCTGGCATGCGCCTCTTTGATGATTCGCACCTATTGGCAGCTCACGCGCCTGGACATCGGCTATCGGACGCGCGACCTGTTGACGATGGAGGTTGGCTTGCCCGACAGCCGTTATCCTCATCCCAGCGACCTGACCGCTTTCTATCGTCAATTAGCTCCAAAGCTGCGCGCCCTGCCCGGAGTCCAGGGAGCGGGCGTGGTTACCGGCCATCCTCTGGCGGACCGCATCAACGACGCCGTAACTCAGAACTTTGAACTAGAAGGCAAACAAGGACAGAAGGATCTGGCCAATGCAAACTTTCGCATCATTACGCCGGAATACTTTCCGGTGGTGGGTACGCGGCTACTGAGCGGCCGATACTTCAGCGATCAGGACGATCCTGATCATCCCAATGTCGCCATCATCAATAAGACCATGGAGAATCTTTTCTGGCCGAAAGAGAGTCCCATTGGCAGGCGCATCCGGCTGGGAGCCACCTCCGGGCAAGCCATCGAGACCGCGGAGAGCAATTCCCGGGTAACAATTGTGGGCGTGGTCGATGACGCCAAGCAGATTCGCATCATCGATGCTCCGGTGCGCCAGGAAATGTTCTTCCCGCTACTGCAGCGGGGCGCGCTGCGCACGATGACGCTCATGCTGCACTCGGGAGCGGACCAGGCCACGCTGACCGACGCCGCCCGCCACGCCATCCAGAGCATGGATCCCGAACTGCCCATTGAGGTAGTTATCCCGATCGAGCAACTTGTTTCTGATTCTTTCGGCCCCAAGCGCCTCACCACGGTGTTGTTGGTCTTCTTCGCGATTGCCGGGGTAACTCTGGTGGTGGTGGGCCTCTACGCGGTGATGGCCTTTTCGGTGACGCAGCGCGCGCGCGAAATCGGCGTTCGCATGGCGCTGGGAGCCCGCCGTGCGAACATCCTGAGAATGATGCTCCGGCAGGGCCTGCGCTTGGGGCTGATTGGCTTGGTTGCCGGAACGGCCGCGAGCTTGGCCGCCACGCGAGTGCTGCGCAGCCTGTTCATGGATATCGATCCCGTTGATCCCCTGACCTTGGCAATGGCCTGTGCCGGACTGGCGGTGGTGGTGCTGCTGGCCAGCTATGTCCCCTCGCTCCGGGCGACCAAGGTCGATCCCATGATCGCCTTACGCCACGAATAGCTTGTGTGGCACAGCCGTCCTCGGCTGTGTCTTCAGTTTTCCCCCAGCTACACATGGCTAGGCAGGTTCAATCATTCTTCCCAGAGCCACGGGTAATCTTCCGGCTTGGAAACCAGACCCTTCCTCACCGGGTTTTCGCGAACGTACCGGAGCTTTCCCTCCAGGGCTTCCCCATGACGGACGACATGATCGAATGATTCATCCTGCCAGACAGCCCCCGATCTCTTCAGTGCTTTGTTCACAGAATGCGCTGAGGCGCCTTTAATTGCTCCAACGATTTCTTCAAAGCTATATATTTCCGAAGACACCGGCGGGGGCGCCGGTGCCACACAGGTGCGGGTGGCCTCACACGCCAGAGGTATGAAAACCATATGCACATGGTCCGGCATAACCACAGCGATCAAGAGCCGCATCCTGTGGCCGTTATCATGCAGGCAACGCTTTAGAACAAGATCACGTGCTAACGGCGGCAACTCCCAGCGCAGGTGAGTGTCGGAGGTGATGAAATGTGCCCGGCCGGGTTTCTCGATGTGAGGGAGGTTTCGGCGGTAGCTGTACTTTCGGACCTTCATGTGATCTCTTAGAGTCCGCAGCGGCTGCGCCACATGATTCTACAGGGCCTGTGCCTTTTGTTAGAACTCACAGCCGAAGGCGGCTCCGCGACTTTAGTTTATTGGCTGGTCAAGGAGTCTTCTCCCGAATGCGGTCGAACACCGCCTGCACCACACGGTCACATCGAGGCGCGTGAAACGGATAGAGATCGGTAACGCGTCCCTGGGAGCGGGCATAGAGCTCTTTGCGAAGCGCGGCGCGGGCACGATGCAGGCGGGTCTTCACCACCGACTCACTCACGCCCAAGCTGGCGGCGGTTTCGGCCACGTCCATCTCTTCCACGTCGCGCATGATGATGATGGTGCGATAGTCTTCAGGCAGGCTCTCGATCGCCTCCTCCAGGAGTTGGCGGACCTGCAGTTGGGCCGCCCGGGATTCCGGGTCAATGATAGACGAAGACTCTGGGGTCGCCATGCGCTCCTCCGTTGTCTGCACGATTTCCAGCCCCTCCAGTCGTCCTCGCCGGCGTTTCCGGGCGAGAGCCTCGTTGACGGCAATACGCGTGAGCCACGTGGAAAAAGCCGCTTTGCCGGCGAACTGGTCCAAGTGCTGGTAGGCGCGGACATAGGCATCCTGTATCACGTCTTCTGCTTCTCCATCGTCGCGCAGGATCGCGCGGGTTACGCGATACAACCGCTGGTTGTAGCGCCGCATGATGATTTCGAAGAGGCCGGTTTCCCCGGCCAAAATGCGGCTTATGGCTTCCTCGTCTCTCATTTCCAGGAGTGAAGACCGAATTATGGAGCTGGAAGTCACACGACTACCTCTATGCAATAGAGTAACCACCGGCCTGAAAGGTTACACTCTCCAGCCCATATTTTTCGCAATTTTTAGTCTCTGTTGCGCGGTGCCGGCTTGGCCGTCAAGCGGCTGTGGCCATACTCCTCACCTGAAAGGCCGGCATTCGGACCTCGGTCAGCAGCGCCAGCACGAAGGCCGCCAAAGCGATCTCCACGTCGCTCACGGCAACGTCAAAATACGCACCCGTGGTGACCAGATTCAACGCGATCAGGACCAGCCATACGGACGCCACGCAGGCGCCCAGGCGGGTCCATTTGGTCAAAATGGCCAGACCTACCACCATCTCAATTACACCCACGATGTGCATGAATGTTTCCGGACTGAAGGGCAGGAACTTCACTGCAACGGGACTAAGATAGGCAGTCCAATGGGCCAGCAAGTTGAAGAACTTGTCCAGCCCCGCCAAAAACGGACCGAGCCCGAGGCCGATCCGCAACACCCACCACGCCCGCTCCAACCTTGAATCGAACTGACTTGGCATATTGCCTCCTGCCCAATTGAGTTTGCCTCGGCGTGAGTGGTTACATGTTGTCTCAGGGTCGAATTTGTCGCGCGAGTGTGTAACCTATCGCCGGCTTCGGACTCTATTACGTAAGATTCTAGCTCGCTCGTAGATGCCAGCTTTAGCGTCCCAGGGGGGGTAGTTATGAGCTAAAGGCCTAACGGCCTCCTGGTTTTGGCCGCTGAGGGCACAGAACTGTGGCGGGAAAGATTAGATCATGGCCCGGTTGTGAGCGCTATGTCTTTCGATAGAAGAATTACTTCATCTTGAGTTATGCGGGGCCTTGTCCTGAGGAGAAGCGAAAACCGCAACTTCTGGCGGATTGCGAAAAGAAACTTTGAGAGGGGGAATTCACTTGGCGAGGTTTGTCGTTCTCCCATGTTTTTCTCTGAAACAAGAAAGGGGTCGTCTATGCAACACACGAGAAAGCCGGCAGCGATACTAGCGGTATGCATGCTCCTGGTTGTGGTGTGGTCCCTCGGGGCCAAGCAGAAATCTACGCAGCCAGCGCCAACGGCAAATGACGAAATGATCAACAACTATGCCCAAGAGATGCTTAAGCAAGGCAAGCAGATTTTCCGTTTCGACACTTTCGGCGACGAGGCCTTTTGGGGGGACACTCTGCATCTTCACCAGGCGATTGCCGGGGAGAAACTGGGAGGTGTCGGTCCAGGGGTGAGTCCCAAGACCGCGCTGGCTGTGGGCCTGAAGGTTGATTTGGATGCGTTACCGGCCAGCCTGGTAGATCAACTGAAAGCGGGCAAGGTAAATCTCGACGATCCGGCCACGACTCTGGCCCTGCTCAAGCTCAACTCGGTAGTAGGCGTCACCGGCCACTTCGACAAACAGGGAAAACTGGTTTCGATGGGAATTCAATGCGCCTTGTGTCATTCGACCGTCGATGATGCACTGGTTCCGGGCATAGGTCACCGCCTGGACGGCTGGGCGAACCGCGATCTCAACGTCGGGGCGATCGTGTCGCTCGCTCCCAACCCTGAAGCCTTCCTCAATCTGCTGAGCGTCGATGCCGCAACGCTCAAAAAAGTCCTGGCCAGTTGGGGTCCGGGTTGTTTTGACGCCGAACTTGACAAGGACGGGAAGGGTCTCAGACCTGACGGAAAGAGGGCTTGCACGCTGATTCCCCCAGCTTACGGCTTGGCCGGCGTTAACCTTCATACCTGGACCGGATTCGGGTCTGTGACTTACTGGAACGCGTATGTCGGCGCCACCGAAATGCACGGCTCGGGCACTTTCTTTGATGCGCGACTCGGCGACAAGAACATGTATCCGGTTGCCGCCAAGAGCGAAGCCTACAACTCGCGCGGCAAGCCCGACCAGCTTACCTCCAAGCTAGCGGCGCTTCATTTCTACCAGCTAGCGATTCCGGCGCCTAAGCCGCCGGCGGGAAGTTACGACAAATCGGCAGCGGCGCGCGGTAAAGCCGTCTTCGAAAGTAAGGGCAAGTGTGCAACATGCCACGTTCCGCCACTTTATACGGAACCGGGGAACAACCTGCACGCTCCAAGCGAGATAGGCGTGGATTCGTTCCAGGCGGACAGGTCGCCCACACATATGTATCGCACGGCCCCGCTTGCAGGCCTGTGGAGCCGTCAAAGCCGTGGCTTCTACCACGACGGCCGCTTCCAGACCTTGGATGAAGTCGTACAACACTATGACCAGCATTTTGCGCTGGGACTCTCCGCGGAAGAAAGGAAGGAATTGGTGGAGTTCCTGAAATCACTCTAGCCCTGCTCTCGGGCCAGGCCGGAAAACACCACAGGGTATGGGTTATGAGAAGCAGTGGCGACGGTCACTGCGGATCGTAGATCACGCCGGCAAACAAGATGGCGCCGGTCTGGGCGTCGCAGAGCAGCAAGGCGAAAGGGCGGTCGAAGACCAGCGTTTTCTTTTCCCTTGGCCGCATCACAGCCGTGGCCCCCATGGTGACGCCCGTGGCCGCGGCGGCGACGGTGCCTTCTTCGTCAACCTCGAGGCGCGTCTTGTGCAGCACATCGTTGATAAAGAACTTGGGCGAGCCCATCGGTATGAAGTCGGCGCCGCCGTGGAAGGCCGAAGCCATGCCCATACGCTCTAGCGGAGCTCTGAGACCGGCAGCGAAATCCAACGTGAACTTCGGCAGTTTCAGGTCCAGATCCACGGGTTCGGCGGAGGATCGCAAGCTCGGGACAGAGATTTTGGCCAGCGCCTCCTCGGGCGCCTTGCCGGGCGCGGGCAAAATGGCGTAGAGAGCGATGGTCGACGACTCATAGGGCAGCGCCGCCGCCTCAAAACCCGGGCCACTGCGATAGGCACGGGGAATCGAATCGCGGTGCATGAAATGGATCTTCTTGATCTTTTCGGGGCCGGGCACCGGAGTCCCGCCGGCGGACTTGCCGGACGCGGCGTTGCCGCCGGAGAGATGAAAATCGCCTTCCTTGGTGTCGTCCTTGTCGAACTTGTACTCCCAGCCGCCTTTGAAATAGACGGCGTTGGTGAGCACGGCCAATGCATGGCGCAGGTTATCCGGCGTCACGATGGTCGGGATCTTGCCCTGGGTCTTCTCCTTCACCCAAGCGTTGATCGTATTCGCCGCAACGGGACTGGAGAGGTCGAGGGTGGTGGCATCAGCCTGATAGAAGCTGCGGCAGAGTTCGACGAAGCTGGGCGCCAGAGGCAGGCGCGCGTCCGACCACAGGGCGTTGGCGATGGAGAACTGCACGCCTTTCTGCGCTTGCAGCGCCTTTAGCAACGCCGAGGCCGATTGGTGCAACCCATCTTCACTTACGGTGGCGGGCACGGCGAGCGTCTTGCGCATGTCGGCCCGCGTCTGGCCAGCGGCGCCGCCTTCCGTCATGGCCAGAGCGAAAAAGACGCTTAAAGGCGAGATGAAAACATTTTCGCGCTTGCGGTGGGCGGTCTCATCAGCAAACAGATTCAGCCCGAAGGTGTTGATCGCTCCGGCCGCTGCTGCCGGATCGCTGGCGCTGAGGTCGGTGGATTCAGGGCGCTGCGAATTCATGGCATCCCTCCGGCCGGACGCGCTCGGCGACATTAGTGCGAAAAACAGGAACAGCCCCAAGCAAAGTTTTATAGCAGGCATGGCACCATTCTGCACCAGAGCGCTTGCCAGTCGCAAAGCCAAACCAGGAGATCACAAGCTTTGTTATTCTTTCATTCCACAGGAGGACATTTATGCAGACTTCTCAGGTTTCGCGCCGTTATTGGGCAGCCAGCATGGTGCTGGTGATGGCCCTGCTGGCGCCGGCCAAAGCCGACCTCAACCCGGCGGCGCTGGTTTACAAATTGCCCAACCAGCTCGAATGGTCGCAGGCGCTGCCCGGGGCCAAGATGGCGATCCTGCACGGCGATCCCAACAAGCCCGGCCCCTACATCGTGCTGATCAAATGGAGCCCGCATAGCATGAGCCATCCGCACTTTCATCCCAATGACCGGTTTATCACCGTGATCTCAGGGACATGGTGGGTGGGAACCGGCAGCAAGTTCGATCCGGACAGCACCGTCCCCATGCCGGCCGGCAGCTTCGTCACTCATTTCGGAAAGCAGATTCATTATGACGGCGCCAAGGACGAGGAGGCGATGATCGAAATCGTCGGTGAAGGACCGGCAACAGTTACACCTGCGGAGACGAAATAGATTGGGACGCGGGATTTGACCAGGGATGGAGCAGGCCTTCAGGCCTGCGGTGACATAGTTGAAGGAATCGGCTTAGAGTTCCTGAGATAGCCGATCCAACAACACTTGATCGGCTGACCTTTATGGATATTTTTCGGGAGTTTTCTGTGAGTAATGATGAGGTATTGCTCCTCTATGAGCAATGATTAACAGGCACCTCAGCGGCTCAAAGCCGGATCTTGCAGCAGCTCACCGCAGGCCTGAAGGCCCGCTCCACCCTCTAGCACTCTGAGGCGCTTTCAACGCAGGCTAAAACCTTGCCCCATCCGCGTCTCATCCCTCCAGGAACGCGGTTGTCTCCTTCAAAAACAAGTCCAACTGGTCGTGGTGCACCCAATGCCCGGCCTTGGCTACCTTGATCAGGCGACAGTTGCGGATGGCTTTCACGCGCGGATCATTTTCCGGAACGGGAGCGAAGCTCTCCAGGCCCCAGAACAGGAGGACGGGCGAGGTGATCTGGCCCATGACGTCGATGGCGTCGGGAATGTTGTGGCCGTAAGGCGAGAAGGCGCGGACGTAATTGTCGAACTTCCAAACCAGCGAGCCATCACTGTTCAAGTTGGTGCCGTGCAGCGTGAGGTGGCGCGCGACCTCGTCGGAAAGACGGGGGTTGGCCTCCTTCATGCGCGCCATGGCCGCCTCCAGGTTGGGATAGCTATGCGGCGAGCGCTTCTCGAGGCCGCGCACGTTCTCAATCCAGCCGCGCAGCCGCTGCGAGGCCGGACCGTGCACGCGGTGGGTGGCAGGAAGACCAATGCCCTCGATAGAAACCGCCTTGTGCACGCGATCGGGATAGATGCCGCTGTATTGCAGCACGATGATGCCGCCCAGCGAGTGTCCTACCAGGCGAATGGGAAACTCATGAATCACGTCGAGCAGCGCGGAGAGATCCAGGACGTGCTCCACCAGTCCGTAGGTCGCGCCGGGGGCCCAGGCGCTGTTGCCGTGCCCGCGCAGGTCGAGGGCGTAGACGTGGTACTGCTCACACAGCGAACGCGCGACCCAGTCCCAGCTGCGGGCGTGATCCAGGCCGCCGTGCACCAGCACCAGCGCGGGCTTGCCATCTTGACCGTAATCCCAGAACTGCAACTTCAGCCGGTCAGAATAGAAAAAATGTGAGATGGGTTCCATAGCAGACCCATCATTCTAAAGGGATTTCACGCGTAAGTGCGGAGAAGATTGTTGGGTGGAAGGATGATGGCGCATCGCCGCTGAGTTTTGTCGACAATCTCACCACGATCCACACGTAACAGGGTATGGCTTTAGCCGTACCGTCAATGCCATCTAAGTGTGCCGGGCTTCAGCCCTTGCTATGTCCAGACCCTCGTGGAACTCCAAATCTGGTTCGCCCGCAACTCGCACTCTTTTCTTACTTCCAAATTCCCTGGAGAAGAGGAAAAAAGCGACAGCGGCTAAAGCCGGGAGTTGATGGCGCACGAACGGCACGGCTGAAGCCGATGCCCGTTACGTGTGGATCGTGGTGAGTCCCCGGAGGCTTATAAGGCGATACTGACCAAGGCTCATGCCCTGAAATTCCTCGTATCTCTCAAATTTTTTTGCGATGCCTGCTAGTTGACTTGCAGCCGCCCGTCGCGCAGGACTGTGCATTTTCTGTCGCGCCAGACCACCGTGTCGCCCAGGAAGCCGCCCAACCACACTACGAAGCCCAGCATGTCCTGCAGGGGCAGCAGCCAGCACTGTTTGCGGAAGAGCGGGTCGCGGACCACGAACACCGAGGTCGCCACTGCGGCGCCGGCGCGAAGCGCGAGCGCGAGGACGGCCACCGGCCAGGCCGCGCCATGCGTGGCCCACAGCAACAACAGGGCCAGCGGGAGTGGGTAGGTAAAGATTTGTCCCCAGTAGCCGACGGGGCGCGAGCGGCGAGTGCTGCGGGCCCAGCGCAGGCGATGGCTCAGATTGCTTGACATGTCCTGGCTTCCGATGTGGTGCTCGATGATCGAAGAGGAGAGCACCACTTCGTGGCCCAGGCTGGCCGCAGTCCGGCCGATCACGAAGTCCTCCGCCAGAAATTCCTGGAGGTAAGCGAAGCCGTCCATCTCTTCGAGAACCGTGCGGCGCACGGCCAGGGTGCATCCCAGGGCAAACTTCATCCCTTCGAGAAGCCGCGCCACCAGCACTCCGCCCAGCAATTCGGTGTTCATACCGAGCGCCTCCAGGCGCGACCACAAGGTGTGCCCGCCGACGGCGCGATAGGGACAGGTGATCAGCCCGACACCCGGGTCGCCAAATTCCCGGGCCAGGCGGGCCAGCAGGTCGGGACGGACGCGGATGTCGCTGTCACCCATGACCAGCAGTTCGTGGCGCGCTTCCCGCACCAAGCGGTTCAGGCTATACGCCTTGGCATTCGGGATGGGCGAATCGCCGGTCACAATCAAGCGCGAGCTCACCTTGCCTGCATACTCACTCATCACCTGCCCGGCGACCGCGGTGGCAGGATCGTCTTCGTCATGTACCGCCAGAACCACTTCGAAGTCCGGGTAGTCCTGATCAAAAAAGCTGCGCAGATTGTCTTCCAGCCCCTCATCGCGCCCGCAGAGCGGCTTGAGCACGCTGAAAGCGGGAAGGCCGCCCGCCGGCGGCTGCGTCGCGGCGAGGTAGTGGCGTGCCGCCAGGATCACCAGCAAACAGTAGACCAGCGAACCTGCAAGCAAAACCGACGCGATGGCGGTGATGATTACCATAGGGCGCTTCGGATCTCCGTTTCGCCGGATGTCAGGTGATTCGTAAGAAGAAATTTGCCGCCGCTCTCAGCGAGAACATGCAGGTTAGCGGCGCCGGCGAGACGGCCAAGCGGCTTGATCCGCGTGCCGTCCGTAACCAAGTAGTAACACAAAGGGCTGGCCCAGAGGTGCTCAAATTTCTGGTCATCAATGAACACGGAGGGAGCGCCCGGCGCGTACGATCCATACTCCAGGTTGTTCATCCGCCCGTTGAGCAGCAGGGCGGTGCGGTCGGAGTAGAAAAACACCGAGGAGAAAGGATAGTAGTCGCCGTCCACGATTAGCGGGCCCTCGGGCGCGCGGCGCAGCGCCTCAGCCAGGGGCCGCGAAGAGAGATAAGGATCCAAGACTACCAGGGCCAGGCGGCTGGCATGAAAGAACAAAACCATCATGACGGCGATGGCGGCAAAAGCGCGGCGGCCGGGAAGCAACCATGCCCCGGCCGCGCCCACCAGGAACGCCAGCCCGGCCAGGACCAGCGGACCGCGCAGGTAGGCAAACGAGTTGATGGTGAGGTCGCGTACGTGGCCCAGCGAAAGCGTGTAGGCCTGAATATTCTGCTGGTGCAGAGCGTGAGCGATGTCGCCGGGCGCAGGCATGCGGCGCACCGCGTACAGGACGAAAGCAACCGCCATCGCGGCTGCGGCGGAAATGGTCCCAAGAATTCTGTTGCTCCGCTTGAGCCAGCGCCCGCCGCTTTCCTTCGTACTTTGGGCGTTCATGGCGCAGCCCAACAGGAGAGCCAGAGCCGGGTAGATCGGCAGAGAGTAATACTCCTGCGTGGTGGAGAAAGTGAAGAACAACATCAGGAAACTGATCCAGCACAGCGCGAGCAGGCGGGTACGTCCCGCGCGGTCCACGGGTTTGTAACTCAGCCTCACCACCGCCGGCAGGTACACGCTCCAAGGAAACAGCCACAGGAGGTTGAACAGCCAGAAGGCCGGACGGGGAACGGTGTTGTAGTCGTGCGGATAGCGCAAACCCAGGAAGCGGAGCACATGCTCGTTGATGAAATAGAACCAGAAGAAGCCGTGATACTGGCCGGGGCCGCTGTGCAGGGTGAAAGCAAATGCCGGAGGCAGGCGCAACGCGGCCAGAACATGCCAGGGCGCAGCGATGATAAGAAAGATGCAGGCTCCGCTGACCATGTGCAGCCGGCGCCAGGTTTCGCGCCGGAAGAGGTGGCGCGTGATGGCGAGATAAGCCATCGCGCCGCCCATGAGTACCACCAGAGCTATTAACCCTTTGAGCATCACCCCGACGCCGAGCGCGGCTGCCAACAGAGCCGCCCAGCGGCGCGGATGACGTTCGGCTGCGAAGGCGATGGCATCCTCGTCGAGCGCACGCTGGAACGCCCAGAAGGCGATGCAGACGCATAGCGCCGCCATCACGTCCGGCAGCAGCGTGCGCGTAAACAGGAATAGGCCGACACATGTGGCCAGCACCAGTCCGGCATAGAAGCCGGCCCGGCTGGGAACCGCGCCGTCGGGCGCAAGAGAATTCTTGAGGGCGCCGCCGGAATCGAAGGCCCAGCGTCCATAACGGGCGGTGATCCAGCAAAGCAGCGCCGCGGCCAGCGCAAAGGGAATGCGAGCAGCCCAATCGTGGACGCCGAAGATGAGATAGCTCACGGCGATCAACCAGTAGGGCAATGGCGCTTTTTCCACGTAAGGCACGCCATCCAGGCGCGGGATCACCCAGTCGCCGGAACGGATCATGTTGCGCGCCAGTTGGGCGTGAGAAGCGTCAATGTCGTCCATCAAGGAAGGCGGCGATACCATGCAGCCAAAGAACACTGCGGCAGCCACCAGCGCCAGGGCGAGGCTGTAGCGCTGGCGGCGCACCCAAGCGCGCCAGGGAGAACGGACGAATGCTTCGCCGGCGTCTTGGCCCATGCGGTTCGGCACGTTCAGAATCTGTTTTGCGGCGGTGATGGCTGGATTCCTCCGCGTCAGCAAGGTGGTTGATGGTTTGAGGAAAATCCGGGCTTTGCTGGATGAGATCAGCCAGCCAGTGCGGATCGAGCATCAACCAGGAATGTTTTGTAGATGATCTGCCTCTCTTTTTAAATATTTGATTTGTAAAAAATTGTAAATGGACGGGAGTACACGGCCCTCCGGATGCGAGCGGGCGTACACTAAAAGGCGCAAGCGCGGGTGAGTCGCGGTGTGGGCGACAAAAATGGCATGAGCGCCGCGCGCGTCCCGCGACATTTTTCGCTTCGCCGGGTTCTTGAAGATGAGGGCGCTCCCTGCCCTGAGCTCCTGACGATAACCATCGGACGGAGGATGATCGATGATCTGGGTTCGAGTAAAGCTGCTCGCGATTGCTCTTGCAATCTTGTGCCTTGCCTCGTACGTCGTGTTCCTCGAGGTCCAGGCCAGCGACGATTCTGACGAGCAGATCAGCTCCTCCACGGTGTGGAACCCGTCGGCCGATGACTTGAAACGGATCCAGCAGAATTGTGCCGCTCAGACGGACAATTACAGCCGTTGCTTCATCGAGCAGATGCCCAACTTCGGCGCCTCGGATGACGCGGTTTCCTTTACGCGGACTTATGCGGAGCAGAATCACGGCCTCATCGCCTTCCTGAAGGGGTTTCGCCCGGTGGACGTGGTCGATGTGGGCTATGCGTACTTTCCGGGCGGCGCCGATTTTGCCCAGCGCTGGCTGCTCCTGAATGGCATCCCGGAGGTGATTGACGTGGACGACTTCAAGCTCCTGCCGCAAGCGGAGATGATGAAAGACCCGGTCTACGCGGCACTGCGCAAACGGTATCCGCAGATCACGCTGTTCGACGGCGACCGCGGCTTCGAAACTCCGCCGGCAGCGGATAGCCTTCCCGATGGCGGACAGTGGTTCCTGATCGACTATCCCCTCAAAGACCAGTGCCGAGCCTGCGCAGAGGTAGGCTCCGCCAGCTTCAGATTTGATTTCGAGCCCACCGGCCGGTTCAAGGGAGCGAAATTCGTCAAGGTGACGCCGGCGCCGCAGATGACGCGCTAAAATTTCAGGCCGCTTATCTGATTCGGCACAAACTGACGACCAAGGGTCAATTTCGTCACCACGAATGCATTCAAAAGAAAGGTATTCTTCCCGGTTGAGGTCCTGCGCACTAAAAAAGAGAAGAGGAAAAACCTCAGCGGCTAAAGCCGGCTTCTTTAACCCCTTCACCGCAGGCCTAAAAGGCCTGTTCCACTATCTAGTCCCACCAACAATGGCGACCTTTCACACTCCAAACAGATTGGGCCTGAGCTTCTGGTAGTTGTTCTCCTGTGCCCAGAGATTGAGGGAGAGCGTGGCCAGCTCATCGACCACGGGAATGGCATTTCCGTTCTTGGTGAGATCGATGGACTTGATGTAGGTGCGGCAGGTATCGCAGGCATCAATGCGAACGTAATCGAAATCAGGGGCGGCAAAGATGGGCAGGTGGTCTTTGTTCTCCTCGCCGCAATTGGGACAGAGCACCCGGCGAAAGTTCCATTCCGTAGAACACAGCGAGCAGACCAGGGACTTCTTGCCGCCGTCGCCCTCCGGACGCAGCACTGCCACCTGAGGCTTGGAGCCGCAAAAGGGACACAACGAAGGTGAACCATCCGTCGAGGACCGGGCTCTTCCGGCGAGAAACTCCGCGTAGGGCTGCAGCAGCGCCTGGGCAAAGAAGGCGTATTCGCCCGCCAACTGGCCGCTCTCGACCTGGTGCTGCCAGATGCTCTCCAGCAACTCCAGGCGGTCTTGCGGCGAATCCTGCTCCAGAGCTGCCGCCGCCTTGGCCAGCGCCGGTGACCCAGCGGCTTTCACCAGCGCGATGAGTCCCGGGAAAGAAGGCAGCAGGACGGCAAGGTCGTGCTCCCGCGCAGAAGACAGTTGTTCGTAAACGCTCTTTTGAAAATGCACGAGCTGCTGATAAAACTTCAGCAGCTCGGCAACTGCGGCGTGTTTTTGGGAAAGCTCGCCTGCCCGGGCAATGCGACGGTCCCAGGAAAATGCCATGAAGCGTCAGTTCCTGCGCCCGGTGATCTTTTCATACCACAGGCGATGGTGCGCCCGCGCCCAGCGAGGGGAGACGGTGCCATCGACCATGGCTGTCATGCTGCCCGGCGTCATCCACACGCTCATGTACACGTGGATGATGAAGGCGGCGATGGTGATCAGAGCCGTGGCCGAGTGAATGAAAACGATGATGGGGAGCACCCAGTGCAGGCTGCTCGGCATTTTTTCCGCGAACCACATCACAATGCCGGTGACCAGCAGGACCAGCGCGCACCAGAACATCACCCACCAGAACGTTTTCTGCCCGGCATTGAAGCGGCCCTGCGGAGGAACTTTGTCATCCTGGTTCTGGATGTAATACTTGATGCTCTTGTTCCACTGCTTGTCCTGGGGAATGGAGGCCATGTCCGCTTTCCACTTGGAGTACATCCAGACAATGCTCACCAGGTACAGCAAGCCGACCCAGGGGTGCCAGAAGCGGATCGTCCCGCCGCCGCCCAACACCGCCGCCAGCCAGTAAAGATAGGGTGTAAACAAAGCCAGCCCGGTGAGGAGACAGTAGGTGTAGGAGGCGGCGTTAATCCAATGGTTGACTCTCTCCGGGAAGGTATAACGTTCAATCCGGTCCGCGGTTGCTGTGGCGCCTGCCGCGCGAGTGATGGTTCCGCTGCTCATGGCCTCTTCTCCTCGCCCTCAACTCTCTTGGAGCCGTAACGGACGTGGTGCAGGAATACTCCAAGAACGCCGAAGGCCATACCAACGCCGCCCAGCCACTTCAACGGGGTCTTCCACATGGTCACGAAGAACGGAATGGACGGATTCGCGGGCAGGCCGCCGTATTTCTCGGGATCGCGGGCATCACCCAGAACGTAGATCACGTGGGTGCCCCCGATGCCGCCCGGACTGCCGTTCTTGCCGCCGGGATCGTAAACACCGGCATGCTGCCATGAGGTATTAGCTTTGAGCTGATCCACGCGCTTGTGCGCCTCAAAGCTCATGTCTTCCTTGCTGCCGAAGTGCAAGCAGCCGGTGGGACAAGCCTTGATGCAAGCCGGTTCCAGCCCTGCGCCAACGCGGTCCGAGCAGAGCGTGCACTTGTAGACCTTCTTGGTTTCGGTGTTGAATTTGGGGATGTTGAACGGGCAGCCGGTGACGCAGTACTCGCAACCGATGCAGTTGTCCTGGTTGAAGTCTACGATGCCGTTGGTGTACTGGACGATGGCGCCGTCGGCAGGGCAGGCCTTGAGACAGCCTGGATCCTCGCAATGCATGCACTGGTCTTTGCGCATCAGCCACTGTATGGTACCGTCATCGCCGGTGTACTCGTTGAACTTGATCAGGTTCCAGAAATTCCATGCCGTCTCCGGCATGGTCTGGTAGGTGTTATCGAAGGTGGTTTCGCGAAAGTCGTATCCGTTCCACTCCAGGCAGGCAACCTCGCAGGCCTTGCAGCCGATGCAGGTGGTAGTATCCACCAGCTTGCACACGTCGTAATCGCGGGAGACTCCGCGTCCCGGCGTGCCGCCGCGGTGACCGGAGATCGCTTTGACTTCCAATGTTCCGTTGCTCATGGCGTATCTCCTTAGACCTTCTCGATCTTCACCAGGAAGCCTTTGAACTCTGGCGTGTAAGCATTGGGATCAATCACCGTGGGCGAGAGCAGGTTGGCGGGCGTGCGCTCGTTTTCCGGGCGACGGTCGGGGAGCCCTTTGAAGCCCCAGTGAATGGGTATTCCGACCTGGAATTTTTCCTCGCCGGCGATGGTCATCTTTTTGATGCGCTTGGTGACCATGGCCTTGCAAAAGTAACTGTTGCGAATGCTCGAGACTTTGACCTTGTCGCCGCCCTTGATTTGCAGTTGCGCCGCCAACTCCTCCGGAATCTCAACGAAAGGCTCCGGCACCAGCTGCATGTTCATAGGATTGTTCTTGGTCCAGTAGTGGTACTGCTCAGTCAGGCGATACGTGGTGCAAATGTAAGGAAAGTCCTTGGGATCACCATACTTATCCAGCGGCGTCTTGTACTTCCTCACCACCGGACTGTTGGACTGCTTGGGATGCAGCTGGTTTGCGACCGGGCTCTCAATCGGTTCGTAGTGTTCGGGGAACGGCCCATCGGCCAATGCAGCCAGCGGCACAAATATCCGCCCTACCCCCTCAGGATTCATGATGAACGGGCCCATATGGTCCTTGGGAGGAGAATCCACTTTGAAATCGGGAACGTCATTTCCGGCCCACTTTCCGGCTGCCTCATTCCACCAGACCTGCCTGCGGGTAGGATCCCAGGGCTTGCCATTGAGATCACACGAAGCCCGGTTGTACATCACCCGCCGGTTGGCCGGCCACGACCAGGCCCACCCAGGGTAGATTCCCAAGCCCGAGGGATCATCGGTGCTCCGGCGCTGCGTGGCCGAACCGGCCTCCGGCCAGGAACCGGAATAGAGCCAGTTACCACAGGACGTACTGCCGTCATCACGCAGCCAGGCAAAGCCGGGGAGTTGCTGTCCGGCCTTCCATTCCGAAGGAGTTTGCTTCTCGTCTTTCAAATCGGCCAACGCCTTGCCGTTAATCTCCTTGGCCACTTCTGCCAGCGACGGATTATTGGGATTCGTGTAAGACCAGGAGGTATTCAGGATCGCATCCGGGAATTTGCCGCCTTCCTTCTGATACAGCTCGCGGACTTTCAGAAAGATGCGGGCTATGATCTCCTGATCCACCTTGGCATCGCCCGGCGGTGGCAGGGCCGGCCATTTCCATTGCAGCCAGCGCGCGGAGTTCACGAACGTGCCGTCCTTCTCGGCAAAGCCGGCGCAAGGCAACCGGTAGACCTCAGTCTTGATTTGCTTCTTGTCTTCGTCAGAAGTCCCAGGCGCCTGCCAGAAGGCGCTAGTTTCGTCAGGATAGATCTCCCCGACCACCAGCCAATCAGCTTTCTTCAAGGCGTCAATATTCTTCTGCGAATCGGGACCGATCATCACCCCGTTCATCCCGAAGCTGAGCAGACCCTTGACCTTGCCGTTGTACATGGCATCCCACTGGTTTACCCAGGAGTAATTGCGGTCGATCTTGGGCAGGTAATGGAAAGCCCAGTCGTTCTCCTTCTTGGCGGCGTCGCCGTACATCGCCTTGAGGAATGAAACGGCGAATTTAGGAGTGTTGGACCAATAGTTGTAGGAGTCCCACTCCTTGGGCTTGGACGCCTTGGGCGTGATACGGGTGAGATAGGTCTTGAAATCGGTGTCTGAGGGAAGGGGCACTTTGAGATAGCCGGGCAGGATGTCAAAGATGCCGGCAATATCGGTAGCGCCCTGGATGTTGGAATGTCCGCGCAGCGCGTTGACGCCTCCGCCGGCGCGACCCACGTTCCCCATGAGAAGCTGGATCATGGCCGCAGTGCGGATAATCTGCGTGCCAAAAGTGTGCTGCGTCCATCCCACAGCATAGATGATGGTAGAGGCCTTCTTCATGTCCCCGTCTTTGCGGACGGAGGTGTACATATCCCAGGCCTTCTTGCATTGGTCGGCCGGAATGCCGGTGATGCTCGATACCATCTCCGGCGTGTAGCGTGAATACTGCGTCTTCAGGAGCTGAAAGACGCAGCGGGGATGCTCCAGCGAGAGATCGTAGGCGGTGTTGGGAGGCAAGGCCGGCGGCGCTGGCTTGCCGTTTGTCGCGGCTGCAGGAACCACCTTCGCCGGCGGAGCCTGCCCAGCTTGGACGGCGGATTCGGCCGTAGCCGGCCCGTCGCCGGCGGCAATCGCCGCAGCGGCCGTGCCGGTAACGTTGCCGCCCTCTTCGTAGTTCCAGGTAGAAACGTCATACTTCATCGCCACGGGATCGAACCCGGAGAACAGCCCGTCCACCGGCAGCTTGAACCCCTTCTTCACGATGAAGGCCGCGTTGGTCCAATTCGTGAGGTACTCCTTGTTGTAGCGATTGTTCTGGATGGCGTAATTGATCATTCCGCCCAGGAAGGCAATGTCCGTGCCGGCGCGGATCTGGCAGAAGAGATCGGCCTGCGAGGCGGTGCGCTGAAAGCGCGGATCCACCACAATCAGCTTAGCGTTGCGGACTTTCCTCGCCTCCACAACCCATTTGAAACCGCAAGGATGGCACTCCGCAGGATTTCCGCCCATGATCAACATGGTGTCGGTGTTCTTGATGTCGATCCAGCCATTGGTCATGGCCCCGCGCCCGAAAGTTGGTCCCAAACTTGAGACCGTGGGGCCGTGTCAAACACGGGCCTGGTTTTCCAGGTAGCAGACCCCCAGGCTGCGCATGGTCTTCACGACCAGATAGTTGAATTCATTGGTGTCAGTACATCCGCCATTAAAGCCGATGTTTTCGCAGCGGTTGACGGTGCGGCCGTCCGTATCCTTCTCGACGAAGCCTTCGTCGCGGGTCTTCTTGATGTGCCCGGCAATCTCATTAATCGCCTGGTCCCAGGAGATGTCCTCCCAGTGATCGGAGCCAGGACGCCGCACTTCCGGCTTGAGCAGGCGGCGTTCATTGAGAATCTCGTTGTAAAGAGATGCTCCCTTGGGGCACAGCGTGCCGCGATTGATGGGGTGGTCAGGGTCGCCTTCTACGTGCACCACCTGAGCGGTTACGTTCTTGGCTTTGTCGCCCAAGGTGTGGATGATCACGCCGCAACTCACGGAACAATAAGGACACGTGGAGCGCGTCTCCGTGGTGCGCGCGATCTTTAATTCTTTGGCTTGTGCTAGGACCGGGCGGGCATCGAATCCGAGAAGTAGCGCGGCTGCGCTGCCGGTTCCTACTTTGAAAAACTCACGTCTGGACAAGCTCATAACGGCATCCCTCCTGTTGGGGGCGATCAGGGCGGTGCGTACGTTACTGCGAGCAGCTTACTTAGGATTTCCGAGCCGACTTCACAGCCCAGTGTCCCGAGCTGAAACTTTTGATTCCGAAAGAAATGTTAGAACTGCGTGAATGAAATGTCCATTAGTTTTTTCAATGTACCTCATCCGGCGCTGCCCAACCCTGGATGGGCCGGTCCTCAGTCGAGCGTCTCCCCTTTTGCCTGCGCTTCCTGCTATTCTGGCAGGTTTGAAACGGATTGAGGATGCCGTCTATGCTCAGCATGCAAGGTAAGAACGCCGTCGTGTTCGGACTACGCAATAGGCGCAGTATCGCCTGGGCCATTGCCCAAAGTCTCAGCCAAGCCGGCGCCAGGCTGGCCATCACCTACCAGAACGAACGGGCCAAAGAAGACGCCGACGAGCTTATAGCCGCTCTGCCTGGCGCCGAGGGATTCCAGTGCGAGGTGTCGAATGACACGGAGATCGACCAGCTTTTCTCTCAGCTCAAAGAGCGCTACGGCCGGCTCGACGCTCTGGCCCACTGCATCGCCTACGCCCCCGCCGAGGACATGAAGGGAGACTTCCTCAACACCACGCGGGAGGGTTTCCGCATCGCCCATGACACTAGCGTGTACTCGCTCATCGCGTTGGCCCGGGGCGGGGCGCCGTTGATGACCGAAGGCGGCAGCGTGATCACACTAAGCTACTTCGGCGCAGAAAAAGTCGTGCCCGGCTATAACGTGATGGGCGTGGCTAAGGCGTCGCTTGAGGCTACAGTCCGCTACCTGGCCCACAGCCTCGGCCCTAAAAATATCCGGGTCAATGCGATCTCGGCCGGACCCATTAAGACCCTCTCGGCGCGCGGCGTGGCCGACTTCACCCAGATGCTCAAGAACCACGCCGAACACGCGCCGTTGAAGCGCAACGTGGAGGTAAAGGAAGTCGGCGATACCGCGCTGTTCCTGTGCTCGCCTCTCGGCAGCGGCATCACCGGCGAAACCCTCTACGTGGACTGCGGCTACAACATCATGGGCTTCTGAGCCGCCGGCCATGTCGCGACCAAAAATCTTCGGCCTGTATGTGATCTTCGACTTGCTGATCGTGGCCGGCGTGGTGTGGTGCGCGTTCCAGGGCTGGCCGGTCCGTCAATATCTGCTTACGGCAATCGTGCTCTTCGTTCTGAGTGGAGTGTGGCTGGTGGTGATGACGATTCGCAGTGTTCCGCCAGGCTCTTTGTAACCTCGAAAGAAGGCCTTTTCTGAGATCCCGACCAGCCAGCGCAAAGCTCGTCCGACGCCTGTTGACCGGCCGGCCACAGCGCGCGAACGACCATCCTTACGCTCACTTGGCATTTTCGATCAGCTCGATCATTCGCCTTCCATTGCCATTTTCCGGATTCAGTTCCAGGGACTTGCGGTAGGCAGCCAGTGCACGCACTGCATCTTGCGCGGCGACATACGCTTCACCCAGGCTGTCGTAGGCGTTCCATGATTTCGGGTGCGCCCGCACATTCACTTCGAAGATCAGGATCGCCTCCGGGATGCGTTTGGCGGCCAGCAGCTTGTATCCAAAAGCATTCACCTGCGGCTCCGGGTCGGGGAGGTATCTGTGTGTGGGATCGCCCACAAACCCTTGATATCGCGCCAAGGCAGCCTCTGGACCTTCGGGAAGACTAGCCGCCAGGGCGTCCTGGATTGTTTCCGGTGCGGCGGCTGTTAATGCGTATTGCAGCACAGGATCGTTACCGGATACGTAATCCTGAAAAGTTGGCACGATCGCGATCTCAGGAAACGTCGCGGTGCGCCGGTCGCGCGGATCCTTATCTTGCCACCAAAGCTGGGAGACTGCCGCTTCCAGGTGGCTGTGGGGCAAAGTAATGCCCGCCGGATCCCCGTAGAAGTTGACATTCTCTCCCGTCGGTTCGCCCACGAAAATTGCTTCCGTGTAACTTTCCATGCGATTCACGAAATTCTGCGCTGCTGAAAAAGTTGTGGGACCGGTGATGATGAACAAGCCCCCGCGCCGGTTGACCTTGGACCGGATCAGAGCAACGAGCAGAGGATGGAGGAGCGTATTGTCTCCTCCGGTGTTGTTCCGCAGATCAACCACCAGGCGTTGCACATCGGGTTGATCGAGGGCAGTTGCCAGGCGTTTCGTGAAATCAGCAAGCGATTCCTCTTCGCCGTTGCGAACCAGGTTGAACTGGAAGTAGACGGCATGCTGTTCGGTGAGCGTCGTGAACCAAAAGTGCAGATTTTCGTGCTGTCTCGATAAGGGCACCGGCACGGAGCTTGGCCGGGCGTCCACCCAGCCTTCTGGTACGGAGTTCAGATACCACTCACCGATGGTCGCGGAGGCCTTCATAGTGAAGGTGCGGCTCTGCCGTCCCTTCTCAATCACGTAGTCGACGCTTTCTCGAGAGGAACTGAGGCTAAGCCCATACAGCAACCGGGGACAGTTCAAGGATGTCTTGGCGCTCCAAGCGAGCTGTTCTCCGTCATTGCCCGGGTCATGGGACTCAATCGCGTCCAGGCGCTGGATGGCCTCCTGCCAGCCGACGGAACCAACTTTAATCACTTTGCCCCCGACAGCGGCTGCATACTCTGGCGCAGCCGCGCGGATGTAGATGCCGTCGGCATAGCGGGCGAACCGTAGCGGTATGTGATCCTTCTCTTCGGCAGGCGGAAGCGGACGGAGATCGAGGCCGCTGTGTCCATCCTCGACCATCGCCACAAGTTGAGCCATGCGAACAAATATCTGGTCGTCATTCAATCGAGGAATCTCAGCGTCAAGATCCTTCACAGCTTTGGCAAACGCAACCTCGCTCATCGAGTGGAAAAGAGACTTGTGCTTGAGCCGCATCTGGGCAGCCAGGTAATGAAGGTCGTCACGCCACTCTGCCGCGGATAGCCGCGACTCGACATCGTTGCCGGATGGCCCCGCCTGTCCCGCCAAAGGTGCGGCAAACACCAGGCAAAGCAGGGACGCGGAAAGCGCGGTACGGAGCCCCTTCATCGCCGAGAGCATTCTCGTCTGCCGCGCCAAATGAATTAAGGCCGTGCCTCTCATCGATGCGCGGAACTTGTTTGAGGTTTCGCCCGTAGTGTGCATGACGCTGGTATTAGTACAGTCCTGAGAGATCGAAAATCATGACAAATTCCGTCAAATCATGTACAAAACGTGACAGCGGAGCAATGATGGATTCTTTCTACACGGTTCCGGTCAAATCTGCAAAGAATGTCCTGACTGCGGCATCATCTCGCATTAAGCCGGCATATCTGTGCGAAACGGCGGGGATCGACTCGACTCATCTGAAAAACCCCCTTGGCCGGATATCGCTCAGACAACTGGCGGCGCTGTACGAAAACGCCTCCAGGCTGACCCAGGACCATTCCTTTGGGCTGCACGTCGGAGAGAAGACGGACCTCCGCTCCTTCGACGAGCTGGGATACATGGTGATGAACAGCTTTACCCTGGGTGACGCCCTCGACCGAGTCGCGCAGTATCTTCCCATCTGGACCGATGGCGCCACGTTTCGTTCGCACAAAGATGGCCCATCCGCGCGCTTGGTGTGGACCTATACCGATCGATCCATTGGGGAGTGCAGGCACGACTGCGAAATGACGCTCTTGGTGATCGCCAAGATCGGCCGCAACCTTCTGCGCGACAGGAACTGGAAACCTCGAGAAGTTCACTTTCAACACCCGGCGCCCAGGGACATCACCGAACACCGGCGACTGTTCGGAGCACCGGTCCGCTTTGGGATGCCGGCCAACGAACTGATCTGCGACAGGCGAACTCTCCCCTTTCGACTCAGCAGCCCGGATCTCCAGTTGTGCAACGTTCTCCAGCGCCATGCGGACAGCCTGCTCACCCTGCGCGATTCTCAACTTGCTCTCGTTGACCGCATGAAGACGATGGTTCGCCAAGCTGTGCTCGACCGCTCTTCCGACGTGAGGACTGTTTCCCGGCGGCTCGGCTTGGGACCTCGGACTCTGCAAAGAAGGCTCCGGGTGGAGGGGACCACGTACCAGCAACTGCTCGGCCGGATTCGAGAAGAGTTGGCCAAGGAATATCTGCGGGAGGGCCACCGATCCCTGGGTGAGATCGCGGATCTACTTGGTTTCGCCCAGCCCTCCGAGTTTCATCGCGCTTTCCGCCAGTGGACTGGTACTACTCCTGGGCAGTACCGGAGCAATAGAACCCTTCACCAGGTTTTGACTCACTGATGGAATCACCGGGAGCCCCTGCTAGAACAAAGACGATCACCCGATCTCCCGACCTTTCCCGGCCTGCCGTGGATCTCCCAATCCCCCGATGTTGACCACCCTCTCATCCCCGCCCCGGTGCTCCAACCGAATCTCCACATCCCGCTCCTTGACGAAGCGTGCAAACTTCTCGCCCCACTCGATCAAGAGAATGCTGTTCGTGTCCATGAGGTCGTCGAGAGCCAGGGTATCCAGCTCGCGCTGCGTGTCAACGCGATAGAGATCGATGTGGTAGAGATTGACCTGCGGACCGCGGTATTCGTGGATGAGAGTAAATGTGGGGCTGGTGACCCGATCGGCCTCGGCGGCGCGAAAGCCCTCGGCAATGCCTTTGACCAGCGTGGTCTTCCCTGCCCCCAGTTCGCCACGCAACAAAACGACGCTCCCTGGTTTCAGCTCAGCGGCAAGCCGGCGGCCGAGTTCCGTGGTTTCGTCGGCGGAGTGGGTTTCAAAGCTCTTCATCGGGGACCGCTTCTTGTGTGTCCTCAAGGGCAAGATTGCTCACGACGGCGCGGACACCAGGTGCACGGCCAGGGCCTCCAGCTTCGCCAGTTGCGGCGGCTCGCCCATCGCGATCAGGTAATCGCCGGCGCGGATGGGATCCTGGGCCGTGGGGTTGAAGCGGGTCTCGCCTTCGGCGCGTCGGATGGCGAGAATCATGATTCCAAACTCATGATGGATGCGCGAGCTGCCCACGGTGGCCTGGGAAAGAGCCGAGCCCTCGCCCACCCTGATTTCTTCGATGATCATCTCCAAGGTGCCAGCGTGGGCGGTGGCGATGTCGAGAAAGTCCAGCACGTTGGGACGCAGGAAGCTCTGGGCAATGCGATGGCCGGCGGCAGCGTAGGGCGAGATCACCGAGTCCGCTCCGGCGGTTTTGAGATGCTTTTCCGCCGCCGGTTCGCTGGCCCGGGCGATGATCTTCAGCTTCGCGTTCAGGCTGCGCGCGGTGAGCACGATATAAATGTTGGTGGCGTCGGTGGTGGTCGCGGCCACCAGGCCGGCGGCGCGCTCAATGCCCGCCTGGCCTAGAGTCTTCTCACTGGCGGCATCGCCAATCAACGACGGCCACTTGGGATCCAGTTCTCCAACCCGCTTCTCGTCGCTCTCCACAATCACAAACGGGCGCGGCTTCTTCGAGAGATCGCGGGCCACGCTGTTACCCACGCGGCCCGCGCCGCAGATGATGTAGTGGTCTTTCAAATTGGCGACTTCGCGTTCCATTCTGCGCTTCCCGAAAACCTTGACCAGCTCGAATTCTAGCAAAACCTGGGTCAGCGACCCGATCATCAGGAAGACCAGGGACACTCCGGCGACGATGAATGCAGTGTTGAAGACGCGTCCGGTGTGGGAGAGCGGATGCACTTCCGAGTAGCCGATGGTGCTCAGCGTGATCACCACCATATAGAAGCTGTCAAACCAGCTCCATCCCTCGATGAAGTGAAATCCCGCCGTCCCTGCGGCCGTGAGCAGCAGCAGGGCCAGAGTAACGGTCTTCAGCAGACGGAAGTTCCGCACGACTCCAGTGGGCTCCAGCGGTTTCGATTCTAAAACAAAAGCCCACGACGCCAGCGGAGGGCTGTTAGTAAGAATCCTCTACTTGCCAGAGAGCACGGTAGCGGACGCCCGTTCCTGTTGGACGCGGCTGTGATGACGTCCGTAGGCGAAGTAGACGATCATGCCGAGCGCCAGCCAGACGACCAAACGCAACCAGGTAATCCCGGGAAGGTTATACATTAAGTAGGCTGAGACCACGATGCCCATCATCGGAACCAGGGGCACCCATGGCGTTTTGAACGGACGCGGCAGCTCAGGATGGCGGCGGCGGAGCACCCACACACCGCCACAAACAATGGCAAATGCGAGCAGGGTACCGATGTTCACCATATCGCCCAGTTGGTTGATGGGCAGAGACGCCGCTAATACCGCCACGAAAAAACCCACGGTGAGCGTGGAAATCCATGGCGTGCGGAAACGCGGATGGATCGTCTTGAATAAAGAAGGAAGGAGTCCGTCGCGCGACATGGAAAAGAAGACCCGCGACTGTCCCAGCAGCATGACCACAATCGTGCTGGTCAGCCCCATCAGGGCGCCAAGCTTTACCAGCAGGCTACCCCCACGATTTCCTGTGGCGTCAATGCCGATTGCCAGCGGATCCGGAACGTTCAGCGCCGTATAGTTGACCAGACCCGTAAGAACACCTGCCGTCAGGATATACAGAATTGTGCAGATGACCAGAGATCCGAGAATGCCGATGGGCATGTCCCGTGCGGGGTTTTTCGCTTCCTGCGCCGCGGTGGATACAGCGTCGAATCCGATATAGGCAAAGAAAATAATCGCAGCTCCATGGCTGATTCCCGTCCATCCAAACTCGCCTCCGGTGCTGGGCGGAATAAAAGGATGCCAGTTGGCTGAGATCAGCTGCGGATGCTGTAACAAGTAGCGCGCGCCGATTCCGATAAACACCAGCAGCACGCCCACTTTGACCAGGACGATCGTGCTATTGAAATTCGCCGATTCCCTGATACCGATCACCAGCACCAGAGTGCAAAACACAATGGCCAGAAAGCCCAATAAATTGAAGGCGCCATGCGCGTGTTGCAACGTGGCTGGGTCGATCCCGAGAACCTTTAGCTTCGGTCCGATACGAGCCAGGTTCTCCCAATGATTGTTGTAATAAACAAATTCATCCCAGTGGGTACCGGCGATGGAGGCGGGCAACTTAATGCGGAAGTCGCCCAGCAGGCTGATGAAATAGCCGCTCCATCCGGAAGCTACGGTAGCCGCGCCGAAAGCATATTCAAGCACCAGATCCCATCCGATGATCCAGGCAAAGATTTCACCCAGGGTGGCATAACCATAGGTATAAGCCGAGCCGGCAACGGGAATCATCGATGCGAACTCGGCATAGCACAGTCCGGCAAAGACACAACTCAGGCCAACCAGGGCAAAGGAGAACACAATGGCAGGGCCAGCGTGCAGGGCAGTCGCTGTTCCTGTCAGAACGAAAATACCGGTGCCGATGATGGCGCCGATGCCCAGCGTAATCAGGTTGGTCGGCCCTAAAGCGCGGCGCAGACTGTGCTCGCCAGTCTCGTGGGCTTCATCAAGAATAACGTTGAGCGGTTTGGTCGCCAGGAGGCGGTTGGCCATTCGACATCCCTTCTAGGTTTCGTGGAACGCGCAGCTCGGGTGAAGCTCGATTCTAAAACAAAAGCCCTCCGCCACAGCGGAGAGCTTTTCGGGGAGGGTTTCCATAAACTATCTGCCGGAAGTGACTGTGGCAACCGCTTGCTCTTGCTGCACGCGACTGTGCCTGCGACTGTATCCAAAATAGATAATCAGGCCAATGGCCAGCCAGCCCACCAAGCGCAGCCAATTCGTCCAGCCGAGCCCGTAGATCATGGCGCCGCACACCACGATGCCGAGGATGGAAACCACCGGCACCGCCGGAACCCTGAAAGCCCGCGGCAACTCAGGCCGGCGGACGCGCAGGATCCACACACCCGCGCATACCAGAATGAATGCGAACAGGGTGCCGATACTCGTCATTTCGCCGACGATATCGACCGGAACAATGGCGGCCATGATGCCCGTGAAGACAAAAAACAGCATGTTGGACTTCCATGGTGTTTTGAACTTGGGGTGAACGTCTGAAAACACCTTGGGGACCAGGCCATCTTCACTCATCGAATAGAACACCCGCGATTGCCCCAGCAACATCACGAGAATGACCGACGAAAACCCGGCCAGGATCGCGACCGTCACGAACTTCGCCATCCAGGCATAGCCGGTCATATACTTGGTGATCGCGAATGCCACCGAGGCTTCTTTTCCGGCGGTACGGAAGTCCTGCACGGTAGCCACGCCGCTCAGCACATGCGAGAACAGGACGTAAAGGACGGTGCAAATCACCAGCGACCCGAGGATGCCAATAGGCATGTCGCGCTTGGGGTTCTTGGTCTCTTGCGCGGCAGTCGAAACCGCGTCGAATCCGATGAAGGCAAAGAACACCACGCCGGCAGCTCCCAAAATTCCCATAATGCCGCCGTAGGGATGGGTGACGCCCTGGGCGGTGGTAAATGTGGTCGCGGCGGGAATGTACGGCGTATGGTTCGCCGGGTTCATGAATCCCCAGCCGATGATGATGACCATCAAGACGATGGTGACTTTCGTGACCACAATCAAGCTGTTGACGAAAGCCGTCTCCTGGGTGCCGCGTATCAGCAAAGCGGTCAGTATCAGGAGAATGACGATGGCCGGAATATTGACGATCCCATGAACGCCGGCGTTCACGCCCATCCCCACCTCGAACGGTGAATGGCACCATTGGTAGGGGATATGGAGCCCCATGTACTCGAGGACTTTATTGAAGTATTCGCTCCAGGCGATGGCGACAGTGGCGGCGCCGACGGCGTACTCGAGCACCAGGTCCCAGCCGATGATCCACGCGACAAGCTCGCCCATGGTGGTATAGGAGTAGGTGTACGCGCTGCCGGCAATGGGAATCATGGAGGCGAACTCCGCGTAGCAGAGCCCGGCGAACGCGCAGCCGACGCCGGCCAGCAGGAACGCCAGCGTCACCGATGGGCCGGAGCGATCCGCAATTGCCGCGGCCGTCCGCACAAAGAGGCCGGCGCCGATGATGGCCCCGATCCCCAGCGCCACCAGCGACCAGGGACCGAGCGTCCGCTTGAGCGGCGCATTGGCTCCCTCAGCCACCAGGCGATCAATTGATTTGGTGCGAAATAATGAGCCAGCCACTTGTGTCCCCCTCGGTTCTTGACTAACGTTCGATCCTTGCCGACTGCGTACCCTGACTTTTGCCCGCCAAGAGTCCCGCGATTATCTATGCGCCGTCCCTGGCTCAGGCCTGTTGCCGGGATTCGCTCCGGCGCGACCAGATGAAATACACCGGAATTCCCAGCAACACGATAATCAGGCCCGGCCACGTGTATTGCGGTTGGTAGCGCAATAGTACGACGTCGATGAATAAAGCCATCACAATATAAATGGCGGGAAGTACCGGATAGCCAACAGCGCGGTAGGGCCGCTCGGCCTGTGGTTGCTTGTACCTTAGAACGAACAGCCCGGTGATGGTCAAGATGTAGAACACCAGCACGGCAAAAATCACGTAGTTGAGCAGGTCATTGTAGGTGCCGGAAAGAGCCAGAAGGCACGTCCAAATGCACTGCACGATCAGGGCATTTTTGGGCGAGTGGTACTTGGGGTGAACCGCGCCGGTAGCCTTGAAAAACAGCCCGTCTTTGGCCATGGCGTAGTAAACGCGCGCGCCCGCCAGGATCAGCCCGTTGCAGCAGCCAAACGTGGAGATCAGGATGGCAATGGCCATCAGCCCGGCGCCGGAGTCGCCAAACATCTGTTGCAGCGCGGCGGTGCCAACGCGATCGGCCGACGCGTACTTGATGCCGCGCGCCATCACGGTGGCGCCATGGGGATCGCCGTTAAGCGGAAGCACGGTCAGGTAGATGACGTTCGCGGCGATGTAAAGCAGGATCACCACGCCCGTGCCGATGGCCAGCGAGAGCGGCAGATTACGCTTGGGATTCTTGACCTCGCCGGCGGTGAAGGTCACATTGTTCCAGGCGTCGGCGGAGAAGAGCGAACCGACCTGGGCCACCGCCAGGATGGTCAGGATTCCAACCAACGGCCCGGCGAGAGTACCGCTGGCCGAATGCGGCAGATCAAGCCGCCAGAAGTTGGTGAAATTCGCGGCCACGGCCTGGGCGTTGCGGCCCACGAAGATTCCCGCCACCACCAGCAGGAACAGCGCTGAAACCTTGGCGATGGTAAAGACGTTCTGCACGAATGCGCCCGTCTTCAACCCGAAGATGTTGACTACCGTCAACACCACAATGATCACGATCCCGGCCAGGTTCTGCGTGTTCAGACCAACGTCCATGCCGCCGAGAGTGATCTGGCTGGTGACGTGCCATTGGGGAACTTTGGCAATGTGCCATATCCAGTTCGTCGCCGCCACGGATGGAAAGAAATGTCCGAGAAATTTGCCGAAAGCCACCCCCACCGCGGCAATGGTCCCGGTCTGGATCACCAGGAAGAGAGTCCAGCCGTAGAGAAAGCCCCACAACGGCCCGAGTGACTCGCGCAGGTAGACGTACTGGCCGCCGGCCTTGGGCATCATGGCCGCCAGTTCGCCATAGGAAAGCGCGCCGACGATGGTCATGAAGCCGGTGATCACCCAGGCCATGATCAGCAGGCCGGGCGAGTTGACCTCGCGAGCGATCTCGGCCGACACAATAAAGATGCCGGAACCGATCATGGAACCCATGACCAGGGTGGTAGCGCTGGTCAGGCCCAGGCCCTTGACCAGCTCGGGTTTGGCGGCGGCCTCGGTTTTACCCGTAGTCGGCGCCGGGCGTACGTCCGTAGGTGTGGACATGTCTCTGTATGTTTTACCCTAAAATGCGGTGAAATTCCTCTAGAGCTTTTACCGGGGACTCTAAAAGATCAGCTATTACAGCTACTGAGTCCGCCCCCGCTTCCACAACTTGGCGGCAGTTTTTCCGGGTGATTCCCCCTATAGCCACCAGGGGCTTGGAGGTCGCTGCCCGGGCCTGGCGCACGCCTTCCAGGCCGATGACGGGGTCAGGCTTGGCCTTCGAGCCGGTGGCAAACACCGGGCCGACGGCGATGTAATCTACCGGGAGCGCGGCAGCTTCGCGGACCTGCTGCAGGTTGTGGGTGGAAAAGCCGATGATGAGATTGTTGGAGGTGGTGACGGCATCGAACCCTACACTTTCACTTGGGAGCTTTCCGGGCGCCTCCGCTGTCGTGGGGCTAGTTTGGGGGGCACGAGCCTCCGCCGGCTGTCCCATCCTTTCGCGGAGAAGCGGGTGCCCCATCCTTTCGCCAACAGGCTGCGCCAGGGTTTTCTGTTTCGCAGCGAAAGGGCGGGAACCGGCAGATTCAAATATCCGCCGTGCAGCGGCGGGCGAGAGATCGTCCTGACCTAGATGGACTCCGTCGGCCCCCGCAGCCAGGCAGAGGTCGGCACGATCGTTGACGATCAGCATGGCCCGGTCCCGCGTGACTCGGCGCAGCTCGCGGGCGCAGCTCAAAAAGCGGCGCATGTCTTCCGACTTGTCGCGATACTGAATCAACGTCGCGCCGCCGCGAAGCAACTCTTCGGCGAAGCCCGCAACGGCGAGGACGGGATCAGGCGCCGAGGCGAAGCAGCCGAAGTCGATGATGGGATAGAGCCGGGGAAGAATCATCTGCTCGTAGCTTAGAGCGTGTTTCATAAATACGATGGATAAAGATAAATACGATTCGTAACAGGGCACGACTTCAGTCGTGCCGTACCGGGCCAACAAAAACGCGGGCTTTAGCCCCTGTTGGCATAAGAACCTTGGAGCTTGAACGACGTTTATGGAACAAGCTTCTAGTACATCCGATTGCAGCCGGTTGGAGCAAGGCGATTTTCCGATCGCCGGATCACCGGATCACCCGATCACCCGATCACCCGATTTGCCAACACTGCTTGGGGTGTCTTTTTCTGGACGATGTTGAAAACGCAAGACATCGAGCAAGTTCATTTTCTTTTTGTTCGCCACCCCTCCCCCACCCCCCATTTCACGCCACTTCACCCCATGTTCACCCCATGTCACCCCAGAGCTGCATATGCACTTGAATATGCAGCATGCGGTCTTGGTGGAATGCTGAGCGCAGCCGCCTTTGGCGCTATCAGGGTTTTGCCTGATTGCTGAGTGCTGACTGCTGAATGCTTTTTGTCAAAGAGCGTCGCAAGCGGTCCGCCTGGGCGGAAACCGGTATCCAATCCAGAATACTATATCATAAATTTATTAGTTACGGTATCGTTAAGCAATTGTCCCGCGTGCTACGCTGCTCTCGTGTTGTCTCCGCAGGTGGAAGAGCGGCCCCAGCTCATGGCTTCAGCCATGAGTGAGCGAAGCGAATAGGCCGCGTGAGAGTTTCATATAGAATTACGGGGCTTCAGCCTCGGCACATGCGTGAAGCTGCGCAGGAAATTCGCACGTTCTTCATCGCCGCCCCAGGATCCGGTGGAAGAGCGGCCCTTTATTAGGGCCCCGTAAAGTCACACAGAATTACGGGGCTTTAGACGCTTCAAACGACACCTGTGACCACGGTCACATCCATGCGTTGCTTGCCAAGATAACCTGATGAGTAAAGACGGAGGTTGTCATGAAAACCGCTGTGCCGCCGACAATGCTGAGGACAAGCCCGAGAATCCATTACAAAAACATTCTTTTTGCCACTGACCTAGGTGCTGCTTCCGCGCAGGCTCAAGCGTACGCCGCCCTGCTAGCGAGCATGTTCGGCGCTCATCTGTATGTGCTGCATGTCGACGCTGGTTCGGGACTCTCGCCCCGTTACCGAGGACGGTCGGCAGCGGCCGCAGAGGGGAGCCAAGCTGACGATCCCGAAATGAATGAGGTGGACAAGTTTTTCCAAGCTTCAGGACTCCCATACACGCTGTTGCGAGAACGTGGTGAGGTCCCCGGCGCTCTCCAGCGAGCGGTCGAAGAGCGTTCGATCGATCTGATTATCGTGGGCAGCCACGGAAGGCATGGTGTGCCTTACTTGTTCATGGGCTCCACCGCGGAAGAAGTGACCCGCATGTCACCGTGTCCCGTGATAACGGTGGGCCCGGCAGCCGAAGCTGGCTTCGAAAATTCGCTCAAGACAGTCCTCTTTGCCACGGATTTCAGCGAGGAATCAAAACTGGCGCTGCCCTATGCTACGGCTCTGGCGCAAGAGTTTCACGCCAACCTGGCTGTCTTGCATGTCGCGCCCAAAACCGAACGTCTGGTGCGGGACCGGGACCACGTGGAAAGATATCTGCAGAACCGGCTCAAGAACCTGGCGCCGCAAAGCCGGTTCCCATGGTGCACCGTGAGTCACGTCGTCCGGTTCGGGGATGCAACGGAAGAGATTCTTACGGCGGCCAAAGAACGGAACGCGGATTTGATTGTCTTGGGCTTGCACAGTGCTGTGCGATTCACAAGCCATCTTCCCGAGCGGCTTTCCTATCAAGTCCTGTGCCGTGCGTCATGCCCGGTCTTTTCCATTCTTCCCAGCTCACGGGACATCAAGTTAGCTCAGCTACCAGCGACTTTCCTGGCGATGGCATCGCATATGAACTGATCGAAAAGATTGAAAGTGCATGCGCTGGTCATGGCCGCTGCGGAGATACCAGTGCGGCCAGATAGATAATGATACCCAGGAACATCATTAGTTCTCCGACGCCAATAAAAGCCAGGAATGAAAGAGGATGGTTCCAAACCAGGCTGAGACCCTGGACCAGCACGCCCCCGATGATGAACATGCCGGCCAAGCGCAGTCTCCTGGTGATGAATACGTTCTCCCTTTGTGCGGTTGCTGCCGGTTCCGTGGCTTGACGCGGCTCTGGTGTCATGGCTGCGGGCTCCAATACTTGACGTTGTTCAGGTGGGCGACGTTGTGCATCATGTCATGGCAGCCGGAGGAAACACACGAGAGCTGGTTGCTCTTAATGTCATCCATGACCGCGCTGTGGGTAGTTCCCTCCTCAAAACCACGCGCGCCCAGATGGCAATGCAAGCATTCGCGGTTGTTGAACGGCTGATAGAGCTTGATGGGCTGCTGCGGTGTGCCGATGTACTGCACGTAGATGTGGTGCAGGCCGCGGACCTTGGCCTTGATGCCGCCGGTGAATTGCAGAGCGGTCGGGAACGTGAGTTTAACCTTGGCCTGAATCATAGTGCCCTCCTAGTCTCAGGATGCTTGCGGGACGGATCCCCACGCCGTGACCGCCGTCACATAGCCGGGGCCGGTTGTGATCCAGGTCACAGTCAACTCGCGATGTGTCCGGCGAACATAGAAGGTCAGAGATCGGGGTGTATATGAACCGGCCTAAGGTAACGATTGACGGCAACGAAGCGGCGGCTTACATCGCCCACAAAACCAACGAAGTTATCGCTATCTATCCCATCACTCCATCCTCGGCGATGGGCGAGTGGGCGGATCAATGGTCGGCGGACGGGCGGAAGAATATCTGGGGGAGCGCGCCGCAGGTTGTGGAAATGCAAAGCGAAGCCGGAGCGGCCGGAGCGCTGCACGGCGCCCTCCAGGGCGGATGCCTGGCCACGACCTTCACCTCGTCGCAGGGTTTGTTGCTGATGGTCCCCAACATGTACAAGATCGCCGGCGAACTCTCGCCGGCAGTGATTCATGTGGCCGCACGCTCGCTGGCCGCCCAGGCGCTCTCAATTTTTGGCGACCACCAGGACGTGATGGCCGTGCGCCAGACTGGCTGGGCCATGCTGGCTTCGAATTCCGTGCAAGAGGTCATGGACTTGGCGCTCATCGCACAGGCCGCCACGCTCGAGGCGCGCGTGCCCTTTGTGCATTTCTTTGACGGCTTTCGCACTTCGCATGAGGTCGCCAAGATCGAGCAGCTTTCCGAACCCGAAATACGGACCATGATCAGCGATGAACTGGTGCGGCAGCACCGCGAGCGCGCGCTCTCGCCCGACCATCCGTTCATTCGCGGCACGGCCCAGAATC
>DATDGY010000054.1:0-8242 GCA_036521855.1 Candidatus Angelobacter sp.
AGAGAAGTCTTAATCATTGCAAATTCAATTGCCTCTCTGAGTTAAATTGACCGTACCATCCCCGGTGGCTCTCGTCAAACGGGTGAATCTATTGCTTCAACAGGACTAGGGTGCATCTTCTCCAAGAACACGAAAGCGCAAGGTGAACCCCCCTTGCGCCGAATGAGTGCCAAATTCTGCGGAAGTCACTGCTTCTTCTGCTCTTTCTTTCTTTATTTCCGCCGATTAAAAATATTCTACTCCGAATTGTGCTGCCGAGATATCCGGAAAGAATGGACGCGTACCCGTTGGTACAATGTCCCATGCCCGCCGACAAAAACGAGCGGCTTGGTGACCATCGCGGCGCGGCTGTGCTTACGCGGCGCCTGTTTCTCGCTCTTGCAGGAGCAGCCATGGCTGCACCCGCCAGCGTCCGGGCGGAGGATACCGTGGCGGAGGATACCGTGCCGGCCAATCTCGACCACATTCTTCTGGGCATCGACGATCTGGAACGCGGCATCGCCTGGGTGGAACAACACACCGGCGTTCGCGCCATTTTCGGCGGCGTGCATCCCGGACGGGGCACACGTAATGCATTGCTCTCTTTGGGCCCGCGCCGCTACCTGGAGATCATCGCTCCTGATCCGCAACAGCCGCTCCAGGGTCCGGCACGGCCGCTCGCAGCCATGCGCGAACCGCGACTGTTCAACTGGGCGATGCACACTGACGACATTGCCGCAGCCGCCAAGCGCGCCGTTGCCGCAGGCTTTACCATTGATGGCCCGACCGACGGTTCCCGTACCCGTCCTGACGGCAAAACCCTGCGCTGGAAGGCTTGCCGCTTAAAGGACGACCACGACGGCCTGCTCCCTTTTTTTATCCAGTGGAAACGCGACTCCGTCCACCCATCGGAAGACGCTCCTGCGGGATGCATGCTGAAACGGTTTTACATGCAATCGCCGGCAGCGGCGGAGTTGCACAAGCAGTGTCGGGGTCTTGGCGTGGACATCGCTGTCGAGCGCGGCGACAAGCCGCTGCTGCTTGCGTTCATCAACAGTCATAAGGGCCAGGTCGAACTCTGAAGCAGACCTACTTGTGAATCCTGCAGAGCGGGTGATGTAGTTCGCGCCTGACACCGTTCTGCTTCGGCACGAACTCAAGCAGAGAAACGGTAAAAACCTGCTCCATCACCCGTCTTGCTTATTTTAGATGCGTTTAGCACGCTTGGCACTTTTTTCATGAGGAAATCCCTTGGGGCTTGACGGCCGAATCCGTGCTAACATTAAGCTCGTTGGATTGATTGTCCTCGACTCGGATAGACTCGTCGCGTTTGCTGCCTGCCTATTTCTGCTGAGAACAGCCTCTTAAGACTTCGAATCGCAAAGGAACAAGGATCATGAAACTTTTCGTCGGCAACTTTTCTTTCAGCACCACGGAAGACGACCTGCAGGCACTCTTCGCCCCCTACGGCGCCATTGAGAGCGTAGCCGTCGTCACCGATCGCCAGACCGGGCGGTCGCGCGGGTTCGGCTTTGTGGAAATGAATGACCGCGGCGAAGCGGAAAAGGCCATCGAGGCCCTGAACGGTAAGGATTTCGGCGGGCGCACCCTGAATGTGAACGAGGCACGGCCCAAGACCGATAACGGCGGTTTCCGCGGACGGCAAAGCGGCGGTCGTGGCGGCAAGCAGGATGACTATCGCGGGCACGCACGCCAGCCACGAGAGCCCAGGTGGTAACGCTGGCCCATCAAGCGGGCCAAACCGCATCGAGCGGCACAGCCAAACGCTTGCGTCATCTGAGCGTGAACCCGCCGGCGTCGCGCACCCTGGTGATGAAAGTGGTAGTGTGCGGCCAATGCGGCGAACGCTTCGCCATCGGCCACGAACCGGCTTCTTCGGACCCGGCACTCGCGGAACGCCAGGCCATCTGGCTCGAAGAACACTTCGTTTGGGACCACATCCAGGAAAACAAGCATCGCGGCTCGATCGCGCTGCCCGCAGCCAGGGAATTGAAATAAGTTCTCGGGTTCAGAAGCCGTCATGGGCAAGTCAGGGCCGGGCTTCGATGCCGGTTACGTAGGTAAGCAGGATTGCCGTTGTTTTCTGCCCCGTTTGTGCTACACTACAAGTGCTTTAGGTTCCCGGTTGCAGGGTATCCAATGATTCGGATCTCGTTCAGGATTCCCGCCTAAGAAGTTCCTCCGTTTATCTACAGCAAAAATCCAATCATCGGCATGAGATCACTCTGCCTAGACGTTTGACAACGTCCTGCCGGAACCGGCGCCGACTAAAGAAAGCAATACGAAACAACCAATGGTTCGTTTTACAGAACTACCCCTATCTCCCTATCTACAGGACCGCCTTGCGGCGGCCCAATTCGTAACCCCAATGGAAGTCCAAGCTGCGGCCATTCCGCACGCCCTCAAGGGCAAGGACATTCTGGCAACCGCCCAGACAGGCACGGGTAAGACCCTCGCCTTTCTGGTGCCGATCATGGAAAAGCTGCTGCACAATCCGGCTGCGAAGGGCGTCCAAGCGCTGGTCCTGGTTCCGACGCGCGAGCTGGCGATGCAAATCAACCGTCAGTACGAACAACTCCGCGGCAGCAAACTGCCCGCGGCGGCGGTGCTGATCGGCGGAAGCTCGGAGCGCCAACAACTGGAAACCCTGCGCCGTGGCGCCAAGCTGATCATCGCTACGCCCGGCCGGTTCGAAGACCTGCTGGACCGCGACTTGTTCCGGGTCCAGACCGTGAACACGCTGGTGCTGGACGAAGCCGACCGCATGCTCGACATGGGCTTTATTCCGGCGATTCGCCGGATCGTCGCCGAGCTGCCCAGGGCGCGGCAGACCATGTGTTTCTCCGCCACGTTGGACCCAGCCGTGGCCCACTTGGTGGACGATTATTTGCGCTCTCCGGTGCGTCTGGCGTTTGGGTCGACGCGCAAGGCTTCCGAAAGCGTGGAGCTGACGGCGTATGAAGTGCAAGCCGACCAGAAGCTGGCGCTCTTGCGCCGTCTGCTGGAGCGCGAGGAAGGCCGCAGCCTGGTCTTTGTCCGCACCAAGCGGGCGACGGAACGGCTCGGCGAAAAGCTGCAACGTGCCGGGTTGCGCGTCTCCGTGCTCCACGGCGACCGCTCGCAGCCACAACGCAACAAGGCCCTGGAGGCCTTTCAGCAAGGACGATCGCGCGTGCTAGTAGCCACTGACGTGGCTTCGCGCGGCATTCATGTGGACGACGTCGCCCAGGTCATCAATTACGATCTGCCCGCGATCGCAGAAGAGTTCATTCATCGCGTGGGACGCACCGGACGCGCCGGAGCCAGCGGCGCCGCAGCCACGTTCTTCACCGCGCTGGAACGCGCCGATTTGGCAGCCCTGGAGCGCAACCTCCAACTCAAGATCCGGCGTGCCCGAGTCGACGGCGATCTGGTCCGGGAAGAGCGTTCCGGACCGGTGGATACGTCCGCACTGGTTCCCGTGCCCGTTAAGCCGGGCTCTCGAATGGTGCGTCTTCCCGGCGAGGTTCTTCAGCGGCACGCATAATGCCGCGCTAAGCAGAGGCGGGCGGGTTACGGCGAGTTCGTAGCGTATAGTAGGACAAGCTACCTTCTCCGGAGACACGCCCGCTTTTTGCGCCTTCGTGGACAGCAGCCAAACCGCTTGCGAGGTGAGAGATGCGCTCCGGACTTATCTTTAACGCTTCCGCCAGGATCACGAACCGTTATCTGCTTTGCCGGATGCTGGCGGCCTCAGCTAGAAAGATGCACCGGGACGGCGTATCCACGTCGCAGTGCATCAACAATTCCTTGCGGGCCTTGCAGGACGTCAAACATCCGGAAGAGCAGCCGGTGGTAGCGCCGGTGCGCGAGGAAGCAGCGCTCCTGGTGGGGAATGAAGCCGCGTTGGTTCCCTAAATGGAAAGACCGACGACGGGAACCGTCGCAAACCTGACGCTCATCGCAATCCCAGCGTCAGGGGTCGCATGCGCGGTCAGAAATCGTGGAAGTTGAAGCCTTCGGGTTGGCCCTCTTCGTTGTAAGTCACAGTAAGTTCTCCGGAGCGTTCCCCTGCCGGGGGTTGATCCTGCTCCAGCTTTCGCTGTGCCTTCTTCTGTGCCTTTTCGGCCCGCTTTTCTTGTCTTGCGCGTTCCTTTTGCCGCTTGGCAGCGGTAGTACGAGAGCTTCCAGCCATGAAGTACTCCTCTCTGTGAATAAATGTCAGAACGGCATAAGCCGGCCAAAAGATCCTTTACTCTCAGGTTATCACAGGCGCGCCCGGGAGCTCACTTGGGAGTCGTGAACCGGAACTGGTAGGTGATGGCGGCGGTGGTAAAGTTGCCGCCTACGCGGGTAACCGCGCCTCTGGTGTACTGAAACTTGAGGGATTGGGCACGCGTGATGGGCAGCGCAAAAGTCAGCCCCACACGCACATTCTGTTGCAGATCATCCCCACGAACGCCGTCGGTGGTGGTTCGTCCACCGGTGTAATAGATGCCGTCCACCGCCGCCCACATGCCGCGATGCAGGGTGTAGCTGATGTGCACTTGTGTGGCGCCAATCGGGTCCTGGTGCCGCACATGACCTCCAAAGAAATTCGGGTTCTCGGTAAAGAAATATCCGCCGAGGTAGAGATCGAACGCCCATGAGCGCACTTCGCGGGAAAAACCAATCTGAGGCTTGAAAGACCAGCGATTCGTCCCGATGTTGATCAGCAGCCGGGGATCGTATTGTCCCAGAGGCGCTGTGACGACCACGCTGACCCCCACAACCGTCTTCGCAGTCAGCTTCTTAAATTCCTGAGGACTCACAGCTGGCGAGCCATACAGATTGTAGGAAATCCTCAAGCCTGGATCGCCCAGACCGGAGCGGTAAATCTTGGTTGAAACTCCGTTCACCAGGCCTGTTCCCGAGCCCCAGACGTAAGGCAGCACCATGGAAACAGTTGTTTGCCGGCCGAACAGGCCAAAGGAATGGTAGTAGCCCATGGATACAGTGTTGAACTGGACATTCGCGTTTTGAACAAGGATGGTTGGATCGAGCAGGACATCTCCGCTGGAGTGCGCATAGCTGACCAAGACGAAGTTCGTGCCCACCGGGGCCCGTGAATAGGCCCGGGGCTCGAGGTCCTGGGCCGCCCCCATCCTACACGTGAGGAATGCTGCCGCAGCCATAAATGCCGGCGGCCCGAACCTGGCAGCAACTTTCCAGAACATGGCCATCGCTCTGCGGTTTAGACGCAAACCACGATGTGAGCAGATGTACTGCCAGCCAAGCGATGCAGAGTTTGCGGGCGCTTGCCCGGGTCCGCGTGTCGCAGAATCAAGGTTCCCGTGCCGCCGGGCAACCGCTGAGGCCTTCCCTTGGTTTTCGCCGGTTTCGCGGAAAGCGGCGCGGCATCTACAATTGAGCGAAGCCAACGTATTGATTCGGCCATTCTCAACCACAAACGCCAACCTCGTCATCATGCATCCACCCACCAAGTCAATTCGAAGCCGCAACGCAATCGCTGTCGCTGTTCTTGCGTGTTTGTTGGCGCTGTGCACGGTGTCTTCGGCCGCCGACTTGAAGCAGAAGACCACCGACGCTTTCAACAAGTATGTGGCGGTGACGGAAGCGAGAATGGCAGGCGAACTGAAGCCAGGAGGACCGTTTCTCTACCCCGACCATCCAACACCGAAGCCATCGGAAGAAATGCGCGACGCCTACAACCGGCTCAAGCGAGGCGAGATCCTGGTGGAACGCCAGGAGACCAAGCTCGACGGGAAAGATGTTGACGTGCCCGATGGCATGGTCCATCACTGGGTTGGGCTGGTCTTTATCCCCGGAGCCAATCTTGAGCAGACGCTGGCCGTGGTACAGGATTACGACCATCGCACGGAACTTTACAAACCGGAAGTCATCGCAGCGCACGTCATTTCCCACCGGGGCGACGACTATCAGATCTTCATGCGCCTCTTCCAGAAACGCTTTACCACCGTGGTTTTCAACACCGAGTTTGCAATCCACTGGGGCCGCGTTGACGAGAAGAAGTTGTACTCCAACTCGCTGAGCACCCGCGTGGCCGAGGTGCAAGACGCCGCCAAGCCCGATGGTCCCGAAGTGCCCGTCGGCCATGGCAACGGGTTTCTATGGCGCCTCAACACCTATTGGCGCTTCGAGGAAAAAGACGGCGGCGTGTACGTCCAGTGTGAGGCGCTATCGCTCACCCGCGACATCCCTTTTGGCCTGGCTTGGCTGATCAAGCCGCTGGTGACCAAGATTCCCAAACAGTCGCTCGACCGGGCCTTGGGCCGGACAAGAGAGGTCGTGCTCGAGAAAATGAAGACAAAGTGATTGCCCCGACGATCGGGTGATCGCGCGTGATCGCCGACATCGCCGTGATCTGCAAAAGGACACGGTGTCGCGCCGAAACGCCTTTCCCCCGTTCGTGGATCTCGCTCCTGTTACTGTTCCCGATTACGGCGATCACGGCGATCTCCCGATCTTTGACAGGATCCGTTCCCCGTCGCCCCAATCTCTGTTATCCTTCGCTCTCTTGAGGATCATTTCCCTGTGTTGCTGGAATTGCGCGTCGAAAACTACGCCGTCATTGACACGCTCGCCGTGGAGTTCGCCCCGGGGTTGAACCTGCTGACGGGCGAGACCGGCGCCGGCAAATCCATCCTGATCGACGCTCTGTCTCTCCTGATCGGTGAAAAGGCCTTTGCAGACGTGATTCGCCACGGCGCGGAAAAGGCGGTAGTAAGCGGAGTCTTCGAAACCGATGCGAAACCGCTCGCGCGCATTTTGGAAGAAAACGGCATCGAGCCGGAAGGCGCGCAGATTATCATCAAGCGCGAGATCGCTGCCGGCGGCAAGGGACGAGTATTCGTCAACAACCAGCCGGCAACGGTAGCCCTCTTGCGGCAACTGGCCCCGGCCCTGGCCTCGATTCACGCGCAAAACGAGAACATTCTGGCTTTTGACGCTGCGGCGCGCCTGGCGCTGCTGGATGCATACTGCAGCCACGATCTCCATGACTTGGCTGCACGACACGCGGCTTGGGCCGGACTGCGCGGTCGCATCCAGGAATTCGAGCGCGACGAGCAGGACCGCCTGCGCATGGCCGACCTGTGGAGCTTCCAGAGGAAGGAAATCGAGGCCGCCAAACTCCAGCCCGGTGAAGACCATAAGCTGGAGACGGAAAAGCGTGTCCTGGCCAACGCCGAGAAACTCTATAGCGCGGCCATGGCGGCCTACGAGTTGCTCTATGAAGCCGATGCTTCCGTGCTCGCCAATCTTTCAGCCGCTCGCAAGCATCTGGAAGAGCTGGCACGTTTCGATTCCAAATTTCAGGAAGCACTGGCGTCGTTGGCCGGGGCCAAGGCAGCGATCGAAGACTCGAGCGCCACCGCACGCGACTACGCCGAAGGCATCGATGCTTCTCCCGAGCGCCTGGCCCATGTGGAAGACCGGCTGGCGCTCCTTGATCGCTTGAAGCGAAAGTATGGCAGTTCCGTGGACGAGGTGATCGCTTATGGTGAGGACGTTGCCCGCAAGCTGAACGAACTCGAAAACCGCGATGACGTTGTACGCGAGCTGAAGAAACAGCTCGAAGACGCAGCCGGCCAGTACCTGATCGCGGCCCAGGCCATCTCCAAGCGGCGTTACTCGACCGCCAAAGAGTTGCAAAAGTTGGCGGAGGTAGAGATCAACCAACTGGCCATGAAGGCCCAATTTCGCATCGAAGTTTCCGGCGTCGACGAGCCGCAGAACTGGGCGGCCTCCGGCTTTGATAACGTCTTTTACCTGATCTCGCCCAATCCAGGCGAGCCGCTTCGCCCGGTGGAGCAGATTGCCTCCGGAGGCGAGCTCTCACGGGTCATGCTGGCCCTGAAAGCGACGGTCGAGACGGGGAAGAAGAGCAAGGCCGCCGGCGGCGCCCAGCGCACTTTGGTCTTCGACGAGATTGATACCGGCATCGGCGGCCGCGCCGCGGAAGCTGTGGGCAAGAAGCTGAAGTCGCTGGCAAGGTCGAACCAGGTGTTGTGCATTACTCACTTGCCCCAGATCGCGTCGTTTGCCGACCATCATTACCTGATCGAGAAGCGCGAAGTTGGCGGAAGGGCGCGCACATTGGTCCGCGCACTCAATCAGGAAGAGCGCACCGAGGAAATTGCGCGCATGTTGAGCGGCGCCAAGTTGACCGAGACGAGCCGACAGCATGCTGAGCAGTTGTTGAAGGCGAATGCGTGAAGATCGAATCTCTTTTTTCGCTACG
>DATDGY010000055.1:0-5614 GCA_036521855.1 Candidatus Angelobacter sp.
ATTCTCCCGCTCCAACTCGGCTAAATACTCGCGCACCGTGTGGTTCACCTTAGCTATCTCCGCCAGTTGCTCGCGGGGTACGCGGCTGTGATGATCCGCATTGGCCTGGACGAGGCTGCCGTCCACCGACATGTGCTCGCCCTTCACCAATCCGGCCTCTACGCAGCGGGCGACGATCTCTTCAAAGATCTCCTGAAACAGATTCGATTCTTGGAATCGACCATGCCGGTTCTTGGAAAACGTGGAGTGATGCGGAATCTCCTGATCGAAGCCCAGTCCGGTGAACCAACGCCACGCCAGATGCATACGCAGCTCTTCCACCAGTTTCCTTTCGCTCGTGACCCCGTAGAGATAGCCGACCAGCAGCAGGCGCAGCAGCAGTTCGGGGTCGATCGATGGCCTTCCCGTGTCGCTATAAGAGTCCTTCAACTTGGATCGTATAAAGTCGAGGTCGATGTGGCGATCAATCAGGCGCAGTAGATGATTTTCAGGAACCTGATCTTCGAGGCGGAAGTAGTAAAACAGCGTCTCCCCGCGGGAATGGTGTCCCATCATGAGCAGCAGGCCTCCGAGAGTGGAGATAAACAGCAGCATCGGGAACTCTAGCCTGCTTATATCCCGAACCTTGCACTACCGCAAGCATCAACTGAGGGACTTTTTCAACACACACAGGCATTGTCCCTAGCAAAAACTCCGTCCGGGCGCGATTTGGCTGCGAGTCTCTCAAAATTGGAAATGCAACTCTGATCCAGGTTCTGCCGATTCGTTTGTCAAAATGAAATGTGGGAGTCCCTGGACGTTGGAAGACAAGGGAGTGCCAGGGCGGATTCCTTTTATGGCGGTTCTGTCGAAGGAGTTCTTTACGCAGCGCGTCGTTCGTAACGATGATGCAGACCACCAACCTGCGACATTTCAACTACCCTTCCAAGCGATGGTGGTTGGACAGGACGCGAGATCGGAGCATCTTTTGCCAGGGACAGGTGAGTGCGAGATCGTTCGTAGTAGCCGAAATACAATTGCAGAATCCGACGCAGACCGCGCTGGTTGAAAATGAGAACATGGTCTAGGCAATCGCGACGGATTGAGCCGATCAGCCTCTCGACATAAGCGTTCTGCCAAGGCGAACGCGGAGCCGTAAGGAGTTCCCGAATCTGCATCGCTCGGGCTGTTTGCGGAAACAGCTCTCCATAACTCCCATCTCGATCACGAAGCAAGTATCGAGGTGGGGTGTCCCACGGAAAAGCGTCGATGAGTTGCTGCGCAGTCCACTCGGCCGTGGGGTGGCCTGTGACGGCAAAATGCACGACCCGCCGGCGTTCATGCGAGAGCACGAGGAAAACAAAGAGCAGCCGGAATGTTGCCGTTGGGACAACAAAGAAGTCTGTCGAGACCAAATCGTGCATGTGATTCTTCAGGAATGTCTTCCATGTCTGCGAAGACGGGCTGCGGTGGCGAACCATGTACTTGGCGACGGTAGTCTCACCAATGTTGATGCCGAGCTTCTGGAGTTCGCCATGAATGCGCGGAGCACCCCATCGCGGATTGGCCAGGCTCATGCGCCTGATCAGCTCACGAATTTCGCGCGGTTCGCGCGGTCGGCCTTTGCGCGCTCGACTCTTCCAGGTCCAGTACAACCGGAATCCCTTGCGACTCCAGGCGATGACGGTCTCTGGCTTGATAATCCGAAGTGACTGGCGCCAACCTTGCCACAAGCGAGATAACCAAACCCAGAAAACACGATCAGCGGCTCGTAAACGAAGCCGGCGACCGCAAGTCGAGCGCTGCAGCACGACAAGCTGATGGCGGAGGGCCAGAATCTCCGCTTGCAAAGCCGCGCGGGACCGCAGCGATTTTCGAAGGGTGGAGAACAACATGAGCAAGAGGGTCAACATGTGAACGGGACAGACTAAAGGGCGGCCGCAATAAGGTCAATGTTGTCAATCAGAACGGAGTTTTCACTAGGCACAGCCTAAATGGATCAAATTGGATCATGAAGAAAAGTGGCGATTTCGCGGAAGTCCTTTAGAATCTTGGCGTCCCCGACGGGATTTGAACCCGTGTTACCGCCGTGAAAGGGCGATGTCCTAGGCCGGGCTAGACGACGGGGACGCGAGAAAAGGCGGGCCGTCTTCAGATTAACAGCGGCGCAAACGCAGTGTCAAAAAGTTAGCGGCCCGGCATTCGCATCGCCACCAGCCCAAGCTAGGCTGGACGCATCCAAGATCCAGGAACTCTGCCGGAACTTGGATGTCTTCGACCACTTGAGCGGGTCGGGGCAACAGGCCCGGCAAGCCAGGACGCCTTTGACCGAGTCAACATGAGAGCCATTGCCCAGGTGGTCATCCCGCTGTCCATGATACTGCTCTCGTCGATCATGCTGCCAGGCCAGAGCGGGCAACCACGAATTTTCTTTTCTGACCTGGATAGTGGACCCAAGTACGGCGGACAGGACAACAAAGGTGTATTCGTCACCATTTGGGGGAAGGGATTCGGAGCGTCCAAGGGGGAGTCGCGGGTAACCGTTGGCGGCCAGGCTGCGGACAACTATCCCGTCTGGTCAGACGGCAGGATCACCTTCCAGCTTGGAGCCAATGTCCGGACCGGCGACATCGTGGTGAACGTGCCGGGCAGGACGAATCCCGCGAGCAACGGAATACCGTTTACCGTACGCAGCGGCCGGATCTTTTTTGTTTCTACCCTCGGCGACGACAATCGTAGCGGCAGCTATGCCCTGCCATGGCGGACGATCGTTCACGCCAAGAACAGCATGTCCGCAGGCGACACCGCTTATATAGAAGATGGCGTAGTGCAGGCCCGCGAGGACAATTTCGGCGCTTATCTCAGCATGGACCGCAAAGGCTCCGACAATTCCGGCGCCCCTCGTGCTCCCAAAGCGCTGGTGGCGTATCCGGGCGCTACGGTCACGATCGGCGCCGCCCGTGGCTTGCATTTCGGAGTGCGCACGCCCAACATCGATACTCGTGAAGACTACTGGGTCATTTCCCAGCTCCACATCATCTCCAGCGTACAGGCGATGGACCTGAGCGGCGTCGGCTGGAAGATTGTAGGCAACGATATGCAGTGTCCGGGGGCTGACGGTCAGGTGGGCTGCTTCGAAATGAGCGAGAGCAGCCAGATCAGGTTCTATGGGAATGCGGTGCACAACGCAGGAGCCGGCTCCAGGACGTCAAAGTTCTATCATGCTGTGTACTTCAGCACCGACTCCAATCACATTGACGTGGGATGGAACCACATCCACGACAATGCCACCTGTCGCGCCATCCAGTTTCATTCCTCGCCGCTGTGCAGCCCCGATTGCGGCGGGAAGGATACCACCGGTTTCAACCAGTATGATCTGCACGTACATGACAACCTCATTCATGGCGACAACTGTAACGGCATCAACTTCGCGACCGTCGATCCTTCGCGGGGCGCGGTGGAAGCTTACAACAACGTGATCTACCACGTGGGACTGCAGGATCCTTCCGACCAGGGTGGCGCATTTTCCTGCATCTACGTGGCCGGGATCACCAACAACGGAAAGCCAGGCCGGGGGATGGTTGAGGTCTTCAATAATACGGTTTACGATTGCGCAGCCAACAACTCCCGCAACGCCCAGGGTTCGCGCGGGGCCTTCAGCGTGGGCGCCGATGAGGGCCTGGTGATGCGTTTGCGCAATAACATCGTGTACCAGCTTCGCGGCGAGATCTACATTGACGGCAACACCGCGTTGATCACGGGCGAGCGGAACTTGTGGTTCGGCGCCGGCAACGGACCTTCACAAACCAGCAACAACCTTGGCGGCGATCCCGCCTTTTTGAACCGGAATGCCGCGGACTTCCACCTGGTTACGGGCAGTCCGGCACGAGGCGCCGGAGTCGCGGCGCTGCCTGACAATTCCTTCGTGGAGCATGGGAGCCGGCAGGCCACGGATCAAGATGGCGCACCACGTCCGCAGGGCGGCGGCTTCGGCTTCACTCTGGGCGCGTATGAAATCCCCGCCGCTCGCACAGCCGGCGTGAAAGCCGCCGGGCCATAACGGAACAAAGATCAACCCGAAAGCAAAGAGCGCCGGAAGAATCCGGCGCTCTCTGGCATCTTGTGTCGAACTGGTTATGCCTACGGCAGCACGTAGCGCAAGCTCAGGTAGCCCATCATCAGGTGAGCGTTCTTGGGCGAGCCGACGGTCACAAACCAGGGTGCGCGGGTCACGTAGGAAGTCTGCGTGACCATCAAGACCGCGCCGTATTGTGGGTTCTTCCAGAAGGTCTGGGTCCAGTCAAATGTGGCCTCTTGGATGGACTTGTTATTAGCGGGGTTGCTGCCAATGCCGCCGAAGCCGATAATCGGCTTGGTGACGCCAGCCGCTGTCAGATCAGGGAAAGCGTTGCGCTGGAAGTAGGCTCCGCCGTAGTACGTTCCCCATAGCGTATTCTTCCAGGGCTGCATCTCGAAACCGGTAATGACGTCGCCGGCGTGGACCGGGGAGATATTGACATCGCAGCCGCCGGCTGCGCCGGCAAGACAGGTTCCGCCCGAAGTGGCAGCGACGGGAAAGACCACGGCTTGCGGACCCATACCGATGATGTAGCGTCCCACTCCCGGTCCCCACAAGCCGCTGGCTAGCCAACGGAAGTTCTTGAACAGTTCTGCATTGATGCCTGCCAGAATTCCGCCGCCGACCGACCCGTGCTTCACGAAGGTGGCGCCGGCAACGGTGGGAATGTCAGTGACCTTCACCGAGGTCAGCATCCCGCCAAACTCGAAGTGGAGGTGTCTCCCCGAATAATCTTTGTCGTATGCGGCCTTGGTAATGATGTCGGGAAAGACGTTGGGTGCACCGGCGGTCGCTGCATTGTCAAACTGCCCAGTCAAGTTGCTCCCACCACCGGAGAAAGCCGCGGGGAAGATTACTTCGGCGTTTGCCCCTTGCGTCTGTCCGCTGAACTGCTGCGGATTCTGCAATTCGACCGCCCACACAAAATTGTCGTTGAAATGGTAAGCGGCACGGAACGCGCCCGCGCGAGTGTAGTTGACGCCGACGTGAACTTGCGCGTCCTCGCCAATGGTGCCGAAGATGTCTCCGGGCATGGGCGAAACTCCCACGCGGTTGGGCGTCTGCAAGCCCCAGGTCTGGCCGCCCAGGATTTCCCACTTGCCGCGCTTCAGATCTAACCAATACAGCCGGATGCGCGTGGTGTGGGGGTTCGAGGTAACAAACACGTTGGTAGCATCGTTGCCGTTGAAGTCGCCTTCGATGTAGCCAACGATGTTGTTGGCGCCGTACTTGCCGCTGATTTTCAAGTTGAGGCGCGAATACTGTCCAGTGGAACGATACTCCGTGAGATGTCCGGCCGCCGTATTGCTATAGGGAATGGCCCAGAAGTTGGTCGCGGTCACGTTGCCGGTGTTGGTGCTGCGGAAGACGTTTTCGAAGTCCACGAAACCGCCGGGAGTGAACTCCGTCCCGCCGATGCGGAACGACAGCGGCGACTCTTTGGGCTTTTCATCGCCCTGAACCGCGTTCGTCGCCGGAGCGGTGTTGGTGCTCAGCGATGCGTTCTCGACACGCGGCTTGGCTTGCGCGGCAAGAACTTTTTCCAGTGCATCAATC
>DATDGY010000056.1:0-20454 GCA_036521855.1 Candidatus Angelobacter sp.
GGCTAAGTGCCGTGATTTGAGGTCCACGTTTTGGCGAGACGATTGCACAAGGCAGAGCAGTGACCCGTCAGGTCCGTCAACGATGATGCCGGTCGGCTAAGCGCAACGTCAGACCGGAGACCAGAGCGTTAAGTGCATGAGCTTTGCAGTGTCACAACCTTGCTCCAGTCTTCCGCTCGTGGCGGCGACTCTCCCCCGGGAACTCAAGGGTTTCCGGAACTTTCATGCGGGCGAAACTATTGTGGTGTGCGGTTGCGGCATATCGTTGCAAACTCTCGTCAATCCCGCGCGCTTTACCACGATCGGAGTCAATGACGTTGGCCGGATGTTCAACCCTGACTACCTGGTGGTGGTGAATCCCCGCAGCCAGTTCCACGCGGACCGCTTTTGCCATGTTGAGCAAAGCCAGGCCCGCGCCATTTTTACGCAACTTGACCTGGGCCTCAGGCACCCCCATGTTGTTCGCTTCCCCCTCGGCACGCGCGGCGGCACCGATTTATCCAGCGGGAAATCGCTCGACTACACCAACAATTCCCCGTACGTGGCTTTGTGCTTGGCGATGCTCATGGGAGCACGCAAGGTCGGTGTGATTGGCGTTGATTTTACCAACGATCACTTTTTCTCCCAGACTGGCCAGCATCCGCTCGAACGCCAGTTGCCTCAAATCGACCGGGAGTACAAACGGCTCTATGATGCATGTCGACGTGCCGGCGCTGAAGTTTACAATTTGAGCGCGAACAGCCGCCTTACTGCATTCCCTAAATTGTCGCTCGCAGAATTCGAGGACCGGGAGAAACCGAAATCGGGTTTGCGCATCGTTTCCTATGCGACGACGCCGGTCGCTGGTGTGCCGGTAATTCTGTCGCGCGCAATTACAGCGCGTACCCGGCATGCCTGTCGCACGGTGTGGGCAAATAATAGCTACGGCAACGGCGTAGTCTTCGATGGAGATGTGGAATGGGATCGCGCGCCCTCGGAAGCCGAGAACATGCTGCGATCAGCCGATCTTGTGATCGCTCACAACGGCAAGGTTGACCCGCGCCATCAGGCGTTGCTTGCCGGCAAGCCGGTAATCACGATGGCCCACAATTACATGTGGAACGTAGATTGCCGTTTCGTGCAGCAGGGATTTCCCGGCGTGGTTGTTGGGCAATATCAAGCCACGCTCCCGGAGTTCAAACAGTGGCGTCCGGTCCCCAATCCCGTACCATTGTGGGAGCCAGCCTTTCAGACGAGCTGCAAACAACCACCAGTCACGATTTGCTATACGCCTTCCGGCAAGCATGAGACCTACCCTGCCGGTCACCGGCTCCATTGGCACTCTAAAGGATATGCCACCACCATCAAGGTGCTGGAACGACTGGCGCGGCGCTTTCCCATCAACCTGGAGGTGGTGACCGGAAACCAGGTTGCTCATTCTGAGTCACTGGCCATGAAGAGGCGAGCGCACATCGTAATCGATGAATGCGTCACCGGCAGCTATCATCGCAATAGCCTGGAGGGACTTGCCCTCGGATGCGTGGTGGTGAACGGGACGGGCAGCCTTCCCGCCATCGCCGATATGTTCTGTCATTGCGCTGAAACTCGTGACGTTCCTTTCGTGAAGGCCGGCTTGAGCGACCTGGAGTCCGTATTGACTTCGCTGATCGAAGGAGGAGCCGAGTCGCTGACCGCTGAGGGCGTCCGCAATCGCGCATGGATGCAAGAACACTGGAATTTCGATCGCCAGTGGGAACGCTTCTGGGAACCGGTGATTGCCCTGGCGCTGGAGCGGTCCGCCCCAAACAAACTCCAGGTTTCAATACCGCACGAGGTCACGTCTGGCGCCCGGGAGAACCTGAACCAAACGACTTTGGACAACGAGGGAAACGAAGGATTAAGCGTGGTCGTCTGCCACGGCGGCGAAGAGCGCCTTCCCCTGCTCGCGGCTTCGTTGCCAAGCCTGCGGCAAAGCCGCGCCGCGAATGAAATCATCGTCGTGGATATGGGGCCACATCCCTTTGCGGAAGAAATCGCTCGCCGCTGGGCGGACAAGTACATTTTCGTTCGCCACAATGACGTTTTTGAACGAGCGCGTTCCCTCAACATTGGCACTGCCCTCGCGGAGTACGACCTGGTTCTGTGGACGGATAACGACCTGATCATGCCTGCGGATTTTATCGCCAGGGCGGTAGCCGAGATGCGCTCGCGCCGGCTCGACTATCTGATTCCTTACTCCACCATCAGCTATCTCTCTGAGATCGGGACCCAGGCAATCACGCAAAGCGGTAAGGATCCCGCCGGCTTCCCCCTCGTCAAGGAGTTGCGCAGCCTGCGGCAAATCTTGGGCGGCATCGGCCTGGTCAAGAAGTCATTTGTCGCCAGTTATGGGGGCATGTGTGAAGAGTTTCGCGGATGGGGAGGAGAAGACAACGCCTGGTGGTATAAGTCTAACCTGCTTGGACGCAGCGCCGCCACCGAACGCCAGGATCAGCGCGCCTATCATCTGTTTCATCATGGTTCAGGAAACTATGGGGGAGACGCTCATAGAGTCGACAATCCTCATTACCCGCGGAACCTGGCTGTGTTGGGTGAAATGCGCTCCATCCGAGACCGCGACCTGTTCGTAAAAAGATATCCGCCTCGGCCGCTCTTGAGCTGTGGCTGGGAAAAGAAAAGCATCGCCTTCGTGGGAGAGTCTTCGTGCGGAGAATCTCCGTGGCAGCCTGGCAGAATGGCCGAGACTCTGCATTTACGGTTCGGGCTGAAGGTCGAATGTCTCGACGACGCTGATGCAGCGCACTGGCAGGATTTAGCGGCACGGGATGCAATTGTCATCTTCGGAACTGATCTCTCAATCTCGTTGCTAACCGACGAACGCTATCAAGGGTTGTGGTTGAAAACCATCGTTGTGCTCTCGTGCGGCCCGCTGAAAGACGAAGCCCTTCCGTTGCTTCGCAAAGCGGGGGCCATCCTGTGTGCCGACGGTTCCGCAGCGGAAACCCTGCAAACGGCCGGCCTGCGACCGTGGACACTGAAACCAACCAAGGGCGCGCCGTCCTCGACGTTTAGCGCGGCCGCCGCCCTGCTTCAACCACTCTCGATCATTTTGGGTCTCGAACCGTCGGTCACCGTCTTGGAAAGATCTGCCCGGCGATCGGAAAGATCCACCCCGAACATCGACGCCCTCAAACCGTCGGCCACCACATTGCAAAGGCTCATCTGGAAAACGGACGGCTCCATGTTGCCCGTCTGGATGTATTGGGAAGGCGAGTGTCCGGAGTGGATCCAACAATGTCAACGTACGGTCTACTCCCATGCCGCAGATGTGCGCCTGCTTTCTCCGGACGGCTTCGACCGCTTGCGGGACACAGACCGCGATATCGACCTCAACCGCCTTCATGTCACGCTCCGCGCGGATTTCATCAGCGCGTTCCTCCTGGCCCGCTACGGCGGCCTGTGGATCGACTCCGACGGCATAGTGATGAAGCCGCTTCAACCGCTACTCGACCTTCTCGAGCGCTATGACTTCCTGGCTCACAAAGATCACAGCGGTTATTTTTGCACCGATTTCTTTGCTGCCCGGCCCGGTAGCATGATCGCCTCAGCCTTCTATGACCAAATCTGCAGAATATTGCGGTCGAACAGGCGTCTTGGCTGGATTTCCCTCGGAGCAGAACCGCTGACCCGTCTCCTGCAAACCACGCGCGTTGCCTGGTACGAAATCGACCGCGAACTCATCAAGCCGGTGCGCTGGAACGATCCCGGCGCTTTTTTCGCGACCGCCGGCCGGCGCGCGCACGAGTCGGCTTTCAACAGCCGGGCAATCTGCTACATGCTTTCGCATCAGCAAGTGCAGGGTTTTCAGGCACGGAATACTTCTGCGAGTTTGCTCGGTAAAGAGACGTTTTTCAGCTATCTCCTGGAGAAAGCCTTGGCCGCCGATGCTGTGACGGCCGCCGGCAGCGGCGATTTGACATCGTGTTTAAGCTCGGCATAACTGACAACTATGATTCGCAATATTTTTGCCTGCCTGGTTCATGAGAGCCCCGAATGTGTGATTGACCTAGTCCGTAATCTACGGTACCTGGATCCATATTCGGTGATTCTGCTCTACGATGGAGGGCAGGCGCAGCAATTGCGGACCTCGCGATTCCCCCTGGAGCGTTATGGCGCGGTGTTGCATCCTTCGCCCATGCCCATGGTCTGGGGGAGACTTCACGATTTTGCGCTCGAATGCATGCGGTTTGCCCTCAAATCGCACCCGTTCGATGTGATGACGATTGTGGACTCCGATCAGTTGGGAACCCGCCCGGGTTACTCGGAGTACTTGACGCAATTCCTTCATGGCCGGACCCGAACCGGGCTGCTCGGGAACTCTCCCAGAGCCCACCAGCGCAATACTCCCATCGCCCCTGTCCGCGCCGCGTTCCAGGAGTTTGACCTGTGGCGGCCGTTTCTACAAAACTTTCAACTGGGGGAACGCAAGTTTGTTCACTGGACATTTTGGCCTTCCACCGTATTCACCGCCGACGCCGCGCGTGATCTGACGCACATGTTCTCCACCAACCGTAAGCTGCAGGACATCATGGCGCGAACAAAAATCTGGGCCAGTGAAGAGGTTATTCTTCCAACCGTCACCGCCCTGCTGGGATATGAAATCACCGCGAATCCCTGCAGCCACGACTATGTCAGATACCGCACGTCCTATAGCCAGGCGCAAATCGACGCCGCACTCAACCGCAAAGACGTCTTCTGGATCCATCCGGTTTCGCGCCATTACGCGGACGGCTCGCGCAAACGCATTCGCGAAAGGCTTTCCCATTATCAAATGGCGCCCAATGGCGGAGCCGTCATGGCGCACGCTCCAGGCAACGGCAATGCAGAGCTCGTGTTGCCATTACCCATACTTAATAAGATAAAAAACATCCCAGGCCGGCTCGAGCTGGAGGAGGCCGATCTGTTGATCGCCGCGGCGTGCCAGGCGCTCACATCGTTGCCCGATAATCCCACCGTGGTTGAAATTGGCCGTTTCAGCGGACGTTCCACCGTCGTGCTGGCCAGCGTCGTCCAATCACTTAGGGTGGCCGGTCCAATGTATTCCATTCATCCTGTTGCGGCGCAAGAGCAAGTGCTCGATCACGGAATCGACTTGCAACAGCCCACGTTGGACGTCCTCCGGCGCAATCTTTCCGGTCACGGACTCAGCCAGACAGTTCAAATCGTGCCCCAACGATCTGACGAAGTCGTTTGGCAAAAGCCCATCGCGCTCCTACTCATAGATGGTTTTCACGACTATGCTGATGTGTTCCGTGACTTTCATCCCTTTGAGCAGTGGGTCGTGCCGGGCGGATATATTGCCTTCCATGAGTCCACCAACTATGATCCGGGCGTGCGGGCGTTCATGAACGAAGTTCTTACGCGGCCCGACTATGAGACCGTTCATCGTGTGAAGGGTATGACCCTGTTTCGAAAGAATCTCGAGGCTGAATCTGTTCCATTGCCCGCCCGCGATGAGGCTCCAGGCAATCAAATGCAGCCTCTGCTGGCGGAGTAGACCGCAGAGAGCCGGCGGAAGGGTAGGCGTACGGGAGGTTGGCATGGCTTCTACAGAAAAACAATCGCAGGCCGGGTTATTGCTCGTCTGGCCCATTCTGACGCAAATGAAGAATATCGAGGGCTGGCTTGGCGAAGATGAAGCCGACCTGCTGATGGCCGCTGCTACGCGCGTGATTACAAAGTTGCCCAAGTCTCATGCCGTGGTCGAGGTAGGCAGCTATTGCGGCCGGGCAACGTTTGTTCTAGCCAGCGTGGCCAAGGCGCTCCGCCCGGAAACAAAAATCTACGCGATCGATCCCCATGACGGGAAAGTCGGTGCCCTCGATCAGGGAATTCAGTCCATGCCTCCGAGTCTCGAAAAACTCAAGAAAAATCTCGCCGGCGCCGGCCTGACGGATTCCGTCGTCATCCTTCCATCGCACTCATGGGAAGTGGCCTGGGACAAACCCATTGGCCTCCTCTTTATTGACGCCCTGCACGATTATGCGAACGTATCGCGAGACTTTTACCACTTTGAGCCATGGCTTGCCCCCGGGGCCTATGTTGCCTTTCACGACTACGCCGATTATTACCCCGGTGTGAAGACCTTCGTGAATGAGATTCTGGCAACCGGCCAGTACGAAAAGGTCCACTGTGCCAGCAGCATGATGGTGATGCGAAAGATCACGGAGCGCGCACCCGCGCTCCCCAAGAAAACCGGAAAGTCGGCCAAGTGAAACGTCGCTGAATCCAAGCGGCGTTCAAGAGGATTAGGTGGAAAAGATCTTCAATGCGCTCATCAAGAACACGCCATTGGCCGTTGTGGTCATTGGCCTGGCGCTGGTGCTGACCGGCGCGTCTGGCGGAGTGGAGAAGTTGTCATTGAAGGTGCAGGAGCCGATTTGGAGAATCGTATTGGCGGCGATCGGAGGCGTGGTAGCCGGCCTTGGCGCGCTCTTGCTGCTGCACCCCAAACGCGAGTTAGATGACCCGGTTCGGGCCAGCGAATACAAGCTCAAAATCACCCACCCCTTGGAAGGCACGACGGTAGAAACCAAGATGCAAGTCGACGGCACGTTTGAGCGAAGGCCGGAGGAAGGCAGCGTAATGCTCATCGAGCAATCCACGCGAAGCGGGCAATACTGGTTCAAGAGACAGCCGGTTTTTGACGATGCCAGCAACCGATGGTTCGCCGACTGGAACATAACGGGTTCCACCAATAGGGAAGTGTTCATCTACGTCGCCCTTCTCGGCAAAGCCGGCCGGGCTCTGGCGGAATATTATTTTCGAGTCGGCGAAGCCACCCAGCAATGGCCTGGAATCATAACTCTCCCGCCTGACATCGTGATGTGCGACCATGTAAGAGTCATGCGCAAGTAGTTCACTCTCTTTTCCATGCTGCTTTCGCGAGCAGTATCGGCCAAAAACCCACCATTGGCAGACGAGATACTCAAACATAGCCGTTTCGGCATGGTCGCGGAACTTGATAAATCCCCAAAACCGGGGGCAGTTTCAAAACGACAGAAGAACAGGAGCCGCTTGAATCTCCACAGCAGAGTGTCACTCGGCGCGAAGCCTGATAGCTTCATGTAGTCATCGACTCTAACGATCAACGCCAATTAGTATTTTGTTTTCAACTACATCGCTGGACCGTTACAGCATAGATCCGAACTATGCTGCAAGTGATCGCTCAAAAGCGATTACGAGCAAATTCGTGACGTTGCAGGCCTCCGCAACCCAAAGTTTCTTTCGTTTCAGTGACTTCAGGAAACCCTGCAACCATCCGAATTCATAATTTTCATTGACTGGGATATTGAGAATCCATCTCCTGCTCCGAGGTCTTAGCCGACGCAGATCGTTTCCGGTTGTCCGTTATCCGCTAGGTGGCCGCGAATCAACCATTGTTCGGATGTCACGGTTCTCGAAAATTAAGCTTCGTTGTTCTCCTGTTCCCCGCACGGCGACATCTATCATCGCTCGGGCCAAGTCGTCGGCCCGAATCACCTGGTTAGGGAACAGCACCCGAAACGCGGGATAGATTGCGCGCAACAGGCGGTAGCTGAAATTCGGTTCTTTCCGAGGCTCCACGGGGTAGATGTACGCGGGCCGGAAGATGTAAACGTGGGGGAAACCGGCCGCGAGGAGTGCGTTCTCGGCCTCTCCCTTGTAGCGTGCGAAGGGAATCCGACTTCGTCCGGTCGAGTCCGCGCCATTCCCGCTCAAGAATGAGAACGACGCCTCGGGGCTGCTGCCCGAAGAACTCGCGCGAACTCGATCGTGTAGTCCACGGTTATCGTGCGGAGCTCCGCGTCCGGCGGCGCGCCGGTATATACGCCCAGGCAAAAGACCGCTGCGTCCTGATCCGAGAGCGCCTCCGCAAGAGCGGAACAGTCCGCGAAGTCTCGATGCAGAACCTCTTTCAGCTTGGGGTGCGAGATGCCGAGCTTCCTGCGCCCGATAGCCGTCACGCGTCCGACGGCGGGTTGCTCAAGCGCGTAGCGAAGGGCGTAGCCGCCGACCATTCCAGTCGCGCCCACGATTACAAGGCGCGTCTGGCCCGCCGCCGGAGCGTTCAGGGACGGCCCCGAGGCGCTCATTGAAGACACCTGGTTAGTCACAGTGCGCGCTCCTCCAGCCAGTCGACGTAGAGCAGGCGCTCCGCAAACAGCCACGAGCCGTCCATCCTAACGAACGTGTCGTAGTAGCGTAGCGCGGCGATCATCAGACGTCGCTTTCCACCGTCGACAGTGAGGTGATGCGCCAGGCAGTAGGCTTCCCCCGTGCCTCGGTTTAGCCGTCAGGCTGAGGATCGTACTCTGCCCGACGAAGTGCATTGTGGCGGCATACTTGTTCAGATCTGCGAAGACTGGAGCGAGCGCCTCGCGGGAGCTCAGTTCCTGTGAAGGCTTCGGGTCCTTGGCGTTCATGTACACCACGAAGTGAGTGTCTGCGGTAAAGAGAGACATTTGACCGTTCGCATCGCGACGATCGGCGCAATGCGCGTAGGCCTCAATGAGTTCTCGGATCGCGAGACGATCCGCGGCTTCGATGGGAGAGACCGTCAGGTGCTGGCTCATGAGAGTGCCTCCTTAAGACTCAAGTATGGCGCGGGTTTCGAGAAACGCCTGGATCCCGTAGCGGCCATATTCGCGGCCGACGCCGGAGTATTTGAATCCTCCCCAGGGCGCTTGTGGATCATCGGTCATGCTGTTGATTACGACGCGCCCGGCGCGTATTTGTGAGGCCACGCGACGCGCGCGCGGGAGATCGGTCCCAAGGACGCCGCCGTGGAGACCATATTTAGAGTCGTTCGCGATCCGGATCGCTTCTTCCTCAGTGTCATAAGCGATGATACACAGCACGGGGCCGAAAATTTCCTCTTGGGCGATCGTCATATCGTTTTTCACGTTCACGAAAACTGTGGGCTTAACGAAGTAACCCGCTTCGAAACCTTCCGGATGACCCTCCCCGCCGGCGAGAACCTCCGCGCCTTCTTCGATGCCCTTGCGGATATAAAACTGCACGCGTTCGTACTGTTTCTGCGACACCATAGGTCCGATGGCGGTCTTAGGATCAGCCGGATCGCCGACGGTAAAGGCGCGCATCGCGTCGCGTATGCCTCGCTTTACCGCATCCAACCGGCTCTTGGGCACGAGGAGGCGCGTCCCCGCAGCGCACGCCTGACCGCTGTTCAAAAAAGCCATGACGAGGGCCGACGGGATCTCCGACGCGAAGTTGCGCCACGTCGGGACCGGCAGCATCCGCGATCCCCGCGACCTCGTGACCAAGCACAGACGGCGTCGGAACAAAATTGTCGTGCGTTGCGAACAGCAGGTCGGTGTGACACAGCCCAGACGCCCGCACGTCGACGAGGACTTCGCGGCCCACCGGCGCGGCAATGTCCACGTCCTCTAAATCGAACCCTCGACCGATTGCGTTAAGTACAAGTGCCTTCATTGGTGCCTCCTTTGACGCCTCGAGTTGCTTCTGCGCACACCAGCCGCGCTCACGATCTCCATACCGATACGAACGACTTGGCCGGTATTGGCCAACTCCGTTATAGCGCGAGTGCGGCGTAAAGAGTGCAAGCGAAGAGACAGAGCCAGGATCGCGACACCGCTAAATCCCGCATAGACGCCCGGCCAGTGAAGCATAGAAGTTGTTCCCGTCATAGGGGCAGCCAGGAAGTAGACGCCGAAGCAGAGTGAGCCTGCGCCGGCCAATGCCAGAGTCCACTCGTCGCGAATGTGTCGCCACAATTTACTTGCCAGGAGAAGCTCCAGGATGCCTGCCGTGATCGCAAACACCGCGACGGCATAGACGAGCCAGGTCAGATCCAGCCGCGGCGCGAGGGGATGACAGCTGCAGCCACGCAGATGGCAATCCCGTCCCACAAAAGTAAATGAGATTTCTCCGTGCCGGCGCCACATATGGCTGCTGCGATGGTGCATATTCCGGCGGCGAAAGCAAGCAAGCCAAAAATCATCACCAGCCCGGCCCGGGCTACGGCGCCGAGAGCCCACGTATCGATCATGGTTCGCAGAGAGAAGGCGAACATGGCAAACAAGAGCGCAAAAACTCCGCGCAGGGCCAGCAACCACCAGTTATTGATCAAAACGCGTATCATGACGTTGTGATCGCCGAAGCCCCAGTGCTCTCAATTTATGATCGCCCCGCGTATCACGAATTGACTGTGACGGGGTCACAAACCCCGCCCGCGGCTGTGTGACCGTGGTCACGGCGCTAAGGGCCGTCCCGCAGGCATCCTGAGAGTAGGAGGGCCTTATGATTCAGGCCAAGGTAAAACTCACGTTCCCGACCGCTCTGCAATTCGTGGTGGAAACCGGCAGCGGTCACAGATTGATCATCGACGACATGATGGGACATACCGGCCCTAAGCCCATCGAACTAATGGCCGCAGCGTTGGCGGGATGCACGGCCTTCGATGTAGTCACGATTTTACGCAACAAGAAACACAAGACCGTAACCGCGTATGAGGTGTCGGTTGAGGCCGAGCAACGCTCAGCGGCTCCGCAGGTGTTCACCAACGTGCGTATCCACCACTCCGTCACCGGCGACGCCATTGATCCGCAGTCGGTGGAGGAGGCCATCAAGCTGTCCGAGTCCAAGTACTGCTCGGTCGGGGAGATGATCCGCCAGAGCGGGGCGCAAGTCTCGACCACCTACAGTATCCATCCCACCGGCGCTGCCGCCAGCAACGACCTGGCCGCCGACGAGCGCGTGGCCGTGGCTTAGAGGGCTGATGGCGCTCCGATGTGTGAGGGTCCAACGACTGACTGAGCACGGAGACGCGACCACACGGTAGCCGCTACAGTCATGCCTGATGCCGTCTCCCAGTCCACGCATTGATCCGAAGGTTTGACGAATCGCAACCTACCGCACGCCGGCGTTGAAGTCGCTCTCCGCTTTCTGTAAGTCCAATGCGACGCGCTCCCCGTTAATCAAAACCACGCTGCGGTTGATCAACTCCTGGCCGGTGCAATCGTACTTCTCATAGCAGAGCAGGGTGGCCATGGGCACCACGAATTCCACCGCTTCGCTGGTTGGCGGAGCCGCCTGATGAACGGTAGTGCTGAAGTCGATGCCCTCGAATTGCGCACTGTCATGGAAGTATCGCGAAACCGGGCGCAGAAGGTGCGCGATATGAGTATCGAACGCCAGGGCGGCGATGCGGTATTGCGACGAGCCCGCAGGCTGGTCCAGGTCGGTGGTGAGGTTGAGCTGTAGATACGCGCCATCACGGAAGGCGATAAAGGCAGGTGGAGCGTAGTCGACGAAATGGGCTTGCGCATTGAGATCGCTTACCAGCTTCCGCGTTGTGTCTTCATACTTCAGTTCCAGCCTCACCAGCTTTCCCGGGGAAACATCACGCGCGGTTCTTCCATTCTCGCGCACGCTATTCAGCAGTTCCGACTGCGGAAGCAGGTGCGGGCTGACCAGGGATCCGGGCTCAAACTCCGCGGCTTCGAGATCGGGAGCCTTTTCGCCTTTGCGACGGGCGAGGTAGCGGTCTTTCACGTCCAGCGGCGCTTCGTTGCCGCTCAGCCATAGCGTGAGAGGCTCGCCGTTGAGATAAACTTCGCTCTCCAGCAGGACGCCTTGTCTGGTCTCGATGTCCTTGCCCTGCACCAGGCGCTCCGCCATTCCGCGCGCCACCACCACCACCAGGTTTTCCGGACCTTCGGTGTCGACCTTCAGCATTTTGGCGTGCACGTGGTGAGCAATTTCGAAAGCGTAGGCATCGAACGGCGCCGTTTTATCAACGTGGGACACGGCGACCTTCAACAGGGGCAGCACCACGTCCTCAAAGGTCTTACGTGCGCGTTGGTTGGGAGTCAGCTGGCTGGTCGAATAAGAAATGTAATAGTTGCCGGTGATCGCCAGGACGACCTGATCGTGCATGCGGTCGAAACGAATGGAGCCTTGGGGCAATTGTTTCTGCCGGCTTTCGTCGATATCGAGGTTATTGCTGAAATAAAAAGCGTACGGGAAATGGAGAGCCGCTGCATCCGCACCCAGCTCGCGCAGTTGCGTGATGTACTTTTGCTGCAAGAGCTGCCCCCGTGGATCCTTGATGTCGGAGACGGCAAGCACCTGGGCGGCGCACGCCAGCCCGAGACTAGCGGCGGTGATCATGATGCAGGCGAATTTGCTATTTCCCATATTTCACTCCTGGAGTTTGATACGGTGGATCGGCAATTGACCGAATGTAATCAAGAAGAGCTTTGATTTCCGCGGGCTTTAACGTGGCCCCATAAGCGGGCATCTGCGGAGACTTGCCCACGGCAGGACCGCCGTGGCTGATGATGTTGATCAGGTCGGCGTCCGAAAGGCGGTTGTAGGTGGCGCCGTCACTAAACTGATGCGGCGACGGTGAGAGATTGTCGAAATTAGAGACCCGCTCCGCCGAGGATTCGGGATCATGGCAACGGACGCAGTACTGATCGTGCACAGCCTTCCCCAGCGTGGCTTGATAGCCCAGGGCAATTTGCCGCAAGTTGACGGATGCCGCGCCTCCGTCCTGCTTGGGCGTCTCGGCCGTGATCTGGTAGTCGCCGGAGTTGAATCCGAGTTGCGCTGAGGTTGAGACTTGGCCGCTCGAATCAGAAAGCGCTTGCGCCGGCGCGAACTGAAGTCCTTCCCCGCGGAAGGAGACCAGAGCGCCGCTCACGGGATTTCCATCGGCGCCATTGACCTGCACCACCACTGCCTGCGGCAGCGCTGATCCGACGGTAGCCATCTGTTTCCCGCCGCTTACCTCCACGATCTGCGTCCCGTAGGCCGTAGGCGCCAGCGGGTTGGATGCGGGATTTCTGGAACAGCCGGCCACGAGCAACGCAGAGGACAACAGAACAACCCGAAATCTCACTTGGCGCCTCCTTTCTGCTGGGTTTTTAGACTGATGAGAAAGGCGGTCAGGTCCCGCACTTCGTCGTCCTTCAGATTCAGGTTGGGCATCTGGGTGCCGGGACGAAGGGCGTTCGGCTCCTTGAGCCACTTGTACATCCATGCCGGAGTTAACCTGGTGCCGACGCTGGCCAACGCCGGGCCCACATATCCTTTGTCGGTCTTATAGTCGGCGATGTGGCAGGCCTGGCAGCCATACTTGGAATAGAAAAGCTGCTTGCCGCGGGCAGCGGCGTCCGGGCCCAAAGCGTGCGGATCGAGCGTCCCGGTATCGAGTCCGGGCGCCTGATAGGCGGAGAGGATGTAATCGGAAAGCGTTTTGATCTCGACGGGGTTCAGGTTGAACTTGGGCATGCGGCGAATCAGGGCTGGCCGCAGCGTATTGGGATCCTTCAAGAACTCTTCCAGCCACCCGCGCTGTACGGCGCTACCTTCCCACGTCAGGTCGGGCGCCATGTCGCCGCCATTGCCGTTGATGGCGTGGCAGCTCAGGCAGCGCAGATCGTCCATCAGCTTTCCGGCGTCGCCGCCCGGATGATAGTTGGACCGGGGCGCGGACGAAAGCAGCTGCTCATGGGCTAGTCCGGTGGCGCGCTCCGTCTGCGCGAGCAGGGCAGTGGTGAGCGCCACCACCTGGTCATCGGTGAGGCTGAATTTGGGCATCTTCAGCGCCGGACCGAAGGACCGCGGATCCTGAATCTTGGCGGTGATGTAATCGGGCAGGTTGTGCTTCATGCCGGGAGCAAAAATAATCTGCGAAAGCGCCCGGCTGCCAACGCGGGACAAATCCGGAGCGAAGTTCTGGGGCGGGCTCACACCGTTGATCTGATGGCAGGCGGCGCAGCCGCTCTCCGTCACCAGACGCTTGCCGTGAGCAATGCTGTCTGGGGTCGTCGGCGCCAGGTGAACATTGGCGAGAAGATCATCGTCCTTTTTGGCCGCCAGAAATGTGGAGAGCAGGGCGATCTGCTTCTCGTCCAGGCGATAGTGGGGCATGCGCGTGCCCGGCTCGTATTGTCTGGGGTCGTTGAGCCAGCGGTGTAGCCAGTCAGGATTTACTTTGCTCCCCACCCGCGTCAACTCGGGCCCGAAGTTTCCGCCCACCAGGTTCCCGGCCGCATTCTGTACCGCGTGGCAGGAGGAACAGAACAAGCTGCCGTAGAGCGTGGCCGCTTCCGTGGCATCAGCCGCCGGGGGCTGGGCCGGGCCGCTGGAAGCCGCATTCTTCACCACCGCGGCCGAAGGCGTGCTCTGTGCGATCAGGAATGAAGCGATATCGGCGGCATCCTGGTCGCTGAACTGGAAGTTGGGCATGGTGGCAGAGGCCGCGTAGGCCTGCGGGTTCTTGATCCAGGCGAAGATCCAATCCCGGCTGGTCTTTTCCGCAATGTGGGTGAGCGGTGGCGGATCGTCGTCGGGATTGAGCACATTGCCGTCGGGCTGGGTTACGACGTGGCAGTGGACACACCCTTCTGCCGAGAGCAGGCGCCGTCCCTGGTTTAGCCTGGGAGTACCTTGCAGAGCCGCCAGGTGACACTGTCCGCAGGAGGAGTCGAGGTAGCGAGCCGGAAGAAGCGGCTGTTCCCACGCCTCGGTCGTGTAGTGAGCTTCCTCAACGCTGGTTGCCGCTCCTTGTCCGCGATGACACAACACGCATCCAAACTGCTCGAGGTCGTGAGGGATCTGGGGATGCTTGCGGAAAGGCTGGGCTGAAGCCGCCACCAGCGCACCGTTGAGATTCACATGGCAGGATTCGCAGCGGTCAACCACGCCCAGCTTGGGAATCCATATCTGGCGAATCCCTGAATGAAAACCGCGGACCAGGGTACCGGCCTGGCGGTCCGACGCGAGCTTGAGGTACGACTTCTGGTAATGGCGCCAGTCGCTAAAGTAATTCTTGGCAGGGGCGATGGCCAGCGACAGCAGCAAGGCTACGCTGACAATCGCGAAGACGGCAAGTTCGCGGCCCGTGGGACGGCTGCGCAACGGACCGGGTTTATCGTTCGAGTTCACTCAGCATCTCCATGTTCCTTCAGCTTCGCCAGGGAACTACCCACGTCCACCCTGGGCCGCGGAAAAATGTGCCCACCGCGGTAAGCAAAATCAACTCCACCAAGAACCACGTCATAATCCAGAAGGAGATCGGCCGTCCGGCAAGCCAGCGCTGAAACGGCTGGGGTGACTGCTCCGAGAAGCGCGACGACCACAGCAACGCCCCGCCGACAATCACGGTCGGAACAATGGGGACAATGAGATCCAGGACACGATCCACCAAGGGGAGCGCTCCATCGCCGTGCGCGAGTTGGGGCACGGCAAAGAGCACAAAAATCACAACCGCAAAGACCGGGACTGCGATCATCACCCATCGGCGATGTTCCGGCTTTGCCCAGATACTCCGGCCCTCGATGTTGATGTTGAAGTAGGGAATCACGATCAGAGCCGCGACCACCAGGCCGGGTATCAATACTCCGGCCATCACCGGCGGGAAATAATGCAGCAACTCCTGCAATCCCAGGAAGTACCAGGGGGCCTTCGCGGGGTTGGGCGTGTGCATCGGGTCGGCCATGCCCTCCAGCGGAGCATTGGCAATCAATGACCACCACACCAGGGCCAGGAAACCGACTTCCAGGGCGATGACGAACCTGGCCAGCGCCGCAGGATAGGTCATGACCCGGGCTTCATCCTGCGGCCGCACATGGGGCGAGCTGCGGCGGGTGAGGAAGGCTATGCGCCGCGGATTTTTTCGCACGTCGGACTGTAATTCGGCTTCGAGTTTCGGTGGTTCAGTCACTGTTTCTTCTCCGGAACATAAAGGCCGCCGTCTTTGCGGATACGCCAAAAGTGGACTCCCACCAGCGCCACTGCGGCCAGCGGCAGGATTACACAATGGAGCACATAGAAGCGGAGCAGCGCGTTGGCATTGACTTCATTGCCGCCCAACAGCAAGAAACGCATCCTGCTGCCCATCACCGGGACGGCTTTGGCAATGTTGGAGCCGACGGTGACCGCCCAGAAGGCCAGTTGATCCCAGGGCAGCAGATATCCGGTATAGCTGAGGAGCAAGGTCACCAGCAGCAGGAAGACGCCAATCACCCAGTTGAACTGACGGGGCGACCGGTAGGCGCCGCGATAAAACACTTTGAACATGTGCGCAAACACCAAAAACACCATCGCGTGCGCCGACCAGCGGTGCAGGTTGCGCAGAAACACTCCGGAAGCCACAACGAACTGCAGGTCTTTCATGTCCACATACGCCTGCGGGACCGAGGGGTGGTAATAAAACATCAGCAGGATTCCGGTGGCCACCAGAATGAAGAAGCTGGTGAGCGTGAGCGCTCCCAGGAACCAGGTGGGCTTGAATTCCAGAGCCCGAGAGCGGATCTTAACCGAGAAAAGGTGCAGGAAGAGACTTTGCTGGATCGCTTCCGCGCGATGCAGATTGCTGGCACCGGAGCCGCTGCGGAAGATGGAGCGCCAAACTCCCGAGTTCCTGATCCGTTCAAATTCCGTCTTGATGTTTGTCGCCATGGTTTATGCCTTCACGAATTCCTGAAGTTTCAAAGTAGTGGAGCGGTCGACCATGAGATATCCGTCATCAGCCAGCCACACTTTGAGCCAGGGCAGCGGTTGCGGGGCCGGTCCCGCCACCTTAACGCCATCACGGTTAAAGCGGCTGCCGTGACAGGGGCAGGCGATCAGGTCCAACTCCGGCTTCCATGCGGTGAGGCATCCCAGGTGCGTGCAGATGGCGCCTAGAGCGTAATAGCCCTTCGGGCTGTTCACCAGGTAGATTCCGCTCTGCGGATCCAGCGTCACCGAGTTGGGTGGGAACTGGTCCGGCTTTCCCGCCTTGACGATGGGCGATGCTTCGAAGAGCACGTTGGGAGAAAAATATTCGTAGGCGAACAGCCCTGCGCCCGCTCCGGCAATCACCAGGGAGCCGATCCCCAGCCTGGCAAAGAATTCCCGCCGCGAACAATCCGCGCAGGGCTCGTCTTTGGCCCCGGCAGAGCCTGGCAGCGGGTAGGCGGGCGCTTCTGTTTTCGCATTGCTCATGTAGAGCTCCTTGGATCAAATGACTGAATGGGAATCAATCCTGTGGGTGAGGCGGACTTGAAATGAAAGGCCTCCATGGTGATTTCCTTCACCGGGCAGCGCAGTGCGCACAGGCCACAACGGATGCAGCGCGTTTCATCTTTGATCATGACCGCGCCGGTGGCGCCGCCGGAACGCAGCTCCTGGGGACTGAACCCGCGGAGCTCGACTTCATAGAGAGCTTCGTTCTGCTCCACGTGCGCCAGCACCGGCTCGGCGAACTCGAAGTCCTCAAGCGGCACCAGCTCCAGGCATTGTTCCGGACATACATCTACGCACCCGCCGCACAGGATGCACTCCGAACCATCCACCTCCGTGCCTTCAAAGACCGTGTTGATCCAGCAGCGCAGGCAACGTTGCGCCTCCAGCGTGGCCGAGTTTTCGTCGAAACCGATCTCCACCTCGGTCACGCCGGTGCGCCGTTCCAGCGGCAGCATCGGCACCGACTGCCGGGCGATCTCCATGTAGTTGGTAATCATCTGATGCTGATCGAGCACCTCGATCTCGATAACCGGGTCGGAGGGCTTTTGGCCGCGCAGGAATTCGTCGATGCCCGCGGCCGCGCGCTTTCCGTCAGCGACACTATCAATGATCAGGCGCGGTCCAAAGACGCAATCGCCGCCGGCGAAGATGCCGGGGGCTGACGTCATCAGCGTCCGGCGGTCGACGTCAATCAAGCCACGCGGGGAGAGGTTGACGCCGCTCTCTTTGCCCAGAAAGTCCAGGTTCGCCGACTGCCCGATGGCGAGAATTACCGTGTCACAGGGGACGCTTGATTCGCTGCCGGCGGAGAACTGGGGATTGAACCGGCCGTTATCGTCAAACACGCACTCGGTGCGCAGTGTTTCCAGAGCGACCACGCGGCCGTTTTCACCCAGCACGCGGTTGGGGCCGAAGCCGGCATGAATAATGATGCCTTCGGTCTCGGCCTCCTCGATCTCTTCCATGGCGGCCGGCATCTCGTCGCGGCGCTCGATGCAGACGATGTGCACTTCGCTGGCGCCCAAACGCAATGCGGAGAGCGAAATGTCCACCATCTCATGCGCGGCCACGGCGGTAAGGTTCTTGGCCCAAGCCTCGGTCTGCATCTCATGCTGCTGGACCACCTGGCGCGCCGCGGAGCGGGCCACATCCATAGCCACGTTGCCGCCGCCGATCACCACCACGCGCTTGCCGATCGTGAACTTGTATCCCAGGTTCACATTCAACAGGAAATCAATGCCCTTGTGTACGCCGTCCAAATCAACTCCGGGAATGGAAAGATCGCGGCTGCGATGGGCCCCGACCGCTATCAGCACCGCATTGAAGCCCTGGGAGCGAAGGTCGGCTATGGAGAAATCCTTACCCGCGCGCTGATTCAGCTTCAGGGTAACGTCGCCCATTTCCAGAATCTCTCTCACCTGGGCTTCCACCACGTCGCGCGGCAAGCGGTACTCCGGGATGCCCAGATAAAGCATGCCGCCGGGAACTGCGGCGGCCTCAAAGATGGTTACCGGGTAGCCCATCAAAGCCAGGTCGTGCGCAGCCGACAAGCCCACCGGGCCGGCGCCGATAACGGCGATCTTGAAGGGAAGCTTCGGCTGTTGGGGGCCAGGATAGGGTTTGAAATTCTTGGATTCCGGGCCGTACCGCTCCGTCAGAAAACGCTTCAATGCCCGGATCTGGATGGGCCGGTCGATCTCACCGCGGCGGCAAGCCGTCTCACAGGGATGAGCGCAGACGCGCCCGCAGATGCTGGCCATGGGATTGGGGTCGCGGGCAAAGCGATAGGCTTCTTCGAAACGGCCGTCGGCGATCAGGGAGACGTAGCGCCCGGCATTGGTGTGCGCCGGACAGGCCATCATGCAGGGAAAGTTGGTGTTGAGCCAATCACGATCCACGGTTTTGTTCAAGAATCTCTTTTGCATGACGGTCCGGGGCACGACCATAATGTGTGGCGGAGCAGGACGGCGGCAGCCGTCCTGCCCGCCTGGGTTATTGGAGCGTGAAGTCGGCGGTGGTATCGCCCTTCACAGTGATTTTCTTGGACTGCGTCTTCTTGCCTTCGTGCCATGCGGTGATGGTGTAGTCCCCGTCGGGCACGTTGACCAGCGTGTAGGCCCCATCCGCGCCGGTCTCTGCGAAGTAGGGCGTAGGCGATACGATGATGTAGCCCGCCATCTCTGGGTGCACGTTGCAAAGGAGCGACACAACGCCGGGGTCGGTGAACTTGAAAGGCCGTTTGTCTCCCTGCGGCCAGGTGCCCATGTTGTGGCCCTTCTTCTTGTCGCCGGAAATCGAAGGCCAGAACACATTGTGTTGTACTTTGTCACTGTTCAGGAATTCCACGGTTGTGCCCACCTGGACCACCAGCACATGCGGCTGGAAAAGCAGCCCACGCTGGTCCATGACGGCGTTCTTGTCAACCGCCGCTGGTACGGGGCCGGATGCGCTTTCCAGGTACACGACCGATTTTCCAGGCGATACCTTGCCTTTGATTGAGCCGGCCACGCCCGATTGAGCCGCGAGCGCGAGAATGACGAACAGGGCAAACAAGTTTCCAAGTTTCATGATTTCCCCTCTCCTGAATTAGAACTTAACTCTCGCAGAGAAGCCTCACACGACGCTGTGATGTCTGTCACACTCCTTTCACACGAGCTCAGCCCCTGGCCTTCGCCGCCCCGAAAGACCCCGGATGCCTCTCAACATAGAGGTATTTCCCCGCGTGTGTGCCTAACCTGCCTGCCAGCTCACGTGTTACTGCTTGCCAGGCTTCACCCCTGGCGCCTGATAGGGTGGGTCGGCAATCGCCCGGATATAGGCGACCAGTGCTTTGATTTCCGCCGGCTTCAGAGTTGCTCCCCAGGCAGGCATCTGCGCCGACTTGCCTACGGCAGCGCCTCCCCGGCTGATGATGTTCGTTAAATCGGAATCCTGAAGGGCGTTAAGAGCAGCGCCCTCGCTAAACGCATGCGGCTTCGGGGAAAGGTTGTCAAAGTTAGAGACGCGTTCGGTCGTAGATTCAGGATCGTGGCAGCGGATGCAGTACTTGTCATTCATCTCTTTTCCCAATTTCTGCTCGTATCCAAGCGCAGTTGCACGCATGTTGATCAGGATGCTGCCGCCGCCGGACTTAGGAGTCTCAACAACGATCTGGTAATCACCCGGGGCCGAACCCAGCCGGACTGCGGTGGTAACCTGCCCGCTGGAGTCGGAGAGCGCTTGCCCAGGAGTGAACTTCAGCCCTTCACCGCGAAAAGATACTGCCGCACCGGGCAAAGCATTTCCGTCTGCACCATTGACCTGGACCACAACTGGATCGGGCAGTTGAGAACCAACACCACTTACCTGCTTTCCGCCGCTCACCTCCACGATCTGTGAGGCGTAATGCTCCGGCGGCCGATCAGTCTTTGCGGGTTTGGAGCAGCTGGCCAG
>DATDGY010000057.1:0-11072 GCA_036521855.1 Candidatus Angelobacter sp.
ACCGTAATGCGCTGGCGCAATAGCTTCTGATGGATGCTGTATAGACGCTTGATGCGGCTATCTACCCGCGCATCCACTCCGTTTTCTTTTAGCTTCTGTTGCAGGAACTTGACCATCTTGGCCAGAAAAGCTTCGCCGGACTTGCGCCGCGACTCCACCGCCTGATGCACCTGCTCGTAACCGATAGGATCAACATAGCGGAAAGAAAGGTCTTCGAGCTCGCCGCGCACTTTGCCCATGCCCAGGCGGTGGGCCAGCGGAGCGTAGATCTCGAGCGTCTCGCGGGCGATGGCCTGGCGGCGCTCCTCGGGCAGATGCTGGAGCGTGCGCATGTTGTGCAGGCGATCGGCCAGCTTGATCAGCACCACGCGGATATCATTCACCATGGCCAGCACCATCTTACGGACGTTCTCCGCCTGGCGCTCCTCGCGGCTGGCAAAATCAATCTTGTCGATCTTGGTCACGCCCTCCACAATGTGCACAACCTGATCGCCGAACTCGCGGCGGATATCTTCGTGAGTTACCGGCGTGTCCTCAATGGCGTCATGCAGCAGGCCGGCGGCGATGGCCGTGGAATCGAGCTTCATGTCGGCCAGCACCAGCGAGACTTCCAGAGGATGGATGAGATAAGGCTCGCCTGACGCCCGCACCTGTCCCTGGTGGTGGAGCAGGGAGAAGTCGAAGGCCTTGCGGATGATCTCCAGGTCGTCCTGGCGGCGGTTTTCAGCGACCTTCCCTAGCAACTGCTGGAACTTGGCGTTCAGCAGTTTGGGCGCTGCTGGGTGCGGGTTTGTCGCCATGTTCTATTATATCTTGAGCCGCTCAGCAGGCGTGAGCGAGGCGCATGCCCGTTGGTTCAACATCTCACTTACACCCACGGAGTCTGTCAGGGCTTCAGCGTGCCCGGCCGAGCGCCGCCGGTATGTTTACCAGTCAGTAAATCCACTTCGAAGGGCACTTCCTTGTCGGCCATGGCGTCCCAGCCCAGGCCGCGCACCTTCTCGCCGCTAATCTCGGTGACGGTGATGCCCTCCCAGGAGAGCCGTTCCGTGGTCCACTTGAGACCCTGGCGGTCTACGGCGCTGATGCTGGTGAAGCCGGTAAACAGTAACAAGCCCTGCTGGGGAAGCGCTCGCAGATCGACAACCGGACGTTGCTCCACGCGGAACCACCGTTCAGGATCATGTGCCTTCACCACGTAGGCATAACCGCCCACCACAGCGCACAGGGAATCAGGATCAGGGCAGGAACATAGGGCGCTGACCACCTGGCTGGAGTCAAAGCCCAGGGCAAAGAAGCCCGTCCAAGGCGTGCCTACACCGGGCAGTACGCGAACGTAGGCCCCGGCGCGGTCGCCCTCTTCAAGTTCCAAGGGATAGTGATACAGCGTCTCCACGGGATGCGCGGGAGGAGCGGCGTCAAGCAGTTTGACTTCGTAGTTGCGGGGGAAGGTGAAGTCGAGTTTGAAGTGCGGTGACATTATTCAGTAGGGTGGAGCAGGCGTTTAGGCCTGCGTTGAGCTGCTGTAAGACCTTGGCTTTAGCCGCTGAGGCTTTGCTTTGACTACTCACAGGGGTCAGATACGGGAGCACGCCAGAAACCTCAGCGGCGAAAGTCCACTCCTGCCAGTCCCTTTACCGCAGGACCTAAGGCCTGCTCCACGCTCTGCGCACAAACACCTATCAAGGACGTTGCTTGATCGCTTCCATGAATTCCTCAACCCGCTCGCGCACGCTCTTCACGTGGACGGGAAGGGGAAGACGGCTGCCGTCTTCGATCAGCGGAATGAGCTTGTCGAAGGCCGGTCCGGAATGTGAGCCGATCAGCACAACTCGCACTGGATGGAACAGGTCTTTGCCTTTGGTGGCGGTCTCCGCCTTCACCTCGTTCATGATGGCATTGAAGCGTTCTACGGTAAGCGGCGATTCATTGACTGCCCGCCTGGCAAAAGCCTGCATCACCGGCTTGGCGCTGGACGAGGACAACACTTCGGCATTTTCGGGCGCGGCCACAGCGGTAGCGGCATCGAACCGAAAGATGATGCCGGCATGATCGGGAAGCTGGTCCAGCTTGTCAACGTAAGGCGCCAATAGGCTTACCAGTCGCTCGGCCCAGTCGTTAACTTCAGAGGTCAGCGGATTGGGTAGTAACCCCGCGCGCTCCAGAAAACCTCGGCCCTGTTGATGAATCCGCTCCTGCGGGCCCTGCTTGATGTAATGACGGTTGAGCCAGTAGAGCTTTTCCGTGTCGAAGATCGCCGGCGAAGGCGTGACCCGCTCCAGCGAAAACTCCTTGATCAGCTCCGGCCGGGGAAAGATCTCGCGATTGCCTCCGCTGGGCGCCCAGCCCAGCAGAGCCAGGTAGTTCATCAGCGCCTCGGGCAGGATACCCATCTCGCGAAAGTTGGCCACCGAAGTCGCGCCGTGGCGCTTCGATAGCCGCTCGCGGTCGGGGCCGAGAATCGTGGAAAGATGGGCAAACTCCGGCACCGCCAGCCCCAAGGCCTCATACAGTGCCACCTGCTTGGGCGTGTTAGAAAGATGATCGTCACCGCGGATGACGTGGGTGATCTTCATGGCGGCATCGTCAATCACCACCACGTAGTTGTACACGGGCATGCCGCTGGAACGAACGATGATAGGGTCGCTGACCACTTCGTTCGAAAACTCGACGTCGCCGCGCACGATGTCGTGGAACCTGATGGGGTGCTCGGGAATTCTCAGGCGGATGGCCGCGGCCTCGCCGGCGGCGCGGCGGCGTTCGGCCTCATCGGGATCAAGCCGGCGGCACTTTCCGGAGTAAATGGGCTGGCGACTTTCTTTCAGCGCCTGTTCGCGTTCGCGCTCGAGCTCTTCCGGCGTGCAGAAACAGTAATAGGCTTTCTGTTCGCGCACCAGCCGCTGCGCGTTCTCATGGTAGATCGCCATGCGGTCGGACTGGCGGTAAGGCGGATAGGGGCCGTCCACGTCCGGCCCTTCGTCCCAGTCAAGGCCCAGCCATTTCAAGTCTTCCAGAAGTTGGGTTTCATAGCGCGCCTCGCTGCGCCCCACGTCAGTGTCTTCGATGCGCAGGACGAACGCGCCGCGCTTCTGCCGCGCTAAGAGCCAGTTGAACAACGCCGTGCGCACGTTGCCGATATGCAGTTGCCCGGTGGGCGACGGGGCAAAGCGGACACGAACTTTCTCTTTCTCGGCCATCTCTCTGATAGTAGCATTCAGCAATCAGCCAGTTTGACCTTTGCGGCCTCCGTCAGCTTCTGAACGACCAGAATCCGCTGTGGTTGGTCCGTTCCTACGCTAACCATCTAACTGGGCGTTGACGTCACAGGTGATTAGGTGCTTCCTTGGCTGAGTGCTGAATGCTGAGTGCTGAGTGCTGCTGACAACACTCCCGCAGCATCTCTCATCCGAGACAGCATGCCTGCGAATGCGGTTGGTCCGCTCATTCTCTTTCTTGCGCTCCTGCTCACCGCCGCCCATCTGCTGGGACATCTGTTCACGCGGCTGCGCCAGCCCAGGGTGATCGGCGAAATCCTGGCGGGAATCGTACTGGGACCGTTTGTGCTGGGCAACCTGCCGGGGTACACGCATCTTCTGCAACTGGACGTGGCCGCCGCGCCCAAGAAAGCGGCCCTGGATCTGCTTTATCAAATGGGACTCCTGCTGCTGATGTTTCTATCCGGCGCGGAGACCAAAGCGCTGTTCCAGAAGTACGAGCGAAGACAAATCGCCTGGCTGGCCACGGTCGGCACCGGCCTGCCCTTTTTTGCAATGGCTCTTTGCGCCTTCGCCCTTCCGCTGCAGTGGTTCATGGGCGTGAAGGCCGAACGCACGTCGTTGATCCTGGTGATGAGCATTGCCGTGGCGGTAACTTCCATCCCGGTGATCTCCCGCATCTTTTTCGACCTGAGGATCCTGCATACGCGGTTCGCGCGGGTGGTGCTGGGCGTAGCTGTGCTTGAAGACATCGTATTGTGGGCGGTGCTGGCGGTGGCCACGGCGATTGCCGCTGCCTCGGGCCTGCCGCAGAAAAAGATCGCCGTACACATCGCGATCACTTTTCTCTATTTCGCGCTGGGGCTGTCCATTGCGCCGCGGGCCATGAAGCGCATTTCGAAATCGCGTTTCAATCTTCTGGCCAGCACTTCTCCGGTTTCTTATACCTTGCTGATCGCGTTTGCCTATGTGGCCGTTGCGGGATTGTTGGACGTCAACCCGGTGTTTGCGGCGTTTCTCGCCGGCTTCGCGGTCTCGCGCAAGCGCCTGGGCGAGGCGCTCGAAACCATCTCCCGCTTCTCCTTCGCTCTGTTTATTCCTGTGTATTTCGCGCTGGTCGGCTACAGCCTGATCTTCGACCGCTCATTCTCCATGGCCATGCTGCTAGGCTTCCTGGCCGGCGCCTGCGCAGTAAAATTGCTTTCCGTGGCCCTGGGTGCGCGCCTCGCCGGATTTCGCGGCCTAGACGTGATCAACTTGGCAGTGGCCACCAATGCGCGCGGCGGACCGGGGATCGTGCTGGCCAGCGTGGCTTATGAAGCCGGCATCATCAGCGCCGCTTTCTACACCACCTTGGTGCTGGTGGCGGTGCTGACGTCGCAGGCCGCGGGCGCGTGGCTGGAGTTCGTGCTGCGGAGAGGATGGGCGCTGCTATCAGAGAGCACTCAGCAATCAGCAATCAGCCCCGCAACGTATTTTCCGCAGACCTTCTGAATGCGGAGCACGAAACAACTACGACGCGGCCAGGCCCAGGAAATCTTGCGGCGTAGCTGCCCACGTGCCCCGGCGGGACGCTTGTCCAATGAAGCATCACATTGGCTGAATGCTGACTGCTGAGTGCTGACTGCTGTCCCTCAAATACGTCTGGCTGATCCGGTCGTGCCAGCCCAGGCTGTGTTCGTCCACCAGGGCCCAGAAGAAGCCGAGTCCCAGGGACAGCCCGGAGAGCGTGGTGGCCAGCGCGCGCGAGCAGCGAGCAAAGAAAGAGGGCGGACGTCCATCGAACGTCAAGAGTTCCAAGCCGGCGGCGTTCATCCCCGGCGTCTTTTTGCCATAGACCAGGAAAAGATACTGAAAGAGCAGCCAAAGCGCTGTGCCGGCCGCCAGGGCGCACAATAGCGTTGAGCGGGCATGCGGCGCAGCTTCTCCGCGGCGGCTGAGAGTTGTGGCAAAGGGAGCAGCAAAAACTACCACAGCCACCGCAACGATGGCGGCGTCTACCAGTCCGGAGCTGAGGCGCCGGAGTAGAGAAGCCGGCTCGGCGGACAAGTCCAATTCTTCATGGAAGCTGTCTTCCCGAGGGGCTTCTTCAAGGCAAATGTCGGCAAAGCTGGGCAGCAGCTCCATCTGCTCGGCTTCCGGTGCATCCAGGATGCGCGCGGTCTCAGGGGAGGGCGCGGCTAGCTCCATCTCGAGTTCGACCGCCGGGTGACGAGGAAAGTGGATGATCTTACGCGGCTGGGTACGCGTAACACCGACGGGCGGGCTTTTCAAAAGGCCGTCCTGCAGGACCGGTTCATCCACTTCATCCGCACGCTGAAGCGGCTCCGAAGGCGGGAGATCGGCAACGGCAGCGGCAATCGTCAGCGGCGCTTCAGCTGGAAAATCGAGCTCCAACGAGGCATTGGGCTCAAACCGGCGGCGCCGGGCACGATGCTGGCGCACACGTGAGATCACTTCCTGGCGCCAGTGCTCGTGGTCTGAGCGGATTCGAGCTTCGACTGCCGGTGAAGGGGAAGTCTCAGGGTAGGGCCGTACAGCCGGACTCGTCTTCGTCTGGGCGTGGGCGCAGGGATACGGCGTGCCGCACACAGGGCAGTTCATGGACGTGTTGTGAGTTCGCCAGAGGCGGGAGCGCGTACCAGCCAGCCTTTGCTTTTGGAAAACGGGCCGTGTTACCTTGCCAAGGCTAACCTTCTACAGCATGCGGTCCCAACTTCAGTGTGTTATCACAGCGGGGTTGCTTTGTCATCTGTTTCTGGTTGCGAGCCCCGTGACAAGCCAGGCGCAGGCGATTCCGCCGACGGACACGGGAACGACCCAGGGCACGCCTGAGCCCTGCCATGCGGTGCTTACCGCGCCGCCGGCAATATCTTCGTCTAGCGGAAGCACCGGCGCCGGTCAGAAGGGGGCTCCTGCCGCCAAGACGCCGAAGATTATAGTCAGTCCGGACCAGCCGGTCGACATCACCGCCCGGCAATGCGAGGCGGTGGGCAAGACCTACACCCTGCGCGGCGACGCCAAAATCAAATTCGCTGACTACGTGTTTCAGGGCGACACCGTCACCTACGACTCGGTCTCAGGAAATGCCACCGCCAGCGGGCACGTTGCTTTAGACGGCGGCCCGCGTGACATGCACATTACTGCGAGCCACGGCGCTTACAACGTTCGCGGCCAAACGGGAAAGTTCTACGACGTAAAGGGCACAACCGGCGCCCGGTTTCGCGGCTTGAACGTGACCTTGACTTCGTCCAACCCGATCGCTTTCGCTGCCAGAATCATGGAGCAGACTGCGCCGGAGGAATATGTCCTCTACCACGGGTCAGTGACCTCCTGCGAATTGCCCCATCCCAAATGGAGGTTTCACGCCGCCAAAATCATCCTGCATGTGGGCGATACGGCCAAGCTCCACCAAAGCACGTTCCGGCTCAAAGGCGTGCCAATCCTCTATTTGCCATACGCCTCCACGCCGGCAGAAAAGCTGGGGCGGCAGAGCGGTTTCCTGGTCCCTACGTTTGGGACGTCTAATACCAAGGGGACCATTGTGGGCGACTCTTACTACTGGGCGATCAACCGCAGCATGGACGCCACGCTGGGCGGGGAGTATCTCTCCAAGATCGGCTGGATGCTGCTGGGGGATTACCGGTCCAAGCCCACCCAGACTTCTTTCCTGAATCTCAATTATTTCCAGGTGCTCACGCACCAGACGGTTGCTGTTACCACGAGTGTGAATGGCGTCCCCACGAGCATGCCCGTGAACGAGGGCGGAGAAGACATCAAGCTCAACAGCGCGGCGGTGTTTCCTCACGACGTGCGTGGCGTGGCTTCGCTCGAATACCTCAGCTCATTTGTTTTCCGGGAGCAGTTTTCCCCAACCTTCACGCAGGCGGTCAACTCGGAGGTCAGCTCAACGGCGTTCTTGTCCAAAAGTGTGCAAGGCTACTCGTTCAACGGATACCTTGAGCGCTATCAGAACTTCCAGAGCACCGCGCCCGGCAATGTCATCACCATTCTGCACACACCTGCGATCGAGACCGACGGCGTTGACCAGCGGATTGCCGGATCTCCCGTATATTGGTCGTACGACTTCGCCAGCGAAGGCCTGAAGCGTAGTGAGCCCGGATTCGTTACCCCTAACCTGGTGGGCCGGTTTGACGTTGATCCGGTTGTCTCTCTGCCACTGTATGTCCACGGCTGGACCCTCCGCCCCTCCGTTGATCTGCGCGAGACGTTGTACACACAGCAGAATGTCCCCGGGCCGCTGGGTCCTGTCCCCACGGATAACTCTCTGAACCGCCGCACAATCGGCGCCAGCCTGGACGTGCGGTTGCCCACGCTGGAAAAAGTCTTCGCCCAGCCGCTGGCGGGAAGGAAGATCAAGCACACCGTTGAGCCGTATGCGGTGTATCGCTACACCAACGGCGTGGAAAACTTCGCTTCCATCATCCGCTTCGATTTCCGCGATATTCTCAGCAACACCAACGAGGTTGAATACGGCTTGATCCAACGCCTCTACCTGAAGCGCCTGCGCAGCGGCTGCGACACGGACGGCAAAGACGAGAAAGCCCGGACCGCGGCAGCGACATCCAGCGCCTCGGCTTGGAAGACGGCGAGCTGTACTCCGTCGGGGGCGGATGAGTTTGTGACTTGGGAAGTGAAGCAGAAGTATTTCCTGGATCCGAATTTCGGCGGCGCCGTAGTCAACGGGACGCGCAACGTGTTCACCACCACCGACGCGCTTACCGGAATCGCTTTCGTGACCAGTCCGCGGCGCTTTTCGCCGATCGTCTCGCGGCTGAACTTTCGCACCAGCGGCGGTAGCGACCTGGGCTGGGCGCTCGACTATGACACCACCAAGGGCCGCATTAATTCCAGCACTCTTTACGCCACCTACCACTTCGGCAATTACTTTCTTGGGGGCAGCGAGGCCTATATGCAGGATGTGGGAGAAATCGTCTTTGCGCCCGGTACCACGACCCAGCTTCCGCCATGCCTGCCCGGCGGACTCAACTCCGTACCCTGCGTCCCCCAGGTGTACAACCAGGTACGGGCCCTGGTTGGTTATGGCAGCCCCAGCAAACGAGGATGGAGCGCCGCCGGCAACATTGGTTACGATTTTGAGTTCCAGACCCTGCAATACGGCGCCGCCCAGGGCGCCTATAACTGGGACTGCTGCGGCATCGCCGTGGAATACCGGCGTTTCTCCCTGGGCTCCATCCGCAACGAAAACCAGTATCGTTTTGCATTCACCCTGGCCAATATCGGGTCGTTCGGAAACATGAAGAGGCAGGAAAGGTTGTTCTGAAGAGAAGCGGTCAGCACTCAGCAGTCAGCCCTGAAACGTCCCTTCAAAGCCCATAACGGCTGCCTGGAGCGAATTTGCAGATGGTCGACAACCGGGCCCTCCGCGAGTTATGTTCCGGGCTGAGTGCTGAGTGCTGACTGCTTTTCCGCGATAGAATCAACGCATGCAGCTCGCCGCCAAGCAACAACGCCTCGAAGAAGCCCTTTCCATCCTGGGCCGGACGCTGGTGGCTTACTCCGGTGGGGTGGATTCGGCTTACCTGGCGTGGGCGGCGCACAAGGCACTGGGCGATGACATGCTGGCAGTGATTGCCGACTCGCCCAGTCTGGCCCGCTACCAGCTTAGGGATGCTCTGGCTTTCGCCCGGGAACAGGCAATCCCTCTGGAGATCATCCAGACCGAAGAGATGGAGCGCCCGGAGTACGTCCGCAACGATCCGGGGCGTTGCTTTCATTGCAAAGATGAGCTGTTCGCAGTGATGCACAGCTTCGCCGGGAAGCGCGGATTCGCTTCAGTGGCTTACGGCGTGAACGCCGACGACCAGAATGATTTCCGTCCGGGACAGGCGGCGGCCAGGCTCCATGGAGTGGCGGCGCCGCTGCTGGAGGCAGAGCTTACCAAGTCTGAGATTCGTGAACTCGCGCGCCGGGCTGGGCTGCGAATCTGGGACAAACCGGCGTCCGCTTGCCTGTCTTCACGCATCGAATACGGCCGTCCGGTCACGCCGGAGGCGCTGGCAGCGGTGGAGCAGGGAGAAGAGGCCCTGCGCCGGCTGGGTTTCCGCCAGTTTCGCGTGCGTCACCATGGGACGCTAGTCAGGATCGAGATTGCCGGGGAGGAGCTCGAGCGGGCGCTCAGTGTGGAGATGTTCGCCGAATTTACCCGGATCTTTAAGGCCCTCGGCTTCACCTACGTCAGCGTGGACACCGAGGGGTTCCGCTCCGGGTCAATGAATGCCGCGGCGGCTCGGTCGCTGATCAAGCTTCCGTCTTAGACCGCAGGTTTGGCCGGCCTACGGGGCCCTTCATGAGATAATTTCAAGAGCACGTTTTCATTGAGAAGAGGTCCCCTTTGGCTAGAACCTACGGCATCTCGCTAAGCTTGATTCTGTTTTTGGCATTAATAGGCCCCGGCTGCAAAGCACAAAACTCCAACGACCCGGGAGTAGTCAGTCCGGAAATCACGCACCGGATCCAGACCGAGGTCCGCGCCCGCTACAATGTTCCTCCCCAGGTCACGATTTCGATATCCGGACTCAAGCCCAGCGAGGTGCCCGGCTTCGAGCTGATTGTAGTCACGTTCAGCGAGGGCAGCCACTCCAGCAGCCACGATTTTCTGCTCTCCAAGGACCGCAGGACGCTGGCCCGTCTGGAAAAGATCGATATCTCCCAGGACTTGATGTCCAAGATCGCCGTCCAGGGCAGGCCGGTGCGCGGCAACGCCAACGCCAAAGTTACCATCATCAACTACGACGATTTCCAGTGCCCGTTCTGCTCACGCATGCATCAGTCGTTGTTCCCCGGGCTGCTCCAGGCTTATGGAGACAAGGTCAGGTTCATCTACAAGGATTATCCGCTGGTGGAGATTCATCCCTGGGCGATGCATGCGGCGGTGAATGCCAATTGTCTGGGAGAGCAGAACGGCGGCGCCTATTGGGATTTTGCCGACTACGTTCACGCCAATCAGAAAGCCATCGCTGGCCGCAGCCACGAAGAAGCTTTCGCCAATCTGGATCATGCCGCAATAGAGCAGGCCACCAAGCACCAACTCGACCTCGAAAAGGTCCGGGCTTGTATCAAGAAGCAGGATGATGCGGCGGTGCGCGCATCTATGGCGGAAGGCGACAAGATCGGAGTGGATTCGACGCCGACACTATTCATCAACGGCGAAAGAATCTCCGGCGTTGCGCCCGACGAGCAATTGCGAGCCATCGTAGACCGCGCCCTGGCGGACGCAGGAGAGCCGACCGCGTCTTCGTCTTCGGGCCATCCTGGGGACGATAAGAAGTAGCGGAGCTTGCCCGAGGTTCGGTATCTTTATCCGTCGATTCACCCGGCTTAGGGGAGGTAATAGTTTGATTCAATCTCGCATGAGGGGGCCTTGTGTGTGTTTGCTGGGAGCGGCCCTGGCGCTCACCGGCTGCCCCAATAAGGGCCCCGGCGACACCATGGCGAAAGTCAACGGGTACAAGATCCAGCGCTCCGAGGTGGACAAGGCCTTCACCAAGCAAACCGCCGGGACGCCGCAAAAGCTGACCTCGGAACAGGAGCAGAACCTGCGCCTGCAGATCCTGCAGCAACTCATCACCCTCCAACTCTACTTGCAGAAGGCCGAAAAGCTGGGGGTTGTCGCCACCGACGATGAGATCGAGACCAAACTGAACCAGGCCAAGGCGCCCTACACCAAGGAAGAATTTGCCAAGAGCCTGCAGGATGTGGGGGCGACGGAAGACGACTACAAACAGGATATCCGGCGCAAGTTAACGATCGAAAAGCTGTTCAACAAGGAGATCGCCTCGAAAGTCACGATTTCCAATTCGGACATCCAAACCT
>DATDGY010000058.1:0-1855 GCA_036521855.1 Candidatus Angelobacter sp.
TCATGAGACCATCAAATTTTCGCCGATGCATCTCCCCATCTAAACCCAAGTAGTGATTGGGAATAATTTGCCGAGCTGACAATCTCTTTACGCGGTCAAGGCTGGCTGGAAAGTATTCCGGACAACTGTTCAGAATCGGGGGCGGCAAATGAGTGAGAAGCCCATAGCTGGCGAACAAATCGCCGCTGAAGAGCAGGTCAAAGCGGGAGCTATAAAAGCCGCAATGCCCTTGCGTATGGCCCGGCAGATGGACCGCGCGAAGTCCTCCCCAATAACGCAGTTCGGTCCCATCGGCGAGGAGTTCGTCGATCATGGCTGGGCGGTAGCGAAGCAGCGTGCGTCCAACCGCTTCCAGCGCTCCACACACGCGGCTGGCGCCACGATAGGCAAAAGTCCCATCGATGTGCGCCTGTTCTGCGGGATGAGCAAAAAGGATGGCGCCGCTGCGCTGCTTGATTTCGGCAAGGTGCCCGGTGTGATCGAGATGTCCATGAGTAAGAAGGATCGCCTGGATGTCGCGCCAGCCGAGGCTGACACGGCGGAGAGCGCGTTCCAGCAGCCACAGTTCGGCGGTGAACCCAGTGTCCACCAAGACCGCTTCGCGGCAGGAAACATCGTGCAACAGATGGAAGTAGCCAAGGATCCCGCGAATCGGATAGATCTGGTGTGCTGCGTCCAGAGAATAAAAACGGGGTCTCATTTTTTATTTCGACCAGCTCTTGGCCAACTCGGCTTCCTCGGAGAGGGTTCGCAGGGCCAGGCGCGTTTCGTTCACCAAGAGCGAGCAGCCCACCACCAACCCCACAAACCCGATCGATCCGGCCACAAAGCTGACTCCGCCGATGACAGTAAAGGGCAGGCTGTAATTGGTGGCCGCCAGACTAGCGCCGAGAATGGAGACCAGGCTGGCCGCGGCAAAGGCTCCAATTGCGCTGTAAAAGTATTTCAAAGCGCGCACCAGCAAAGCTCCCCGGTCTTCCAGGCGGCCCAGGTGGATCACCCACATTTCGGCGGTCTCGTCGCGTTTGCTGCCCGTGTGCAGTTCGCGGGCGATAAACCGCGTTCTGTCCACGACTCGCGCCAAGCGGTTTCCGGTTCCCAGGGCCAGAACCGAAGAGGCGTTGGTAAACACAGCCGGAGCTGCAATCAAGGTCAGGACGGCGAAAGGGTTTTCCGTAACTGGCGCAAACATGACCCAACATTATGCATCTTGACGGCGAGGAAGAAAACCTCTCGCCGCCAGCGTAAGACATTCGACAGCCGCCGCGGGAGCCAATATTCTTGTTCCATGGACTTTGCTTCTATCCGCCTGATCACCTTCGATTGTTACGGCACCCTGATCGACTGGGAGACCGGGATGCTTGCCGCTATGCGGCCCATGTTCTCGGGCAACGGACGCCAAATCGCCGACTCCCATATCCTGGAGCAGTACGGAGAAGTGGAAGTGAAACTGGAGTCGGGTCCTTATCTTCCCTATCGCCAGGTGCTTTCCCGGGCCGTACAGGAGGTTGGATCGCGGTTGGGCGTGAAGATTAGCGCCGATGAAGGGCGGAACTTTGCCGAGTCGCTGACTCAGTGGGAACCGTTTCCGGACACGGTAGCCGGCCTGCAGAAGCTCGCCCGGCGCTTCCGCTTGGGGATCATCTCCAACGTTGACGACGATTTGTTTGCGGTTACGCGAACGAAATTGCAGGCCCCGTTTGACGTCGTGGTGACGGCACAACAGGTGCAGAGCTATAAGCCATCGCTCAAAAACTTCCAGGAAGCTTTGCGACGCAGCGGTTTCCGCAAGGAAGAGATCTTGCATGCCGGGCAGAGCGTCTATCACGACGTTATTCCAGCCAGTTCGATGGGC
>DATDGY010000059.1:0-16734 GCA_036521855.1 Candidatus Angelobacter sp.
CGGCTGCGCAATCATAAGCAAAAAAACGGGAGCATGATCGCTCCCGTTTGTTGTTTGTGCGAATCTTGTCCCTCAGTGCGTATGCGGCTGCGTGTGCGGCTTGGATTCGTCGTGCTTCATGTGCTCGTGTTCCTCGGCTTCCTCTTTATAGATGGCCGGCGCGCCTAAGCTTCCTTTGGGTGGCAGGTGACGGATGTAGCGCACGATGTTCCACATCTCTTCATCTTCCAGGATGCCTTTCCAGCCCGGCATACCCGATGGTCCGATGCCGTTTTCGATGATCCATTTGAGTTGGCCGTCGGCGTAGTCCTGAACATCCTTGGTGGAGAGGTCGGCGACGGGCGGCGCCATCTTTCCGGCAAAAGGCACGCCGGTGTTTTGGCCGTCGAGCCCGTGGCAGATCTGGCAGTGATGCTGAAAGTGTTCTCCGCCTTCTTTGACCGCGTCCGGTGTATCCGGAACCGGATTCTTGTCGTTCTTGCCGCCGATGGTAACCTCATGCTTGATCTCGGTAGCCATTGACTTTTCCATTTTTCCCGGCTCGTTTGCCTTGCACCCGGCTAATGCCAAGGTGTAAATGAGAACACAGATCACTGCCGCACCTTTCATGGATTCTGTTCTCCTTGCGTAGCTCGCCACTATCCTCACAGATTGAGTATAGCGATGGGAGGGGGGGTGCGCGAGCAAACTCGAAAAGAGCGCCCCTTCCGTATGCCGAAGGGTTTTCAGATTTGAATTATTCTGTGGCGGATGGTACCGTCCAAAGTTCCGTCCGATGCGACACAGGCTTGAGTATTTTCCTGTACGGCTGCTGGGGGCGCTCATGGGAGTGCTGCCGCGGCCGTTGGCAAGAGGCATCGGCGAGGCTGTGGGCATGCTGGCCTACGGCCTGCACACGCGCCTTCGCCGCGTCGGTATGCGCAACCTGGACCTGGCTTTCCCCGGCAAGAGCCGCCAGGAGAAGAAGAAAATCCTGCGCGGAGTCTACGTCAATCTGGGCCGGTTGCTGGCGGAATTCTGCTTGTTCCCGCGTTACACCAAAGACAACGTCTCGCGCGTCGCCGTGTATGAAGGCTTTCAAAACTTTGCCGAAGCGCAATCGCTGGGCAAGGGAGTGGTGTTTCTTACCGCTCATTTGGGCGGATGGGAGGTCAGCTCGTTTGCCCACTCGCTCTATGGCCATCCGATGGATATCGTGATGCGTCCCTTGGACAACCCCTACGTGGACGCCATGGTGGATCGTTACCGCACGCTGCACGGCAACCGCACCTTTCCGAAACAGGATTTTGCGCGCGGACTGCTCACCGCGTTGCGCCAGGGAGAGACCGTCGGCATCCTGATGGATACCAACATGACCCCGCCGCAAGGCGCTTTTGTGGATTTCTTCGGCGTTCCCGCGTGTACGGCCACGGGACCGGCGCGCGTGGCGCTGCACACCGATGCCGCCGTGCTGCCGGCGTTCGGCGTCTGGGATAAGCTTCTGGGCAAGTACAAAATCTGTTTCGAGCCCGCTCTCAAGCTGATTCGCACCGGCGACGACGAAGCCGACGTGGTGGCCAACACCGCCATGTTCACCAAGGTGATCGAAAACTACGTAGCTAAGTATCCCGACCAGTGGCTATGGGTCCACCGCAGGTGGAAAACGCGGCCGCCGGGGGAGCCTTCCATCTACTAATTAAATGCGCAAGAAACGTTAGAGTGACCGTTCTTGTAGCGACCTTCAAGGGCCGGGGCGGAACCGGGCCAGCCTTCCAACAAACCGCGAGGAAAGGCCATGATGAGAACGCTTCACCGGGTCCTCTTTCTGCTGTTGCTGTTGTTTGCATCCGTAGCTCATGCCGGAGAGGTCCGCGGAAAAGTGATCAGTGTTTTCCGCGGAGAGCCGTTGCGCCAGGCGCGCGTCTCGGTGATGGAGGCGCAACTGGCCACGACTACGGCCGATGACGGTTCTTTCAAAATTGAAAACGTTCCTGCCGGCAGGTACACGCTGCAGGTAAGCGTGGTCGGTTATCGTCTGGTCGAGGTGTCCTTTGCCCTGGCCGAGAGCACGGATGTGAAGGAATTCTCCATCACTTTGGCGCCGGTGAACTTTCGCCGCACCGAAACCGTGGAGGTGAAGGGCGACATCTTTCAGGGCGAAAACCCGGCGGTGCCCAGCCAGATCACACTGACCGCCGCGGAGATCAAAGAAGCGGGCACCGTGCTTGCCGACGATCCTTTCCGAGCCGTGCAGGCGCTGCCCGGTGTTACCCCATCGGACAACAATGACTTTCTGGGCGAATTTTCCGTCCGCAGTGCGCCGTTCAGCAAGGTATCCGTTTACGTTGATGATGTGCTCGTGCCGCACCCCTTCCACGATATCCCCAACGTCAACGACGGGGCCTCGCTCAGCGTCTTCAGCAGCGAAACCGTGGACGAGTTGACCCTTCTGGCTGTAGGTTTTCCGGAGCTTTTCGGCGACTCGACCGGCGCGGCTTTGGACGTTCACACTCGCGAAGGCAGCCGCACCAAGCCTCTGTTCACCGCGTCCATCGGCATGGCGGACAGCAACTTCATCGGTGAAGGCCAGTTGGGAGAGTCGCACAAGGGTTCCTGGCTGGCATCCGCGCGCAAGAGCTATCTGGGCTATCTGGTGCACCGCGAGGGCGGAGATCCCTTTACCGACATTGCTTTCGAAGACGCCGATCTCAAGCTGAGCTATGACTTATCATCGCGTCAAAACGTCAATTTCTACGCCCTTGACGGTCGCACTACTTTGAACCAGTCGGTTAACATGCCCGACGACAATACGCTGAAGACGGGCAACAACAACTTTGCCCTGGCCCGGATGGGGTGGCGATTCGCGGCCACGCCCAGCTTGCTTGTGGAAACGCACGGCGCTTACATCCGCCAGCTGTTTGATACGCACAATCCGTCGGGACAGCTCTTACAAACCGACTACTACGGCGAGTGGGTGGGCGGAGCCAGAGCGGTGTGGAAGTGGAGTCAAGATCAGATCCTGGAGGCGGGCTACACCGGCCGCAAGTTGCGGGACAGCGGTTACGGTATCCAATACTCTCCCAACTCCAGCCCTGGGTTCTTTGACTTGGCCGACGGCACGGGATTTCGTCAAAGCGGTTACGTTCAACAGGTTTCCTCTTTCTTCAATCATCGCCTGCATGTGATGGGCGGAGTCCGTTGGGACAAGATCGAGCAAGTGGATGCGCAACCTGTCTCGCCTCAGTTTTCAGCGGCCTGGCAAGCGGCATCGCGCACCTGGGTACATTTCGGTTTTGGCCGGTACGCGCAGTTTCCCGACTTCGCCTCTCTGGCCGTAACCTGCGGCACTGTCCCAACGCCCTTCCCAGTGACGTTTCCCGAGGAAATCGTGGAGCGGTCCAATCATTACACGGCCGCGGTGGAACGGCGTTTTGGCGAGAACATTCTCCTGCGCCTCGAAGGCTTTGCCCGCGAAAACACACAGCTCGTCGGCGGGCGAGTCCTTACACCGACTGGGTGCGGACCGGTTGTGGCCAACCCGGTTCCGGCGCCGACCATCGTCTTTCCCAATGGCCGCGACTACTCTCGCGGCCTTCAGTTCGTGATTCAGAGGCGAAGCGCGAATCGCCTTTCAGGATGGATTGGGTACACGCTGGATTACGCTCGACAACAAATGCCAACTTCGGTTGTTTCCGCCACCGGCAATCAGATCCTGGGTCCGGTGCTCACCGGCCCCACCGACCAAGACCAGCGGCACACGCTGAACGCCTTTGGCATGTATCGTTTGACGCCCAGCATTAACCTGGCCGGGAAATTCGTGTACGGTTCCGGCCTGCCTCTGCCCGGCCCCGTCTTCGAGCAGGTTGGCAACACTCTTGTGCTGGTGGGATTCAACCAGACGCGGCTCGGCCGCTACGAACGCCTGGACCTGCGCGCGGATAAGGCCTGGACTTTTTCCCGCTGGAAAATGACGCTCTATGTGGAAGGCTTGAACCTGACGAACCACAACAACCCGCGGCTCCTGCCCACCGCTTTCAATCCGGTCACCGGGCAGCCGGTCGCTGTGACCGAGCGCGGGCTGCCTATCACGCCGACTGCCGGCCTGGTGTTTCAGTTCTAAAGTTCAGCAGCCATCCCGGATGGCCCGCCCGCGTGAGCGGCCAACAGAAATCAAGAATCCGCGCGCCGATGGCGGGCCAGCGATACATCCACAGCAATGAGCGCGAGCCAAGGCAGCACAGCGATTCCCGAGGGCCAGTAGGTGTGGAACGCGGCACAGGCGAGCGCGGCGATCGTATAGGAAAAGAAGACCTCGGCCTGCAAAACGAGGGAATGTTTCTGGCTGACTGGCGTAAATCCGACGTTCGCGTCAGCCGGAGTTGCCCCACCGCCGGCGCGAGCTGGGCGCCAATGGTGCACCAGCCCTGAAAACAGAATGGTGATGGTCCCGGTAATGTATGTGGTGGCGATCCCGGGCAGCTTCAGACGACGGACAGCGGCGCTTTGCAGGCCCATGGCCAGACCGGAAGAAACGATCAGCAGGAGCACCGTCACGCGTCCGGGCAGCGGCAAGGGCGCAAAGCAAACGACGACGAAGATAGCAAGGATGAAGGTTTCAAGCCATACGGCGCGACGGACGTCGGCCGGCGCGCTGGCCGCGTCGCCTTCTCCAACGATTCCAGCGCCCAGCACCACGCCGCCGACAAACGCCACCAGTGCGACGAGAGAGCTGACGGCCGCTTTGCCGTTACCCTGTCCCGCGGCAATGCCCAGCAATACGGCGTTGCCGGTCATGTTGGCAGTGAAGACGTGTGCCGTCAGGTAAGTGATGGCGTCAACGCTGCCGGCGACACCGGTGAAGAGCAGTACAGTGGCTCGGCTGGCTGTGGCAGGGCCGTTCATTGATTCACCTGTGCCGAGAAGGATTGTAACGCCATTGAGCCGGTCCGGCACTGAGCTCCGGAACGTCTGACGCTTCTCTCCGGACAGCAAAGAACTGAAAGAGAGTGTTATTGCACGCGGCGCCGAGATCACTTCTGCAGATAAAACAATCCCTGATTCATCTCCAGTTCGCACTCCCGGAATGACGCCGAGAGTTGATGCGGCACATCGCTGGCGAGAACAGTGTTCTCGTGCAGCCGGTCACGGGCTAGGTCCGCCGCCAAGCCGTGCAGGTGGACTGCGGCGGCCACGCGTATGTCGTTGAGGAAGGCGTCTGCCTGGGCGGAGTTCAGTTTGAGCCGCCGCTCCTGGTATTCCTTGATTCGAGCGCCCGTCTGAGAGTCTGTTCCGGCCGTGTCGGCAGACTCCCCTGAAGCGGTCGTGCCGGCGTACTGCTGGGCCTTGGATCCGGTTGCGTGCCGAGCCAGAGCCGCGCCGATGATGCCGGAAAGCACGTCGCCCGATCCGCCTTTGGCCAGCGCCGGGTTGCCAGTCATGTTGATCCAGGTCTCGTCGGAGAAGCCGGCCACAATCGTTCTCGATCCTTTCAGCACCACGCACGAGCCGGTCTCACCCGAGATTCGCTTCGCCATTGCCAACCTGTCCGCTTGTATTTCCTTGATCGAAATACCCAGCAACCGCGCTGCTTCGCCGGGATGAGGAGTTAGAACGCGGAACGGCGCTGTTTCACCGCGGGGCTTCAATTCGGCGGAATGGCCGTCAAAGGCATTCAAGCCGTCGGCATCCACCACCAATGGCGATGGACAGCGCAGGACCAGCCGCCGCACGAACTCTGCGGTCTCGGCGTTGCGGGAGACGCCGGGACCGAGCACCACCACGTCTTTGCCGGCGAGAAGCCGGTCCACTTTGCCGGAGGCTTCCATTGCGATAGAACCTTCATCAGTTTCCGGCAGTCCCTCCGTCATCAACTCCGGAGCAAAGCCTGCGACCGTGGCCTGGATCGACTCGGGACACGCAACGGTCACCAAGCCGGCCCCGGTTCGCAGCGCTGCCATACCGGCAAGCCCTGCGGCTCCGCCCTTGCCTAGCGAGCCAGCGATCACCAGAACGTGGCCAAATAGGCCCTTGTTGGAGTCGCGCGGTCGGGGCGGGAACGCAATGCCCACTTCCTGCCCGGTGATCGCGCTGAGGCCGGTTTGGTTAGGAACCAGCACGGGCTGGACGCCGATCTCGCTGACCGCGATTGGACCCGCGGTGAGCTCTCCAAAGACATGCGCCGGCTTGGGGGCGATGAAAGTGATGATGCCGTGGGCAAAGACCATATCCTCATTGCTCTCATGCGCCGGGCACGTGAGATCGGCATCAACGCCGGAAGGCAAATCAACCGAGACCACGGCGCCAAAGGCGTCATTCATAGCTTCCACGGCTCGTTTGGGGAGACCGCGCAGTGGCGGCTTGAAACCGGTGCCGACCACCGCATCAACGATTAGGTCGGCGGCAAGGGCCTCGCGGACTGCAGCGCTGTCAAAGGCCGCCGGATCGGTGATCCAGATCGGCTGCAGGTTCAGACGAGAACACATCTCGGCCGCGTCCGTGCTTAGTCCGTTCGCGTCTTGCGCGAGAATAATGACCGAGACCCTCCCGGCCACGGACCGTAGCGCCTCCGCCGCCACCAAGCCGTCGCCGCCGTTATTGCCTTTGCCGCAGACCACACAAACCGAATTGAATTTGAACTGAGCCAGGCAGAATTGGGCCACGGCTGTGCCCGCCCGCTGCATGAGGACCAGCGTCGACATATTCGGGCGGCTGATGGCTTCGCGCTCAGCCTGTCGTACTTCATCACTGGTGAGGATTCGCATGAGGCCGCTCCGCACAATTCTAAAGGAAGAACCCTCGTCCAGGCGTGGAGGCGCGGCTGTTCCCGCTGCCGCAATGATCTATTCGGGAACAATACTCGTCCGGCCGGATGCGGACCACTCTTTGCAGTGCCAGGAAAAGGGACGATGACGGCCGAGAATGGGCAGGCGCTTAGGCCAGCGGAAGTCCAAAGGAGAACACCGAGCCGCGGCCCAACTGGCTGGTGACCTCGATGCGTCCGCCGTGCGCTTCCACAATGGCTTTCACGATGGCCAGCCCCATGCCCGTGCCTTGAACGCGATAGCGCTGGCTTTGGCCGCGATAAAACTTGTCAAAGACCATGGACCGCTCCAGATCGTCGATGCCGGCACCGCGGTCGGCCACGCTGGTGATAAGGCGGCTGTTCTTGGCTTCGCTGCTCACAAAGATGGCGGAGCCGGGCGGCGAGTACTTGGCGGCATTTTCCAGGAGATGCTGCAAGACCTTTTTGATCCAGGTTACGTCCATCAGGGCTGCGGGCAGGCGCTCGGGCAGACGCACTTCAACAGGATGGCTGCTCAACACCTGTTTCGAATCTTCCAGGGCCTCGTCAATGGCTTCGCGAATCTGGTGCGGGCCCAGATCGAGTTTCACTTCTTTCGCGTCAAGCTGGGCCATCTCCACGGCCTCGCCCACCAGGCGGTTGAGGCGGTCGCTCTCTTCGTCTATCACTGCCAGCAAGTCCTGCTTTTGCTCCGGCGTTAGCGCGGCCTCGGAGCGCAGAGTAGTGACCGAGGCCTTGATTGCGGTGAGCGGCGTGCGGAACTCGTGGGTGACGGAATCGAGCAACGCCGAGCGCAGGCGCTCGCTTTCCTGCGAGGCTTCGGTGTGAGTGAGGTCTTCCACGGCGCGAGCGCGCTCGATGGCGGTGGCAATCAGGCTGCCTACAGCTTCCAGCGTTTCCCGGGAAAGCAGCTCGCCGCTGATCCCCAGCGCTCCAACGGTGCGGACTCCCATGCGCAGGGGCGCCACCGCCAGACGCCGGGCCGGGTCGATCAAGAGCTCGCCTCGCGCGGAGGCTTCCCGCAAGCTCTCCAGTGGAATCTCCTGGCGGTCGGCGTCAGAGCGGTACGCTTGATCGCGGACGGGCAGGTACACGGCAGCGTGGACCGCGCCGAATGTTTCCACCACATATCGGGGGACGCTTTTCAGCAGCTCGAGTACGTTGTCAGCCACCAGCAACTGCTGGCTGAAGACGTAGAGCCGTTCCACGTCGCGGCGTCGGCGGTGGGCCTCGTTGGTCTGCCGGCGGGCACGCTCGGAGAGGTTGCTGGCAACGACCGCGGCAAAGAAGAAGGCGAACAACGCCACCCAGTTCTGGGGATCGTGGATGGTCAGTGTTCCCACCGGGGGGAGAAAGAAGAAGTTGAAACACAATGCTGCGCCGATGGACAAAGGGAGGGCATAACGCAAGCCCCAAGCGGCGGAAACCGATAGAACGGCCAGCAGGAACGTCACTGCAACGGTGGTGGGATTGACGTGCAATACTTTCACGTATACAAAGACAATCAGCGCCAGAAGAACGGCGCAGGCCAGGAAACGCAGAGCTGCTCGGGGAGTGAGCTTGAACTTCACGGGCTGATTGTATCCGAGTTCCAAATACCTCCGCAGCAAAGGACTTCGCGAGTGCCTAAGACGCCCGAGCAATGGCTGGAGCAAGCTGCCCCGGAAAAGAAGACCGGCATCTTCAAGCTCTTTCTGGGCTACGCCCCGGGAGTCGGCAAGACCTATAACATGCTGAGCGAAGCCATCCGCCGCAGCAAACGCGGTGAGGACGTGGTCATCGGCGTGGTGGAGACGCACGGGCGAAAAGGCGTAGCCGAGCTGATCGCCCAGCTTGAAACGGTGCCGCGAAAGGCGCTCGAATATAAGGGCACCATGTTCGAAGAGATGGACGTGGACGCCGTCCTCGCGCGCAAACCGCAGGTGGTGCTGGTGGACGAACTGGCCCACACCAACATCGATGGCAGCAAACACAAGAAACGGTACGAAGACGTGCTGGAACTCCTGGAAGCCAAGATCGACGTGCTCTCCACCATGAACATCCAGCACCTGGAGAGCGTAACCCCGACGGTCCAGACCATCACCGGGATCCAGGTCCGGGAAACGGTCCCGGACTGGGTGCTGGAGCGCGCCAATGAAGTGGTGGTGGCCGACCTTACGCCGGAAGCCTTGCAGACGCGGATGCGCCGTGGCGACATCTATCCCGTGGAGCGCGCGGAAAAAGCGCTGACCAATTTCTTCCGCCCGGGAAATCTCCTGGCCTTACGCGAGCTGGCTTTGCGGCACGTGACTCATTCCGTGGACCGCAGCCTGGAGTCGTATCTCCAGCGCAAGCACATCGATCAGAACTGGGGGGTGAGCGAACGGGTCGCGGTATGCATCAGCTCCAATCCCGGATCACAGCAGCTCATTGCGCGCGGTGCGCGCATGTCTCACGGGCTCGATGCGGAGTTCTACGTGGTGCACATCGAAACCGGCAAAGGCCGCACTGAAGAACGTACCCGTGCGTTGGCTGCCAACATTCGTTTTGCCGAGAACCTTGGCGCCAAGGTCATCCAGATGGAGGGCAGCAACGTGGCCAAGTCGGTAGGCGAGTTCATCCGCGAGTACAAGATCACACAGGTGATTTTCGGCCGCTCCGCGGTGCATGGCTGGAGAAAGTACCTCTACCTGACGGCCATCCAGAGGATGCTGGCGCACGCGCCCGCGGTCGATGTTCACATTGTGACCCAGGAAGTGGTTTGAGATGGCCGAGAGAAGCCGCATCCTGGTGGTCGATGACGAGACCCAGATCACCCGCGTGCTAAGGACCACGCTGAGCGCGCAAGGCTATGAAGTGAAGACCGCCGCGGATGGCGAAAGCGGCTGCCACGCGGCCCAGGACTGGCTTCCTGATCTGATCATCACCGACCTGTCGATGCCGGGAATCTCGGGCGTGGAACTTTGCCGCACAGTGCGCAAGAGGTCGCAGACGCCGATTATCGTGCTCTCGGTCCGCGGGGAAGAGAAAGCCAAGGTGGAAGCGCTCGACGCCGGCGCCGATGACTACGTGACCAAGCCCTTCAGCGTGAACGAGCTGCTGGCCAGGGTGCGGGCCAATCTCCGGCGGGTGACCGGCCCTGAGACCGCGTCGGAACCCATTACAGAGGGAGACTTCTATATCAACCCCGAGTCCAGGCTGGTGCGAGTCGGCGGCAGGGAGGTCCACCTCACGCCCAAGGAGTTTGATCTTCTGCTCTACATGGCGCGTCATCCCAACAAGGTCCTGACGCACCGCGTCTTGCTCAACGCCGTGTGGGGCGGGGAAAGCGTGCAGCAGCCGGAGTATCTTCGCGTCTTCATCAACCAGTTGCGCAAGAAGATCGAACCGGCGGAAACTCCGCAGTACATCTTGACCGATCCCTGGGTGGGTTACAGGTTTCAACCCGAGGGCGCGCAAGCCTCGTAAGGAATGCATCCTCGGGCGAGCCGGCGAGAGTGGGCGCCAGGTGCCTGGATGACTGAGATCTTAAAGTGAGGAAGGATTCGTTTGCCGGCTGAAATCATTCATGACCTGGTGACACAGGAGCGATGGCAAGACGCCGCCTCGGCGCTGGCCAGGCTGCCGCGCTCGCAGGCTGCCGATTTCATCGCCTCCGTGGCCGATGAGCAGCAGCAAAGACTGTTCAGCATGTTGCCGGTGGACGTTGCGGCCAGTATCCTGACCCATTTTCCGTACTACATGCAGTATGTCCTGCTGCACACGCGGAATCCGTCTGACATGCGCGCCATTCTCGACGAGTTGCCGCCCGACGAGCGCATGCAACTTTTTGACGAACTGCCGGAAGAGGCCTGGCAGCGCCTGGAAGATGAGATCGGGGAGATCAAGCTGCCGTCATCATCTCCGAAGCCGGTGGAAGCGCCACGGCCAGCTTCCATAATTCATCCGCCGTTATCCACAGTCACGACCGGCAAAGCGCCTGCGGTAGAAGCTCCGGTTGTTGAGGCGCCTGCGCCGGAGGAAGAGGCCCTTATCGAAGCGCGCGCGCTCGAGAAATCATTTCCCCAGGCGGACGGCCACAATGTCCAGATCATTGCTCCGCTTGATCTCTCGGTGTATCCCGGGACGATTGTCGCTTTGCTGGGCGCTTCCGGATCGGGAAAGTCAACTTTGCTGCGCATGCTTTCCGGCTTGAGCCAGCCGTCGTCGGGAGCGGTCCTGTGGCATGGGCGTCCGCTTTCGGAGATCGTTCCCAACGTGGCTATCGTCTTTCAGAGTTTCGCGCTCTTTCCCTGGCTGACGGTGATCGAAAACGTTGAAGCGCCGCTGTTGGCGCGCGGGATGACGGCCGTGGACCGGCGGCGGCGCGCCCTGCGCTCCATCAACACCGTGGGTTTGAAAGGATTTGAGAACGCGTATCCCAAAGAACTTTCTGGCGGCATGAAGCAGCGCGTAGGATTCGCCCGCGCCCTCTCCGTCCAGCCCGAAGTGTTGTTCATGGACGAGCCGTTCTCCGCGTTGGACGTGCTGACTGCCGAAAACCTGCGCGGCGAACTGATGGATCTCTGGCTCGAAAACAAGATGGACATCAAGACCATCTTCATCGTCACCCACAACATCGAAGAGGCCGTTTTGTTGGCCGATCGCGTGATCGTGCTGGGCCGCAATCCCGCCCGCATTCGCGCGGACTTCCGCATCCCCCTGCCGCAGCCTCGCGACCGAAAGTCGCCGCAGTTTGTGGTCTATGTGGACTACATATATAAGGTAATGACTACGCCGGACGCCGTCCTGGCGCCGCCGACTCCCGGTACGCGGACCCAGCCGGCGCGATATCCGCTGCTGCCGCACGCGCGTCCGGGCGGCATCGCCGGCCTGCTGGAAATCCTCGTCGACAGCGGAGGGACGGAAGACCTCTACCATCTCTCCGAACAGCTGCTGATGGAAGTGGATGATCTCTTTCCCATCGTGGAAGCGGCCGTGCTGCTGGGTTTTGCCGAACTGAAGGAAGGCGATGTGGACATCACCCCGGCCGGAAAGACCTGGGTTGAGGCCGATATTGATACGCAAAAGCAACTGTTCCGCGAGGCCGCACTCTCCCACATTTTGCTGTTTCAGCAGATTGACAAGATTCTGCGGGGAAAGTCGGACCACAGCATTCCTTTGGAGCTTTTCCGCGACATCCTGGACGAGCACCACCCGGAAGAAGAAATACAGCGCCAGTTGGAGACGGTCTTGAACTGGGGCCGCTATTGCGAGCTGTTTAACTACGATTCCGAAGAGCAGCGGCTCTACCTGCCCCGAGCTGCCGAAGCGGAGAGCGAAGAGAACCCCGAGTTCCCCGCGCAACAGTCCTAGAGGAGCCGTAAACAGCCGAATGACTGCACCGAGCGATACCGCCGCACAGAAGCAGAGAGGGCCGCAGCTGGCACTCTGGCTGCTGCTGGCGCTCTATGCGGCAGCGAATGTGCTGCCGCTTTTTCCCCACGCTTTTCCTCCGCCGTGGTATGCGGCATCGCAAATCCTTCCCGCCGTGCTCTTCGCCATGATTCATGGCGCTATTGCTTATCGGCCCCGAGGCATTCTTGCCTTCGCCGCAATCAGCCTGGGCGTCGGCTACCTCATGGAGGCGATAGGCGTCCGCACCGGCTTTCCTTTTGGCCATTACTACTTCACTGACGGGATGGGACCGAAGCTCTTCCTCGTCCCGATGCTCATGGGCCCGGCGTATTTGGGCATTGGCTTCATCGCGTGGGCAGTGGCCAAAGTGATCCTAAGCGCCAGCAACAGCAGCGACGAATTGGCCGGGACGCGGCTTGTGACGCTTCCCCTGGCAGCCAGCTTCATCATGGTTGCGTGGGACTTGTCCATGGATCCAGCGTTGTCTACGGTCGGGCACTATTGGATATGGACTCGGGGAGGAGCTTATTTCGGCGTTCCCGTCACCAATTTTCTGGGCTGGTATCTGACGAACTATCTCATCTACCAGTTGTTCGCGATCTTTCATCGACGGCGCTTCGAAGCGACGAATCCTCCGCAATTTGCTCACCAGCGCCTAGCAGTTCTCTTCTATGCCGTGTGTGCCGCCGGGAGCGTTCTTCGCGTGATTCCAACGTCTGCGCCCTCTGCTGTGGCCGATCCGACGGGAACCGTGTGGAGAGTGGGCGACATCAACGACGTTTGCGCCTTGGCCGCCATGTTCATCATGGGTGCGTTTGTTACCCTCGCGCTGGCAAGGCTCGCCGGCCGCGCTTCCGATTTCCGGCTGAGGCGCGAAGATCGTTACCAGGCGTCGTTGACCGCCGTTCCCCGGCGGGATGAAGTTGAGCAGGTGCGATGAACCAGCAGCCGCATAATTCCGCCAGCACGGCTAAGATCCCCTGGCCGTCGTTGCCCTGGCTGGGACGTTCGTTGGTCGTGGAAGTCCCCATTTTTATTCTCGGCATCGCCATACTCTACAGCGTGGTTAGCCTGGCCCGCTATTGGTCGGGTCCGCTCACGCCGCAAGTGGATATCGACCTGCGCGTCCGCGCTTTGCCCGTGTACGCTCTCTATTCCGTGCTGAGGATCAGCATCGCTTATTTCCTGAGCCTTGGTTTCACCCTGGTGTACGGCTACGTGGCCGCTTATAACGCCCGCGCTGAGCGCTTCATGGTTCCCCTGCTGGACGTGCTCCAGTCCATTCCTGTCCTCAGTTTTCTCCCCGGCGTGATGCTGGCCATGGTGGCGTTGTTTCCCACCCGGCAGCTCGGGGTTGAGCTGGGATCAATCCTGCTCATCTTCACCGGCCAGGTCTGGAACATGGCGTTCAGTTTCTATTCGTCGCTTAAAAGCATTCCCCAGGAAATGCGCGAAGCGGCGCGGCTCTATCGTTTCAGTTGGTGGCAGCGTTTCACACAAATGGAGCTGCCGTACTCGGTGATCGGCCTGGTGTGGAATTCCATGATGTCGGTGGCCGGCGGATGGTTCTTCCTGATGGCGTGCGAGATGTTCGTGCTGGGCAAGCGCGATTTTCGCCTGCCCGGGCTGGGGTCTTATCTGCAAACCGCGGCCAGCGCCGGAGACACGCGCGCCATCACCTATGGCCTCAGCACCATGGTGGCCGTGATTGTCCTGACCGACCAACTCGTGTGGAGACCCGTGGTGGCGTGGGCGCAAAAATTCAAATTCGAGAGCGTGGAAGCCTCGGAAACCCCCAACTCGGCGGTCCTGACCTTCGTTCGCCGCTCCCAGATCATCGATCTGCTGTCGCGCAAGACCATTGCGCCCCTACGCGAGCGCATGTTGCAGCACTTTGCCAGGGAGCATGCTGAAGAAAGAACCGTGCCGAAGGCCCCTTTCCGCCGATGGCTGCAGGCATCGATCGGCATCGCGTTCCTCTGCGGGGCGGCCTATCTGGCGTTCCGGGGCGGGGTTCTGTTGACCGGGCTGAGCCGCGGTGAACTGGCCGCGATCTTGAAAGGTTTGCTGGCTACTTTTCTGCGCGTGACCGCGGCTCTCATCCTGGGCGCGCTGTGGACCGTGCCCGCAGGCGTGGCCATCGGAACCCATCCCAGGCTGGCCCGGATCGCCCAACCGCTGGCCCAGATCGCAGCGTCGGTTCCGGCCACAGCGCTCTTTCCGGTTGTATTGTTGGCCCTGCTCAGCGTGGGCGGCGGGATGGGAATCGCTTCCATGGCGCTCCTCCTCCTGGGCACGCAATGGTACTTGCTGTTCAACGTGATCGCCGGAGCCAGCGCGATTCCCACGGAACTGGCGGAATGCTGCACCGTTTTCCGTTTGAGCCGCAGGGAGCGATGGACCAAACTGATTCTGCCCGCCATCTTTCCCTATCTGGTCACGGCGCTGGTAACGGCCTCGGGAGGAGCATGGAACGCCAGCATCATTGCCGAGTATTTTCATCTGCACGGGCAGGTTTACTCCACCGTCGGCTTGGGAGCGCTGATCAGCCAAGCCTCTGACGACAGTAACTTCCGCCTGCTGTTTGCCTCCACCATCTTCATGGCCGCTACCGTGGTAACCGTCAATCGCCTGGTGTGGCGCAAGATGTACAACCTTGCCGCCACACGGTTCAAGCTGGAGATGTAGGCTCACCAGGTTTCAGTGTTCTTGTTCCCCCACCACCAGATTAGGCCGACTGTGGCTGTATTCTGGTGCTTACTTAGCGCGCCCAACGTGTCGGTAAGAAAGACCGGCTGGTTGGAAAAATCGCGACGAAATTCTGTCTGCACCAGGAAGCCTGAAACGAGCTTGTGGCCGTACGTGACCGTGATCTCTTTCAAGGCTTCGGTCTTCCCGCTGTACAACCCACCCTGGTCCCCCAGGTACTCGCCGCGGGCCGCCAATGCATCCTTCGGCGTGAACCGATACTGGACATACCCGGCTCCGCCCCACACCGTGGATGGAGCTGATTCCTTGAACAACCGCTCGATCACATAATCGCCCTCTAAGACGAACGTGAGCTTGGGCGTGGACAGCCAGGTGATATAGGTATCGAAGATGTGCAGCCGGCCGTTGGGGGCATTCGGGATCGGCTGAAAGGGAAGCCCCTGAAACGTCGGCGAATTGGGCGGCGCGCCGCCGTTGGGGAAGAACACCACGTCAGGGTGCTCTTGCCCCAGATAGTAGTTCACATTCCAATTGATGGTCTTGGTTGGCGTCAGTGTCACGCCGAAGAACTGGTCTTTGAAGCCGTTGAAAGCCTCGGTTTGCTGCGTACCGTTGACCAGCCAGTAATTCAGGGCGACTGCATCGTTGACCTTGTAATTCACGCGCGCGCCCATGTGATAGAAGGGCAGAAAGTCGAACCAGTAGGATCGAGAATAGTTGAATTGGTCTTTGGAATAGTTGGTCTCATAGCCCAAGGAACTGGCAAACTTGCCCACATCCAGCGTGAGGCCGCTCCCTGCGGGGAAGACGTAGGTTCCATACGCTTGGAACACGTTGCGATAAACGTCCGGCCGCGGCTCGTTGGCAGCGTTCCCTTGCAGCGTTTCCGTGGCTTGCCCGAACTGCAGGTCGAGGCGCGCGCCAAACCGCCGGCCTGCGGCGGGATCGGGATCTTGTTTGAGGATAACGTTGGCCTGGTTCAGGCTGAAGGCGTTGCTGCTCACGTCATAGGCGCGCAGGAGGTTGACGCGGCCGATGGGATCGTTGAAGTTGAATCCGTAGTAGGTGTCGATGCCGACCTCGATGGTGGTCCGGCGCAGAAAGTCCAGGGCCTGCTCAGCCCCGTCCGGCTTGGCCTGAGCTGCGGCATTGTCCTGGCCGGCAGCAGCTTGAACCGGCGCTGCCGATGCCGTGCCCGCGGCAGGTGCCGCAGTGCTCACTGGTCTTGCGTCGGTCGTGCGCTGGCCGTGAAGCTCCCGCTTCAGTTCCGCGACCTGGACTTGCAGCTCGCGCACAGCTTCACGCAGCTCGCGGAGTTCGCTTGTCTCCGCACTAGCCGGATCGCTCGCCGCAGGAGCCGTTTGCGCTTGCAGCTCCACACCGGCGAAGAGCAGGAGCGCGACAGTGAGGGCGAAACCTCGTAGCTGTGCATGAGGACCGCTAACGGCGGAGCTTAAGGCTGAGGTGGGTTGGCTGGCGGACGCAACCACAGGTGCGGGCATGAATGCCTCCTTGGTTCCGCCAGGGAGGTGAGCTCAGCAACCGCAGGGTTTGCCTTCGCGAAACTCCTCCAGGCGGGCAGAGCTCTCGAGCAGCTCATATGTGCATTTGAAATTAAGGTCGTCAACGCGCACAAGGTTTCCTTGTGGGTCGCGCAGCAGCCAGTCCCCCGGGTTCACGTGCACAACACCTCCCTGAGTGGGAACATCCGCGGGTTCTTTGACTTGAACCGCATCCACAACCAGCGGCTTGATTGATCGGTACATCATGTTTCTGTGACCTCCAGGGCCTTCCGCCCCAAAAAGCATTAGATGGAAAAACGCATAAGGATGGGATAAGGGATGCGTTAATTGTTTGTAAGCCCGAGC
>DATDGY010000060.1:0-23074 GCA_036521855.1 Candidatus Angelobacter sp.
CCCTCCCGATCCATGGCACCCGCCATTCCTGAAGGCAGCCGCGTGATGGTGGACACCTGGTATTACCGCCATGCCACTCCCCGGCGCGGCGACGTCATAGTTGCCATGTCTCCTATGTCGCCGGGAATTCTCATATTGAAGAGGGTGGTTGCCGTGGGTGGAGAGACGGTTGAGGTCCGAGGCGACACTGTTCTGGTCAACGGGACTCCGATCCACGAACCTATGCGCTGTTCGAAGGGCCCCTGTTTGATGAAATCCGGCACACGGGTCCGATATCGCTGCCGGCCGGTAAGCTGTTTCTTCTGGGCGATAGCCGGCACCTGAGTCTTGACAGTCGCATGGCTGAGTTTGGTCTCGTCGATGTAACCGCTGTCCGGGGCAAGGCAATTTATTCGTTTGGGTTCAACAGCGGTGTCCGGAAGCTCGATTGACGTTTCTCGGTTGCATGGGCGGATCGCCAGCCCGATAAGCGAGCACAAAAAATCAGGGGCAGCCGAAGCTGCCCCGTTTGGTTCAAGTCTGTTGCGCTTATGCCGGTGAGGGTTTTCCAGGGACGATTCCCGGAGCGCGTCCCGGCTCGGGGCGCAGCACCTGTTGCACGTCTTCGCCCTTGTGCGGGATCACGCGCGCGGGAAGCTGCTTGCCCTCCATGACCAGCTTGAGTTCGTTGGCGTCGAGCACTTCGCGGTCGAGCAGGGCTTCGGCAATCCGCGCCAGGGTCTCTTTGTTCTCCAGGATGACCTTCTTCGCCCTCTCGTATCCCTTGTTGACCAGGCGCCGGACCTCGGAGTCGATCTCCTTGGCGGTCTCTTCGCTGAAGTCGCGATGCTGCGCAAGCTCGCGGCCGAGGAAGATCTGCTCTTCCTTCTTGCCGAAGGTCAGCGGGCCGAGCGTGCTCATGCCCCACTCGCAGACCATCTTGCGGGAAAGCTCGGTAGCGCTTTCAATATCGCTGCCGGCGCCGGTGGACATCTGGTTGAGGAAGATCTCCTCGGCCAGGCGTCCGCCCATCATGACGGCGATCTTGGTCTCGAGATAATCGAGGGTGTAGTTGTGTTTGTCCGTCTCCGGCAGTTGCATGGTTACGCCCAGAGCCATCCCGCGGGGGATGATGGTGACCTTGTGCAACGGATCGGCGTGCGGCATCAGCGCCGCCACGATGGCGTGTCCGGCCTCATGATATGCCGTGACCTTCTTCTCGTCGTCGGTCAGCAGCATGCTCTTGCGCTCGGCGCCCATCAGGACTTTGTCCTTGGCCAGCTCAAAATCGTACATGAGCACGGACTTGCGATTGTTGCGGGCGGCGTTCAACGCGGCCTCATTCACCATGTTGGAGAGTTCGGCCCCGGAAAAGCCCGGGCTGCCGCGCGCCAGGATGGAGAGATCCACGTCATCGGCCAAGGGAATCTTGCGGGTATGAACGCGCAGAATCTCTTCGCGGCCGCGAACATCGGGAAGCGGAACCACCACGCGGCGGTCGAAGCGGCCGGGGCGCAATAGCGCCGGATCCAGCACGTCCGGCCGGTTGGTGGCCGCGATCAGGATCACGCCTTCGTTAGATTCAAAGCCGTCCATTTCGACCAGGAGCTGGTTCAGAGTTTGCTCGCGCTCGTCGTGTCCGCCGCCCAGGCCGGCACCGCGATGGCGGCCGACGGCGTCAATTTCGTCGATGAAGATAATGCAGGGCGCGTTCTTCTTGCCCTGCTCGAACAGGTCGCGGACGCGGCTGGCGCCCACGCCTACGAACATCTCCACGAAATCCGAACCGGAGATACTGAAGAAAGGAACGTTGGCTTCGCCGGCCACCGCGCGCGCCAGCAAAGTTTTGCCGGTGCCGGGATGCCCGACCAGCAGAACGCCTTTGGGAATGCGTCCGCCAAGCTTCTGGAATTTTTGCGCCTCGCGCAGGAACTCGATGATCTCACGCAGCTCTTCTTTGGCTTCATCCACGCCGGCTACGTCTTTGAAGGTGACCTTCTTCTGCTGCATGGAGAGCAGGCGGGCACGGCTCTTGCCGAAGCTGAGCGCCTTGTTGCCGCCAGTCTGCATCTGCCGGATCATGATGAACCAGAGCACGCCGATCAGGAGCAAAGGCGAGAATTGGATCAGCATCATGATCCAGTTCGAGCCCTGGCTGTCCTTGAGTGAGTACTTCACCTTATTGGCATCCAGCGCTTTCCACATCTCAGGGTTGTTGGTGGGAACAACCAGGTGGAAGCTCTGGCCGTTGGTATACTTGCCTCGCGCTTGAGTGCCCTCAATTGTGACTTCCTGGACCTTGTTCTGGGCCACCGAAGCCATGAAATCACTGTAGGCAGGCTCCTGCTCCTTGGCGGTGTTAGTGCCGCGGGTGATCACCTGCCAGAGTACATAGCCCACGAGAACCAACGCCACCCACAGAATCACCGTCTTGAATGTCGAATTCACTCAGATAACTCCTAAATTTCTGGCCCGTAACACGGCCATGCCCGAAAAAAACGCTGCTCCAATATAGACGCTTCTTGGGTAGAAAAGTTCGCTGAAGCTTCCTTTGGCGCAGAGTTTTGGGTCTACCCCTTAGATGCGGGAGCAACCGTTTTGGGTCTAAAAGTTAGCCCTGCCACGATTCTATACCCTTTGTGCCGTCGCAGGAGGGGAAGAAAACCCTTCATCAGCTCAGGTTCCAGGAGGGTTACGCCTTGGCTGCAATATAGGGCAGATTCCGTCCAATATCGGGCGTTCCCAAGCCATAGCCTACGACAAAATCCTCCTGCATCAGAAAACCAAAGTAATCAGGCTGCAGGGCCATGCGGCGCGCCGCCTGCTTGTCCAGAAGGACAACGAGTTTCACGCTGCTGGCCCCGCGTCCGCGAAGGCTATCCATGAGATACCCGCTGGTCACCCCGGATTGCACCAGGGCTTCCACCAGGAGCACGTCCTGCCCGCGGACGTCGAGTTCGGAGCTGAAGAAGATTTCGGTGCCAGAGCTGGTCTCCTTGGACTCCGCCTTGAGAAACTGGCAGACCACCGGGACCTCGATATGCCGAACCAGATCGGCCATGAAGATGAACCCGTTCTCCAGCACGCCGACGGCATAGATCGTCTTCCCGCGATAGTCGTCGGAAATCTGGCGCGCCATCTCCTGCACACGTTTCCTGATCTGCTCGGTGGTGAGCAACACGCGCGGATAATCCCGTAAAAGAATGTGGTTCATTCCTTCTTTAGCTCGGTTTCCTCGATCAGCACGGCGTCGTGATTCTTGCCGGCTGGGGCGGCCAGCCCTTCCGGGCTTCTGTAGCCCCGAACCCACACGATCTGGCCCGCACTTTCGACCACCGGCCAGGTTTTGCGCTGGGCTAAAGACAATCGCTGGCCCAGCCGGCCGGCTTGCAGCAGGTCCTTCAACTTCTTTGGAGAACGGGTCTTAGCCGGGAAGAAACGGTCACCCGCGCGCCAGTTTCTGACGGTCAATTCCGGCGCGAGCAGAGTGCGGTCCAAGAGCGCTCCGGCATTATATCCCGCCGCAGAAGGTTCTCCCGCAGGAACCAGGCGGGCGCGAATGATCGATCCCAGCTCAGGAACCGCGACCTCGCCGGGAATCGGCAAACAATATTGATAGTCAGGGCCGGGAGCGGCCGCATGTTGCGGGCCGAACTGGAGTTCGCGAAAGCTGCGGAGCGCCGCCATCCCGCCCGGCAAAGGCACCCGCCGGCCCTGAATTTTGCCGCCGGCCAGCTCGACGAGCTGCTCGATGTGGGTGAACTCCAGCGTCATACCGAGCTGCTCGCCGAGTTGATAGAGCACCTGCCGCCGCAGCGCCAGAGGCAGAGCCTGGAACGGGGCTACCTCGATGGCCATTGTCTGCGAGGCGTCGCGGCTGGAAGTGCGTCCACTGCGGCTGGGCTTTCCCGGGCGCAACAACCTCGCGAACATTGACGATGCTTCCGCATTCCAGTATTCCGTTTCCGCGCGGGCGACTTCGGCGAAATCAGCCAACGTGTGCCGGATCGCGGGATTGAAGTCGCGCTCGAGAAACGGCAGCAACTCGTGCCGGACGCGATTGCGCGTGTGGCTGAGATCGCGATTGCTCGAATCCTCGCGCCAGGGCTGGCGGATAGTGGTGAGATAGGCTTCAATCTCGGGGCGAGTCACTCCCAGCAAAGGCCGCACCAGGCGCTTTTCCTTCTGCTCGGGATAAATGGCGGCCAGACCGCGGCTTCCCGTGCCGCGCAGCAGGCGCATCAGGACGGTTTCCGCCTGGTCGTCAAGGGTGTGCGCGGTGGCGATCTTCCCAGCTCTGTCCTCGTCCAGCAAAGCGGCGAACCAGCGGTGACGAAGCTCGCGCGCCGCTGTTTCCAGACTGGACTTCTGCTCGAGCGCATGGGTGGGGACATCGGCGGCGCCGGAATGCAACTCCAGTCCGTATCGTTCCGCGAGTTCGCGTACGAATTGCTGGTCGGCGTCGGCCTCAGCGCCGCGGATTCCGTGATGGAAGTGGGCCACCGAGATAACGATTCCGAGCTCCTGGCGCAACCCCAGCAGCACCCGCAAAAGGGCTACGGAATCCGCCCCTCCGGAGACGGCCACGGCAGCGCGGTCTCCGGGTTGGACCAGACGCTGGTGAAGAATGTAGGTGCGGACGCGGTCGATCACAATCCAAATCTTATCTGGTTCGTGGCGCTCTTTCCGAAGTTCCGAGCGAGACGAGGAAGCCCTACAGTCGGAAGGCCCGTTGGCCAGGAGTCGGTGGTGGAAGTTACGACGAGAAATCCCTCCGCCTTCAGCGTTCGGGACGCTGGAAAGAGATCCGCGTGCATCCGCGGCAGGGGTTCCACTCCGCGCTCCGCCAAAGTTGTTATACTTTTCCTCCCTGATTGAAGATGAAGGTGATCGTCATTATTCCCGCAGCCGGTCTGGGGACGCGCATGGCGCCCGCCGGCAAGCAACCAGCTTCCAAGCAGTTTCTGGAGATCAACGGCACGCCTATCGTCTTTCATACTTTGCGTGTCTTTGCGCGCAACCGGCAGGTTAGCCAGATCGTGGTGGCGTTGCGCAAGAGCGAGATGGAGCGCTTCAGCCGCCAACTTGAAATAGAAAAGATGTCCGCCAAGGTAGCCATGGTGGAGGGAGGCGAGCACCGGCAGCAGTCGGTAGGCAATGCGCTGGCCCAGATCCAAGCGGCCGCGGACGATGTGGTTCTGGTGCACGACGCCGTCCGTCCCTTGGTGGACGACGAGATCATCGCCAGCGTGATCCGAGAAGCCGGAAAGCACGGCGCCGCCATCGCCGGACTGCCGGCATCGGACACGATCAAACAGGTGGAGCGGACCGCGGACGGCGCCATCATTACTTCCACCATCCCCCGTGAGCGCGTGGTCCAGGCGCAAACGCCGCAGGGCTTTCGCTACGAGCTGATCGAGCGCGCTTTTTCGAGCGCCGCCGCCGACGGGTTCATCGGTACCGACGAGGCTTCGCTGGTCGAGCGCCTGGGGGAAAGCGTCTGGGTCGTGATGGGCTCGCCCCGCAACATCAAGATCACCACGCCGGCGGACTTGGAGCTGGCGGAGTTCTTGATGAAATCTCACCGCTGACGAAAAACCTTACCGCGGATTTGCGCGGATGAACGCGGATTTTATGGAAAACGAAAGTTCAAAGCTTTTGCACGCCGAACTTAGCGAGAAGATCATCGGGGTTTACTTCGATGTCTACAACGAAATTGGTCATGGATTCCTGGAATCCGTTTACAGCAATTCTATGCACCGCGCACTTGCCCAGGCAGGGCTCTCCGTGGAGCGAGAGGTCGCGACACCCGTTTTCTTCCGCGGCTGGGATGTGGGACACTTCAAAGCCGATTTGGTAGTAAACGGGCTGATTCTTATCGAGCTCAAAGCCGCGCAGAGCCTTGATCGTTCGCACGACGCTCAGGTGATGAACTATCTAAGGGCCACCGACCTTGAAGTCGGTTTGCTCTTCAACTTCGGCGGTGCGAAGCCCCAATTCCGCAGAATTGTCTTTGAAAATGCAAATAAGAAAATCCGCGTTCATCCGCGTGAATCCGCGGTAGGAGGTTCTTCAGAAGCATGAGAATCGGTTACGGCTGGGATTCACACGAATTTCGCGAAGGCGTTCCTCTCAAGATCGGCGGCGTCGACCTGCCGCATGACCGCGGCCTCGCCGGCCACTCTGACGGCGACGTCCTGCTGCACGCGCTCACCGACGCCTTGCTCGGCGCCGTGGCCGCGGGCGATATCGGCGGCTACTTCCCGCCCACAGATCCCAAGTGGAAGGGCGCGGATTCGGTGATTTTTTTGAAAGAAGCTCTCCAGCGGGTGCGCCGCGCCGGCTACGTCGTGGCCAATGTGGATTCCACGCTGATTCTGGCCTCGCCCAAGATCGGTCCGCATGCAAACAAAATCCAGGCGCGTGTGGCGCAGCTGCTCGGCCTCAAGCCGAACCAGGTTGGGATCAAGGCCAAGACTCCCGAGGGCATGGGCACCGACCGCGCCGCCATCGCCCATGTAGTGGTGCTGCTTGAGAAGGCGCAAGGAGCCGGCGACAAGCCGGCCAAACAGAAGGCGCGTCGAAAAAAATGAGAATCGCCGGCTTGCTGCGAGCGGCGAACAGGAATCCAGCCACAATCGGAGCGGGTTCCGGCTCTGCGAGCATCAGTCACCGGAATCGATCATTTCGGTTCCACCGTTACTGTTATTGTGTCGCGACGTGCGACACCTGTGTCAGGTCGGCTTTAGTCGGGCCGAAGGTGATGAATTCAACTCTCGCGGAACCGGCGATCCACGCGATGTCGCGCGAAACGGAGCAACTTGGGCGCACGTTCCTGCAAGTCCGCTTTCAAGTCATGAGCACGCTCCCGCAGGTCTTCTCTTAAATCATGGGCCCGCTCGCTGAGGCCGGCTACGGTTTTGCGATAACCGCGGCCAATCGCGTCGCGGACCTCTTCTCCTCTTCTTGGCGTGAGCAGCAAAGCCAGCCCGGCGCCAATGCCGATCCCGGCCAGCACCAAAGCGATGGCCCTGCCGATGCTCCGAGGCTCAGTGAATTCGCTCGGCAACGATTCGTATTCTTCTTCTCTCTGGCGTTCGCCTTCGTGCATAAGGTTGTCTCCCTTCCTCGTCTCCCGGAGCCGGGCTCAAGAGGACTCACCGTCTCCCGCTGGATACTTAGAAAAGCAGCGTGGCGCGAATGTTGTCTCAGTTTCGAAACGGGCCGAATTTGCGCTATCGGAGGCGACCGGGGCGGCGGGTAGTGGTGCAGTTTCATTTCTTAACTTGTGGAGCACAGGCGCCCTCGCTGTGAAGGGGCGCGCAGCCGGGGCACCTCCACCCCAGCAAGCCAAGACCGGCTTGCTGGGGACCCCGGCGGCTGCGGTCCAACCTCGATTGCAACAGAGAAACTGCACCACTACCAGGCGGCGCCGGCGGGATGCGGACGAGGTTGCGATTGCGGTAAAATCTGCAATTGGTCTTTTGCGGCCTTTCCTGATCGAGAGCGGCTGCTGTCCGTTTTGCCGCTTCCCACTGGCAGCGGGCAAGACTCATCAATCAAGACCTGCTTTTCAAGGAGAACGTGTCACTCATGGCAATTCCAGCAACCCAGATGCGTCCGGGGATGATCATCAAGCACAATAACGATCTGCACTCGGTTTTCACAGTGGAGCACCGGACGCCCGGTAACCTGCGCGCTTTCATCCAGGCCAAGCTGCGCAACATCCGCACCGGCGCCATGTTTGAGCACCGATTCCGCTCCGGTGACGCCATCGACAAGATCACCGTGGACGAAATCCCCATGGAGTATCTCTACCAGGACGGCGACAACTACTGTTTCATGAACATCGAAAACTACGAGCAGGTCCATCTGAACAAAGACGTGCTCGGCGACTCCGTGGATTACCTGACGGCCAACCTGCAGATTCGGGTCGAGTTCTATGACGGCAAAGCCGTAGGCATCGAGCTGCCGCAGACGGTGGAGCTCACGGTGGTGGAAACCGAACCGGGGCTGAAGTCGGCTACGGCATCGAGCGTCACCAAGCCGGCCAAAACCGAGACCGGGCTGATCGTGCAGGTGCCGCCCTTCATCAATGAAGGAGAGAAAATCCGCGTGGACACGGCCGAGGGCGCCTACCTCTCCCGTGCGTGATGGGATGATTGCCAGGCGTTACATCGTTCGCGGCCGGGTGCAGGGCGTGGGCTTTCGCTGGTACGTGGACTACGAAGCCCGGCAGCTGGGGCTGGCCGGCTGGGTCAGAAATAATTTTGACGGCTCCGTGGAAGTCCTGGCCATGGGCAGCGAACAACAGCATGCGGTCCTGCGCGGCAAACTGCAAGACGGTCCGCGCGCCGCGCGCGTGGATGATGTGAAAGAGCTGCCCGCCGAGCCGGTAGCCGGGCTCACGACTTTTCGCATTGAAGGAGCGTGGTAGTGGATCATTTTCAGCGAAAATGATCCACTAGCAGTATCAGCGTCTAGCGATCCCGGCTCGCCGGGGTCGCGGGCCCCAGCCTAGGACTTCAGTCCTGGGTGAGCGCAGCGAATAGCAGACGTTCATCGCGGTAGCGATGAATCTATTAACCTGGCTGTACCCTTTTTATCGTGAAAAACTGCGACCATCTCAAACAGCTCATCCGCGAGGTGCCCGACTTCCCCAAAAAGGGCATCCTGTTTTACGACATCACCACCCTGCTTAAAGACAAGCTAGGCTTCGCCACGCTGATCGACGCGCTGTCCGAGCACTATCTCAACGCCCAGATTGACTCCGTGCTGGCCATCGAGGCGCGCGGCTTCATCTTCGGTCCGGCCCTGGCCTACCGCCTGAACGCCGGCTTCGTTCCCATCCGCAAACCGGGCAAGCTTCCCGCCCAGACGGTGAAATGGAGTTACGAGCTCGAGTACGGCATCGATACCCTGGAGATCCACAAAGATGCCATCCAGCCCGGCCAGAAAGTGATCATCGTGGACGACCTGCTGGCCACCGGCGGCACCGCCAATGCCTGCGCGCAACTGGCCCGGTCGCTGGGCGCCCAAATCGCTGGATTGGCTTTCGTGGTGGAACTGGATTTCCTCAACGGCCGCAAGAAGTTCGAGGGGACAGAAGTTTTTTCGCTGCTGCATTATGACAAGTAACCGCTTGCCGGCCTTGCTGCCCTTGAGCATTACCCGAAATTGACTAGCGCAGAATTCCTTCTGGGGTTACACTCTTGCGCTTGCTCCCGTATGTAGGGTACGGAAGGAAGAAACTGCGCTATGAAAAACAAAACAGGCTTTTTCCTGCTGACGTGTGTGGTGTGCCTCGCTTTCTCCTCGCTCCTCTGCGCACAGAGCAATGACAATGCCGCGCCGGACGCCAAGGCGCTGCTCGAAAAGGCGCATGAGGTTTCCGGGCCGTCGCTGGTTCTGCCTTACGAGATGCGCGCCGCGGTCGTCATCAATACGGGTGCGACCGAAACACACGGCCGGATCACCATCTATCGCGACAAAGACCGGTCGCTCGCCGAGCTGCAGGTCGAAGACTATCGTGAGACCAGGCTGACCCTGGGTAACAAGCTGTACATCACGCGCTCGCTTCCGTACCCGGTGCCGGGTCTGGGACGTCTGGCGGAAACCGACCGTGCCTGGGACCGCCTGACCGAAGATGGTGAGGCCACGCTAGGCAACGTCTCGCACAAGAAGGTGCAGAACACTCCCTCCGAATGCTTTGAGGTGAAAGGCCGCGAAAAACACCGGCTGTGCTTTGACGCCGCGCGTAACGTGCTGCTGGAAAACCTTGACCAGGAGCGGGCCTTCGTGTTCTCTGACTACCAGAGCGCGGGCAAGCAGCTCTTCCCGCACAAGATCACGATGTTGCTGGAGGAGGAGAAATCCGAGCGGCCGGTCCTGAGCATCCAGGAGATCGAGGTGTGGAAAGCGCGGTTTGCCGACACGGCCTTCGCCATCCCCGAGCATGCCCTGGAGTTTGACACTTGCGAAGGCATGGTCTCGCCCAAGGCGCAACAAACACCCCGCCCCGAATTCGGCATGACGGTGGCACGCAGGAACGCCGAGGCCAAGGCGGTGCACGTTTACGCCATCGTGAACAAGCAGGGCGCTCTCGAAAACGTCAAGATCCTTTCCAGCGATGCCGAAGTCCGGCAGGCGGTGTTGGAGGTCATCAACAAGTGGCGTTATACGCCCGCCATGTGCGGATCGTCTCCCGTGGCTGCGGAGCAGGATATCCAGATCCCCTTCTTCGAGATGGGTGGCGCAGGGGAAGCGCGCGGCGGACGAGGAAGGTAAAGTGCGATAACTCTGAATCCTTCACCCCGGCGCCGGGCTCATTTCATTCTCTGTCGGGCGCGTTTGTTTTTCTTTGCCAGCCATGCGGGCACGGATCTCATTCCATGGTTCTCCAGTATTGCTCCACTCCGTGGCGCCCAACTCGGAGAGGCGCGCGGTGGTCCGGGTTTTCTTATCTACAATCTCTTTGCTGATGGCCACCAGCCCGCTGTGCTCCAGATTGGAGAGCTGTACAGAGAGATTGCCCTTACTCAACCCTGTAACTCCTTGCAGAAAAACGAAATCGGCGGAGACGCAGGACGAGAGCACGGTCAGGATGGCCAGCCGTGCCGGCTCATGAATCAGACGGTTGGGCGAGGGGAACTGGGAGTGTTCCTCACTCACGGGGTATCCTCCCGGGCTCTCTTTGGCAACAAGCCGGTGAGCTTGATGTGATCGTAAAGACCCACAGTCATGAGCAGAATCCCCAGGGAGCCGGCGTTGAGCAGCTTCCAAAGAACCAATTGGCTGGCGCTTAGAGCAAACCAGAGTGGAAGAAGCGCAAAGAAAGCCATTGCAACCATGACAACCGCGGCAACTGCTCGCCAGACAGGCGGACGGAACCTTCGAAGCGGGGTAAACAACAAGACGAGGCAGAGCAATCCAAGCCATTCCATCAGGATCAAGAAACTGGCTTGGGTATGAAACACGTGCTGAAGCACATCGGCTGCGGTCCAAATCAAAAAAACAAGGATTACAAAAATCGGGTAATGGGTCATTTTAGATTTCCACAGCCTTCTTCGTCTCGCCCAAAGAGGCCCACTACCAAAAATCGCAACTCCCCTGAACCTGATGTCGAACGGTAGCGGCTGCTGACGTGGCCGGACCCAGCCAAATCGCTACGTGTAGTATCTGGGAATGTAAATGAATGTGGTCACCAGGCCTGCGGCCGATATGAGCACCCCAAGCAAGTTCCAGCGGCTTGGGTAGAGTTGAGTGATCTGCATGCTGGCAAGGCATATGCCGAAAGCCACAGCCCTCAAACCTTGCAGCCCTTGAAAGTTTTCGGTGATGTACTTGAGCCGCGCTGGATCCAGTCTGCTTCCAGAGCCGACAGCCCCGCTCATGGTCTGTCCGGTGAAGGACGATTGCTCGTCATGCCGACCTCCCGAGGCGATCTCTATAGACCGGTTTATATAATAGACCTGATCGCCCTGGCAATCTCAGAGCGAATCCTCGTAGAAAGAGTCCGTTCAGCTAGGGCCCGACCGATTTCGCATTCGGTTAAATCCTTTGTTTACAAGGGAGGCGATTCGTAGCTAGCACAGACGTGAAGAGGGATTATTTCTCCCACACACCTCAAATGCGGAATCAGCACTTTATGCCGGTCTGTTCGCGTTCGGTGCTCCTGTAGGCCCAGGCCATGCGCGGAGTGTTGTGGGCGATGCCGAAACGTCCGCGTTGGTCGAGCACAATGATTCCACCGTGGCCCTTCAGCCGCTGCTGCAGGTAGAACATGGCCTCGGTAGCAACCGCGTCGGGGGCGCCGCCGGTGCGCACGCGATCAGCGGCCCATTTGGCCAGCACCAGCTTCATGATGGGCTCGCCCCATCCGGTACAGGAGGCCGCGGCACTATGATTGTCGGCGTAACAACCGCAGCCGATCAGTGACGAATCTCCCACGCGTCCCGGCGCCTTGTTCAGCGTGCCCCCGGTCGAGGTTCCGGCAGCGATGTTGCCGTTGACGTCCAGGGCCACGGCGCCTACCGTGTCATGGCTGGCTTCGGGCCCGGCGAACGTCAGGTCAGGATGCCCAGCCGCTTCCTTCTCCTGAGCTGCTTTAAGCCGCGCCATTTCGCGTTCGATGACCAGCTCCTCGTTGCGGCACAACTTCATGCCCTGCTCCTGGGCAAAGCACTCGGCGCCTTCGGCAACGAAGTAGACGTGCGGACTCTTCTCCAGCACCAGCCGCGCTGCCTGGATGGGATTGCGGATGCGTTCCACGCAGCCTACGCCGCCGGCGCGCATGGTGGATCCATCCATCAGCAGAGCGTCGAGCTGGACGCGGCCGTCGCGGGTGAGGAAGCTGCCCCGGCCCGCGTCAAAGGTGTCGTCTTCCTCCATGGCCACGATGGCGGCCTCGACCGCATCCAGGGAGGTGCCGCCGCGCTCCAGCACGCGCCAGCCCTGGTCACGCGCCTGGCCTACTCCCTTCAGGTGCGCCTCGACCATGTTGTCAGGGATCGCCCAGGCTCCGCCATGGACCACCATCACCGGTAGTTGTCTCACAAGTTCGGCCCTCACAGAAAAAGTCAAAGGCGAGTGTATCAGGTGGCGGTCTCTGGAAAAGCAACAGGCCCCGTGGCAGCTTGATCACTACTTGAGGCGCAGGCGTTTCTTCACGATCTTGTGGAGCGCTGCCATGGCGTGTTTGCGCTGATAGGATTCGGGGTCCTCGATTTCAAGTTCATGGAGGCGTTGGCCGGGACCGGGTCCGGGCGCTGACACCGGGCCACCGGTGGGGAGCGCTTTCTGCGGCGGGATCCAGGTGCCCACCAGTTTTCCGCGTTGGCTGATTACATGGATTTTGCTCATCTCTCAGAACCAATCCTGAACGTTCAAGTTGTGGGGCACGGGGTTGTTGCCGGGATTTTGGATGCTCACGGTATAGCTGAGCCCGGAATTTGTCGCGACGACCCCTTGGTTGAGCACCACGAGCTGATCGCTTCCGATCACATCGTCGATGATGTTGGGGGCTTGGACCACGACTCCTCCATCCAGCCCGCTGCCGATGACGGTGGTCCAGAAGACAGTCTGTCCCGGCTCGAGAGTGAAGAGGCCGCCTACCGAGCGATGCTGGGCCATTGCAGGAAACTCCTATCCGTGAATATAGTGGCCCGGGGCTGCCTTCCGTTTCACTCGGGCGCTTGACCGTAATGAAAGCTCTGGGAAGTTGGCCATGATATGGGCCTCCGCCCGGCGGACGTGAAGTACAATCACCCTGCGGCATGCCTACAACGACGCTAGGGAATCTAATCGACCGCCTCACTCAGCGCTGGGTGGAGGTAACCGGCCGAACCGTCAACCTGGAAAGTGACAGTTGGCTGGACGGCCCCGTCGGGGAGCCGGCAGGCGTAGGAAGAGACTATTTCCAGAAGTTGGCGGAAAAGCGCTTCCTGGAAATTCGGCAGCCTGCTGTCGCCGGACTCGTGGCGGATTTCTCGGTCTTGCGGAGCTCTTCTTTCGACCCTGCCTGTGTTGCCCGAGAGGTAATCGAGTTTTATCAGGCGACTTCCAACTTCAATCTGGACGCTTGGTCAGAATGGATGGGTGCATTTCGGCCATTTGGGTTTCTCCTGGCTCGAATTTTCAGCCGCCGGCTGCAACAGCTCAATGTTCCACTCAGTTCGTTGGACACAAGCCGGGGAATTACCAGCGAGGTTTTGCAACTCGTCGATCCGCTCACTCAGGAGGTACGTCTCACAGCATGGGTGCGCGAGTTGCTGGGTACCGGCAATGTTCTGTACGCGGGCGCTTATTCGACCTGCCGAATTCCCAGATGCGAGGGGCTGTGTATTAAAGTCGTCTTCCCTTTGCCCAATGGTAACGCCATGGTCATCATGCGTCCGGTTGTGCATTCTGATGGCTCTTTCTCAGTCGTCTCGCGTGGTACAGGCTTTGGCGATGCCGGCTTCTACTTCACGGTACATTCTCGCTCGCGGATCCGGGCCCGATATCTGAAAAGCCTGCGGGAAGGCATTCGCGTCTATCGAGCTGAAGAGGGTACCGTCAGGGCCGACCACACGCTGTCCCTCTGGGGAATCACATTTCTCCGGCTGCATTACCGGCTGCAAAAGGGGGTCGGAGCAAAACATGGGCGGCCGGATGCGGCGGCGGGTCGTGAAATCGCTGCGGAAATGCAGAATTAGGAGTCCAGATTCAACCTAGTTCTCCTCAAAATACGCCCAGGCCGCCCGCCGGTGGCCTCCGTAAACCCAAGCATTTACAATGATTCCGAGGGAATTAGCAAAAGGGATGTACGAGGTCACGGTAGAAGACTCATTCGCGGCGGGACACTACCTGCGCAACTACAAGGGCAAGTGCGAGAACCCGCACGGCCACAACTACAAGGTTCGCGTCACGTTGCGCGGCGCGGAGCTGGATAGAGCCGGCTTGCTGCTCGATTTCAAAGACCTGAAGGAGGTCATGAGGCACGTGATCGACCGTCTCGATCACCAGATGCTGAATGAGATCGAGCCCTTCACCTCTCTGAACCCCTCGGCGGAGAACCTGGCCAGGTATTTTTATGAACAGGCCAAGGCGCGGCTGCAATCGCTGACCAGCGGCCGGGTGGCGGTGGGCGAAGTCACCATCTGGGAGACGGATTCGACCACGGCGCGATATTCCGAGTAATCCCCGGATTGCCAGGATTGCCAAAATCGGGGTAATTGCCAAAATTGGAGGCCGTTTAGCCGCGGGATTTTTGGCAATGATGGCAATCCCGGCGGTTTTGGCAATCTGGCAGTTTGATCCGCGTTCCGCCGCGCAAATCCGCGGTAAGCTTTTGCGATTTCATGCAGATCATCGAAATTTACCGCTCCATTCAGGGCGAATCGTCGTTTGCCGGGATTCCCTGTATCTTCGTGCGTCTGGCTGCATGTAACCTTCGCTGCGTGTGGTGCGACAGCGAATACACCTTCAGCGGCGGCAGGAAAATGACCGCGGAAGAGGTGGAACTTCAGGTTGCCAGCCTGTCGCCGGATGGGCTGATCGAGATCACCGGCGGTGAACCTATGCTCCAGGAGCGCGAGCTGGTTCCGCTGATGGAGCGCCTGCTCGCCCGCGGTTACATTCTTCTGCTGGAGACCAGCGGCGAGCGTCCGCTGGAGCGCGTGCCGCAAGCCGTGCACAAGATCGTGGACGTGAAATGCCCCGGCTCGGGTGAAGGTGGAACGTTTCACATGAGTAACCTGGGTTCGCTTACCTCGCAGGACGAAGTCAAGTTCGTGCTGGCCGACCGCGCCGACTACGAGTTTGCCCGCGACTTCGCGCGCCAGCATCAACTCGCCGGCAAAGTCCACGACGTGATCTTCTCTCCGGTCTTTCTCAAGAATCCCAGCTCCCAGCGCGATGCCTCCAATTGCCAGTTGGATCCGCGTCTCCTGGCGGAATGGATCCTGGAAGACAAACTCAATGTCCGGCTGGGGCTGCAGATACACAAGTTCATCTGGGAGCCGGCGACCAAAGGCGTATAGGTGGCGTCAGGTAAGGTTGCTCTCCCGATCCGGCGAAACATCGCTGGTTTTGCGATAATTTATGAACGGGCGGTCGCGTGGGCTACTGCCACCGCCATCACAAGCGCAGAAACTCCAAACGAAAGGGCAACCTGAGACGTGGCCGGAGAAAAACCGCGGTCGGTAGTGCTGTTGAGCGGAGGCATGGATTCCGCTGTCTGCGCCGCATTGGCGGCGCGTGACACCCAGGCCGCCGCCCTGCACGTGAGCTACGGCCAGCGGACGGAGGATCGGGAACGGACCGCCTTTCTGCGGATTTGCGACCGCCTGGGCATTCGCCGCCGGTTGGCCGTCCGAAATGAGGTCCTGGGCCTGGTAGGCGGCTCGGCCCTCACCGATACCCGGATCCAGGTGCCTGAGGCCAAGGACCACGAGCAGATCGGCCAGGCTGGAATTCCGATCACTTATGTGCCTTTTCGTAATGCCCATTTTCTCTCCGCTGCGGTAAGCTGGGCGGAGATTTTAGGGGCCGAGAGGGTTTATATTGGCGCGGTGGAGCAGGATAGCTCCGGCTATCCGGATTGCCGTCCCGCGTATTACCGGGCCTTTAACGAGGTGGTAAAGGCCGGGACGAAGGAAGGCACGATCGAGATCGTCACTCCGCTGATCGGGCTGCGCAAAGCGGAGATCGTGAAACTGGGGCTGGAGCTAGGCGCCCCGTTTGAACTGACGTGGTCGTGCTACAGCCGCGAAGACATGGCCTGCGGTGTTTGTGAAAGCTGCGCGCTGCGTCTGCGTGCTTTCCTTGAGGCCGGGGCGCGGGACCCGATCCCTTACGCGAAGCAGGCGGCAAGTCATAGAATATGAATATGCAGGTTCGAAGCGGAGGCTCAATCGACATGAGGATGAAATCAATCATTACCCCCCTTGCGGCCCTGGTGCTGGTGCTGGGCGCCCATGCTGCCTGGTCGCAGGCTACCCTGACCAAGGCGGAGGGCAGAGTGACCAACGCGGGCAAGCCGATGCCCGACGTGCAGGTGGTCTTGACCTACCAGGACAACGGCAAACAATACAAGATCAAGACCGACAAGAACGGCGGCTTCTTCTTTATTGGCCTGAGCCGCGGTGCTTACACGGTGGAGGTCTTCAACGCGACCGGCCAGAGCCTGTACCAGCATAAGAACCAGCAGATCATCGGCGAGGGCGGGGTAAGCGACAAGGTGGACATTGAGATCACCGGCGAAGGCGGCAACAAGGGCCAGCCCAGAGTCACGGCGGCGGAGTCTGAGGCCATCAAGGCGCAAAACGCCAAGGCTACCAGCATGAACGCACTCATCGGCCAGTACAACGCCGCCATCGCTGCCAAAGACTGGGACGGCGCCATTACCCCATTGCAGGCCATGATCGCCGCCGATCCTAACCGTTGGGATTACGTCCAGGCTCTGGGCAACATGCAGTCCAACAAGGGAGACTACGAGAACGCTGTGCAGACCTATGAAAAGGCCATCCAGATGGCGCAGGGGTACGTATCGGGGACGACTCCCAAAGATCCCAAGGATCCTTTCACAGATCCGGCCAAGGCCAAGGCGGGAATTGGTGCGATGCTCACCGCCGAAGGCAATGCCTATCTCAAATTGAAAAAGAACCCCGAGGCCATCGCCGCCTACACCAAAGCGGCGCAAATGGATCCCAACCCGGGCGTTGCCTACTTCAATATTTGTGCTACCCAGTACAACGCCGGCAACATGGAAGGCGCCGCAGCCGCTTGTGACAAAGCGATCCAGGTCGATCCGAACAAAGCCGAGGCCTACTATATCAAGGGTTCAGCCATGTATGGCAACGGCAAGCTGGATGCGGACAACAAGTATACAGTGCCTCCCGGAACCGTGGACGCGTTGAAGAAATATCTGGAGCTTGCCCCGGATGGCTCCCACGCGAACGACGTCAAAGCCATGTTGGATGCCTTGGGCCAAAAAATTGAAACCACTTACAAGGGCACCAAGAAAAAGTAGATACCGAGGCCCGGTCCCGGAGTTCGCTCGCGGCCGGGCTTCTTTTCGCCCCAAGATTGCCGCGCCCCAGGGCTTCCCGGCTATAATTCCTGCACAAAACAGCCTGATCATTCGTGAGCATCCGGAGGATTGATCCAATGAAGAGGAAAGAACGTCTATTTGCCGGGGCGCTGTTGCTGGCGTTCAGTTCCATTCTGGGGTGGCCGCAGGGATACACGGGCGGCGTGCAGGGTGTTGTCACCCAGAACAAACAACCGGCGCCCAATTTGCAGGTTGTCTTGACCAGCAATACCACCAGCAAGCAGTACAAGACCAAGACCGACAAAAAAGGAGAGTACTTTCTCGCCGGAATCATCATCGACGAGTACGTGCTCAAACTGGTCGACGCCAATGGCGCGGTCCTGTACGTCAATGACAGAAAGGTGCGGCTTCATGGCAACGATGTCATTCCCCTCGACATCGACCTGTCCAACCCGGAGGCCAGCCGAGGCCGCGTCGGCACTCCCGCCGACGCTGAGGCCCAGCCCGCAAGCAGCAAGATGACCAAGGAACAACAGAAAGCGGAAGCGGCCAGGATCAAAGCCGACAACGAAAGAATCGCCAGCATGAATGAGTTCATCAAGCAGTACCAGACCGCAGCCCAGGCGCAGCAGTGGGGGGAGGCGGAAAAAGCTCTTAAGCAACTCTTGGCCGTTATCCCCGATACCACGCGCTGGGAGTTCTACCAGAGATTGGGTGACGCCCAGGACCGCAACAACGAACAGGCGGATGCCCTGCGGAATCTGGACAAAGGGATTGAGATCGCGCAGGCGATTATTGCCGGCAAAGCCCCCAGTGATCCGCATAATCCCAACCCGGATCCGGCGAAAGCCAAGGCGGGGATCGGCCAGATGATGGTCGCCGAGGGCAACATCTACGTAAAGTTGGGGACTCCGGAGCTGGCCACGCCGCTGTTTGCGCAGGCCACCCAGGACAACCCCAGTCCAGCTCTTGCTTATTACAATCTTTGCGCCGCCGAATTCAACTCCAACAAATTGGACGCGGCCGTGGCCGCCTGTGACAGGTCTCTCGCCGCCGATCCCAGCCGGGCAGAAGCTTGGTTCCTCAAGGGCTCCGCACTTTACAAGATCGGGAAGACGGACAGCAGCAAGGTCGCGGTGGAGGCTCTCAATAAATATCTTGAGCTGGATCCCAACGGCCAGCACGCCAATGACGCCAAGTCCATCCTGCAAGCCGTGGCCCAAAAGTAGACCGTCCGCGAAGGTCGCAGAGCGTAACGCTCTCCCCATGCGGAGGGCGTTGATTGTTGACGGCCGGCTGATTGGTTACGGGAGCTTGCTGAGCGCTACCAGGCATTCTTCATTGTCGGGGACCTGGCCCAGTTCGTAGGTCTTGGCGAAGGCGATCTGGCCCTTCTTGTCCACGATAAAGATGGCCCGGTTGCTGATGCCGGGCAAAGGCTCGGTCTCGCGAAAGACTCCGAATTTCCGCGCCACGTCGCCGTGCGGCCAGAAGTCGCTGGCCAGGGTGTAGTCGCCGCCGATGGCCTTCTCCTGCCAGGCAATGTGGCTGTACAGCGAGTCCACGCTGATCCCCACCACTTCCGCCCCTACGCCGGAAAACTTGTTCAAATCGGTCTTGAACCCCGACATTTCCGTGGTGCAGGTGGGGCTCCAATCCAAAGGGTAAAAGGCCAGCAACACGTTCTTCTTGCCGCGAAAGTCGCTCAGTTTGAACTTACGCTTCTCCTTGCCGGTGATCGCCGGCAGTTCGAAATCGGGGGCCGAATCTCCTACTTTCAAAGGCGCCATTCATAACCTCCATGGGATTGCCAAAGACGCGCACAGACGGATACATTGGAACTAACCTGTGAGTATAGGCATCAATTTTACCGTGGTCAAAAATCAGCCGACAAGTTTGGCTCTGGAAAACGGCCGCAATGGAGACGGCATCCAAAACAGACGGCTTGGGGATTGAGGGCTGCTGCGCGGCTTGCGGCGCCACCGGCGGGTGAAGCGGGACGGGGACTTAAGGAGCAATCATGAGGAGCAATCATGCTGGGACTCGGTAACTACAACTACGAGCACTTCTCCCGGGAGATTCTTGAAGAGCTGGAACGCGCGAGCTTTTCCGGCCCAGCCGCGGGAGAACGCGCTCCGGATTTCAAGGCGGTAACTCTGGACGGCGAGACCCTGCGTCTGAGCGATTACCGGGGGCTGAAGAACGTCCTGCTGGTTTTTGGTTCAGTCACCTGTCCCATGACCGCCGCTTCGATTGGTGAGATCAATGAACTCTACGACCACTTCCGCGGCGAAGACGTTGAATTTCTCTTCGTGTACGTGCGCGAAGCCCATCCCGGCGAGCGGATTCCGGCGCACCACACCGCCGCGGCCAAGGTCCGGGCCGCCGAGCTCCTCCGCAAAGAAGAACAACTCGCGATGCCGGTCCTGGTGGACGAGGTAAGCGGCGCGATTCATCGCAAGTATTCCAAGCTGCCCGGCCCGGCCTTCCTCATCGACCGTTCCGGCCGCGTCGCTTTCCGCTCCATGTGGAGCAATCCTCAAGAGCTGGCTTCCGCCATCGACGAATTGCTTGAGCTGCAAGCGGAGCGCCGCGTAGACCACGTGGTGGTTCGCGGTGGCGAGGACCTATCCATGCCTCTTTCCTATGCGCGCCTTTATTCCTACCGCGCGCTGGAGCGCGGCGGCGAAGAGTCCGTATACGACTTCCGCACTGCCATGGGTCGGCACTGGTATGAGCCGATGGCCGGCTCGTCCCTGGCCGGATCTCTGCTGCAACGCCCCGGACGCATCCTGGCCGTCACCGCCCTTACCACGATGGTCCTGGCCGGCGGTCTCTATGCTGGATTTGAATTGCGCAAGCGCCGCCTGGGCGTCCGCCGCAATCCTTATCGCGCGTACGAGAAGGACAAGGTGCGGGATACCGAGGCGGGAACTGACTACGGGGCAGTGGGAATTTAGAGTTCTTTGTGAAATCCCGAGCGTAGCGAGGGATTCCTATTTTCGGCGACGCGCTAGACGCAAAAACAGTTATCACAGAGGGGACATGGTCGTGTTGTTCGCGCCCACTCGACGCCAATCAGTTTCTCGTTCCGATAGGGATCCCTCCCCTTCGCAAGCTCAGGGTCGGGATTTCAGAAAGCAGCCGCCCGAACCGTCCCTTCGACATCCTCTTCCGTGTGCGCCGCACTGACGAACATCGCTTCATACTGCGACGGAGGCAGATAGATTCCGTGTTCCAGCATTCCGCGATGGAAGCGGGCAAAAGCCCGCGTATCGGATTTAGCCGCCGTCTCCCAATCGCTGACCGGGCCGGGTTGGAAGAACCACGTAAACATGGAGCCCACGCGATTGGCCGATAGCGAAACGCCTTTCCTGGCCGCGACATCCAGAACTCCCTGCACCAATGTTGAAGTCCTCTGCTCAAGCTGCGTGTAAACCGTGGGATTCTTTTTCAACTCGCGTAATGTCGCCAGCCCGGCCGCCATGGCCAGCGGATTACCGGAGAGTGTCCCCGCCTGATAGACGGGACCCAGCGGGGCCACCATGTTCATGAGCTCGGCTCGTCCGCCGTAAGCCCCTACGGGCAGGCCGCCGCCGATGATTTTGCCCAGCGTGGTGAGATCAGGCTTGATCCCAAACAGCTCCTGGGCTCCGCCCAGGGCCACGCGGAAGCCGGTCATTACTTCGTCAAAGATCAGCACCGTTCCGTGCCGGGCGGTGATCGCTCGCAGAGACTGCAAATACCCTTCGCGCGGCGGCACGCAGCCCATGTTGCCCACCACCGGCTCTACGATCACGCACGCGATCTGCTCCTTGAGCCGGTTGAACGCCTCTTCCACCGCAGCTTGGTTATTGAAGGGCAAGGCCAGCGTGAACCGTGCCTGCTCTTCCAGCACTCCGGCCGATCCGGGAATGCCGAGAGTCGCCACGCCCGAGCCAGCCTTCACCAGCAGCGAATCAGCATGGCCGTGATAGCAGCCCTCAAACTTGATGATGTACTTACGCCCGGTAAACGCCCGCGCCAGCCGGATGGCGGACATGGTGGCTTCCGTCCCCGAGCTGACGAAACGAATCTTCTCGATCGCCGGGACCGCCCGGATCACCTCTTCCGCCAGCTCAGCTTCCGCCGGCGTGCACGCGCCAAAACTCGTGCCCGCGCGATTGGCTTTCTCTACTGCTTCGAGCACGGCGGGATGCGCGTGGCCCAGGATCAACGGCCCCCATGAGCCGACGTAGTCGATGTACTCGTTGCCGTCGGCGTCCCATAGACGCGAACCCTGGCCGCGGACGATGTACGGCGGCTCGCCGCCCACCGACTCGAACGCCCGCACCGGCGAGTTCACGCCGCCGGGAATCACGTGCGAGGCACGAGCGTGGAGCCGTTTGCTTTTCTCGCCAGGGATCATCATCCGGCTCAAATATACCAGCACCTGCACATTCGCCGATTGCCGCTCCCTGCCGCGCTTTGCCGCTTTCGCTGGCCTGCGGGCGCTGACATAATCCGGTCTGTGAACGAGAAAAACGAGGTGCAGCATGACGAAGAAATTATTTTTGCTTTTGTGGATACTCGCCGCGGCAGGCGCCGGCCTGTCCCAGGACAGCCGCCGGCTTCCCACCAACAAAGAATTGGTGTCACAAGCCCAGAGCGTTTACGTGGAGACTGAAACTTTCTACATGAAGCGTGAGGCGCTGGAGAGCTCTTTGCTGGGAAAACCCGAGTTCAAAGCCTGGCAGATGCAAATCACCGGCAAACGCCAACTGGCCGATCTCGTGGTCCATGTGAAGCGGATACCCTTCAGCAATCACTTTTTATACACCGTGACTGACCGGCGCACGGACACCATCGTCATGGCCGGCAAAGTCGATTCGCTGGCCGGGACCGTGTACGGACAAATCGCCGGTGAGATCTGCGACAAGATGAAGGTCTATCGCGGCGACCCGCTGGCAGTCCAGACACAGGCAACGCCGGCGCCGACCACGGCGCAGAAGTAGTGAGCAATCCGCTGGCGCGATTTATTTTGGAGAACCCCAAAGAGAGCGATTAGCCGCGAATGAACGCGAATTAACGCAAAATATCCTAGCGCCGGGTTTCGCGTTCATTCGCGTGGATTCGCGGCTGCTTCTTCCTCTCCGCGTCTCCGCACCTCCGCGGTGAGATAAAATGAGTGTGTGATCCTGCCGTTCGTCCGCGAAGTCCTGGCGGACGTGGAAAAGAGCCCGGGGTTTCAACAGGCGGCCGCATATCTGAAGCAGCGTAGGGGGGTATCCACTCCACCTGCGGGGCGCATCCGTCTGTCTGGCCTGGTTCCCACCGCAAAACCACTGCTGATTCCTTACTTGCAGCGCGCTGCGGGTGGGCCTCTGATTGTCGTGACCGCCAACAACCGCTCTGCTGAGGCTCTGTTCCCGATGATCCAGGCCTTTTGCGAGCTCACCGGCGCCTGCAGCCCTCAGGCCGTGGTCAAGCTGCCGGCGTACGATGTGTTGCCGTTCGAAAATCTCTCGCCGCATCCGGAGATCCAGGAAGAGCGCGCAACTGCGCTGTGGAAGATCTCGGCCG
>DATDGY010000061.1:0-7685 GCA_036521855.1 Candidatus Angelobacter sp.
GGTAATCTTTTATCACTACGCGCTTTGCGCGATCAGAAGTGGCCCTGGGCTTTGCTGCGCACGACGGATTTGCAGACCATGGGCCCGTTCTTTCTACCCGTCGAGACCGTCTTGTCATTGCTGCAGCGGCAGCAAGAGTATTCGTCGACTCCTGCGCCTCGTTGCTTCCGGTGACCGGATTTCGCGTGCCTCGCTTTTGGAGAAGGTGAACACGTGAAGACCCCACCTCCGCCAGTACCTTTTTAGGCGGAAAAATTGGTGTCTCGCCAAAGAGCGCTTCGCATGACGGGAAGCAAACACCCTAGCTGCGCGCCCCTACGACGCGCCGCTGTCCCTGTGCCACTCCAATCTCGAATTGGCGCGTCCGTAGGAGTGTGTTTCACTCTACGCGGGCGGAAGGCGCGCTTCCCCGAAACCGAAGCAAAAGAAACCATTCCACCTTAAAGCAGGAAAAACAAGGAGAAACAGAATGGGTCGCTATAGAAACGACGGACAAGATGGCATTTGGTTAACACCCAATGCAGACAGAAGACGGCTGCGGGACGCAGAAAACGCCCGCAAGAACCGCGAAGAAATCACCAGAGAACTTTCGCACGGGAAACTCTCGCGGCGCGATCTGGTTAAATGGGGCCTGTTCACGAGCGCGGGCGCCATGGCGTCCATCGGCGGCCTGAACCCGTATGTAAGGGCGCAGACCACCTCCAGCTTCTCGAGCGGCAGCCGCAACGGCAGCGGCTGCAGCCAGATTCCAACCGGACTGAATCCCAGCCCCACCTTTGGCGTTCAGCCCTTCACATCGCCGCTGTATCGCTTTGACGTGCTGCCCCGCAATGCAGTTTCCACGTTGAACCCTGCGCCGACCGCGCAGGCCAACACCACGCAGCAGCCGGTTAATCCCCAACTGGTAGGCGGGCAAACCGGCCTCACCGGACCGATCGAAGGCCGTCCCCCGGGAGCAGGCTGGGCGCATCAGAGGTTTGCCCAGTTCCCGCCACAGGTGGCGATTGAGGTCCAGACGGCGCCGGTAACCACCAACACCACCTACAACCCGGGCGTCACATCGGACCTCAACTCCGGCATCAATCCGGCTACAGCCATCCCCCCGAAGTTTAACCCCGGCTTCCCCGTACAGGCTTCGAACCGGGTCTGGACTTTCAACGCCACCTTCCCGCCCAAGCTGACCCAAGTACGCTACGGCGAGCCGGTGCTGTTCCGTCACCACAACAACCTGACCACGGATATCACCAACAACGGCGGCTTTGGACGCTTTACCCTCACCACGCACGAGCATAACGCTCATCACGGCGCGGAAAACGACGGCTTTACCGGCGCTTATTTCTGGCCCAATGAGTTCTACGATTACCACTGGCCGTGGGTGCTGGCGGGATTCACCACCATCAACACCGGCGCAACCGATCCCCGGGCCGGCGCTCCCAACGACAGCGGCGGGATCACCAACGTCGCCGGCGACTGGCACGAAACCATGAGCACCCACTGGTTCCACGATCACATGTTCACCTTCACTGACCAGAACGTGTACAAGTGCAACGCGGGGATGAACAACATCTACAGCTCACTGGACCGCGGAGACGAATCCGTGAATGACGGAGTCAACCTGCGGCTGCCCAGCGGCTACTCGGAAACCCTTCATCCTGGCTGGGGCAACCTGGATTACGACGTCAACCTGATGCTGGCCGACAAGGCCTGGGACGCCAACGGGCAGCTGACCATGGACAACGTTGCCTTTGAAGGGTTCCTGGGCGACCAGATGACCGTGAACTTCACCTGGAAACCCTTCTTCAACGTTTACGCGCGCCGGTACCGCTTCCGCATCCTGAACGCCAGCGTGTCGCGCTTCTTCGCGCTCGCGTTGAGCGACAGCTCAAACATGGTCCAGATCGCCAACGACGGCAACCTTCTGCCCGTGACCGTTAACCTCACCCAGACTGACCAGCTTGGCATCGCCGAGCGCTATGACCTCGTCATCGACTTCTCGCGCTACAGTGCGAACCAGACGGTTGACTTGGTGAACCTGCAGCAGATGTCGAGCGGCCAGTTGCCTGGCCCGGTGCTGAGCGTCTCACAAGCCGTCGGCGGCACTTCCTGCGATCCATGTGTTGGCCGGTTCCTGCGCTTCAACATCATCGGACCGCCGCCGCACCAGGACCTAAGCGTGGATCCTTCGGGCGGAGGCAGCGGCATTACGTTGATCCCCAATCCAACCCTGCCCACAACCGCCAGGTCTCGCACCTTCTCCTTTGACAACCGCGCCAACCAGGACCAGAACGATCCTGTCACCACGTACCTGGGCAATGGCCAGGGCCGAGGCTCCTGGGGCATTGCCACCAACAACAACGGCTCCGGCAGCCGCTCCCGGGGAGGAAGCGCGCTTCAGGCGGACTTCGGGCGCATCTCTTCGCAGCCGGGATTCGCCTCTGCCGAACAATGGACCCTGCAAGGTGGATTTAACTGGGACCACCCCATTCACATCCATTTTGAAGAGGGCCAGATCATCTCCCGCAACGGACAGCCGCCTTCGCCGGCGGAAAGCGGCCGCAAGGACGTCTATCGCCTGCGCGTGAACGGAAACGTGGTCATCAGGATGCAGTTCCGCGATTGGGGCGGGATGTTCATGGAGCACTGCCACAACACCATGCATGAAGACAATGCCATGTTGCTGCGGTGGGACCTGGACACCGGCTCAACCCCGTTCCTGAGCCCGCTGCCGACTCCGATTTCCAAACCGACCGGAGTGACCTTCCAAGCCCCGGACGAGATTCTGCCGGGCGCGTAATCGTAACTCCCGGCGCTCTCCGTATGGGAAGCGCCGGGACCCAACATAAAGCAGTTGCACTCAAAAAGGGCGGGTTCCGTTGACGCCAGCGCGACGGCACCCCTCGGGCCCGCCGCGTTATGATTCACATTTTCTTTTGAGCGTTTGTTTTTGAAATCAGGGAGTACATTATGGCGTCGAAGCATTGGTTAAGTTTGGCAGGATTTTCGGCACTTTTCACCGTAGCGCTGGCATTTATATTCACCGCGCAGACGCTGGCTGCGAACGACCCGAACAGCCATTTTCCCAATATCGAGCTCATCACCCAGGACGGCAAGAAAGTCCACTTTTATGATGATCTGATCAAGGGCAAGATTGTAGCCATTGACTTCATCTATACCACCTGCCAGTACGCCTGCCCGCTGGAAACGGCGCGAATGGCGCAGGTGCAGAAGAAGCTGGGCGACCGCGTGGGTGGCGACATTTTTTTCTATTCCATCAGCATTGACCCCGAGCGCGATACTCCGGAGGTGCTGAAGGCTTATATGGAAAAATTCCACGTCGGTCCCGGCTGGACCTTCTTAACTGGCAAGAAAGCCGACATTGATTTCCTCCAGAGAAAAATTGGCGTGTACTCCGACCCTTCCATCAATGCCGATGGGCACCTGCCCCATCTTCTCATCGGCAACGAAGCGACCAATACCTGGATTCGCGCCAATGCCTTGGATAGTCCCAGCTTTCAGGCGCGGATGATCGGCGAGTTCCTGGATAACTTCAAGCACACGGATTTCAAAGCCGACGCGCAGAAGCAATCCGGCGACGGGACCCCGATTGCCAATTTTGACCGCGGCAAATACGTCTTCGTGCGCGATTGCGGCGCCTGCCACACCGTAGGCCAGGGCGATAAAGTCGGTCCCGACCTGCTGGGTGTAACCAGTGTGCGCGATCAACAATGGCTGGTGCGCATCATCCAGCAGCCGGAACAACTGCTGAAGGAGAACGATCCCCTTGCGACTGCGCTGCTCAAGAAATACAACAACGTGCGCATGCCCAACGTCTCGGTCAACAATGACGAGTTGAACCTTCTCATCAGTTTTCTCCAGGCAGAGACAGCCGCGCATGACAAACAAGCCTCCGCCGGCGCGGACGCGACCACGGCCAAGCCTGCTGATCCGCCGGGTGGAGCGGCCCACCCCAACAGATGAGGAAAGGTTGGCTGATCACTGAGTGCTGACGTATGTCCATCTATTGGCCCGCATTTGAGTTCACTTACACCCTGGACATGACCCGGTTGCTGCCCTACGTGGCCGCCATTGAGTCCCCGAAGGCGGCTTCGTCCACGAACGTAATGCCCCCGCCGTGGCGGGAGCAGCCGGCGTCTGGCGAGATGGACGCTCCTCTGAGCGATCCGTCTGCACAAGCGGCCCGCGTGAAGGAAATCCAGATGCGCAAACAGGAGTTGCTGAACACCAATGCGAGCCGGGCGCACGCCTGGGTGAGACAGCGCTTCGCTCCCGCCAGTGCGCCGATGTCGCTGGACGACATCCTCACTATGCACCGCATGGTCGCCGAAGAGTCCGGCATTCGCTACGCCAACGTGGGGGTCTTGAGGAAGGACGGCCAGAGAGTGGTGGTAGGAGAAGATGGCATCGGTTATCACGCCGGAGCTCCTGCGCTGAAGCTCCCGCGCTTGATGGACGATTACATTCAATTCGTCAACAGCGCGAGCCTGATGAGCATGCCCCCGGCCGTACATGCTCTGGTGGCCCATTTTTTCTTTACCACGATCCATCCCTTTGAGGACGGCAGTGGAAGGGTGTCGCGGCTGGTGTCGGCGGGCGTCCTGTTCCAACGCGGGTACCGCGGGCACGGCTTGTACGCGCTCTCCACTCACTTCTATGAGAACGAAGGCCGTTACCACTCCCTGATCTATCAAACCCAGCAAACCCCGCTCTTCGATCTGACGCGCTTCGTTGCCTTTGGCATGGAAGGGCTGGCGCTGGAGCTTCGCGGCATCGACAGTTTCATCAAGGTGAAGTTGAACCGCACGGCCGAGAGAACGATCCTGACGCCGGCGCTGAGAGATAGGATGGAGGCCCAATAACCATTCCTAACGTTGCAACAAAGGTTTGTTCGTCCAATCTGAAACCATGACTCAAACGTTGGCACTTCTGTTTACGGTGTTCCTGCTTCCGGCTTCTGCCGTGCAACAATCCCCGGCGGCCGATTTCTTCAAACGCGGGAACGATTACTTCAGCAAGGGCGACTACGCTCACGCTATCGAGGCCTATACGACCTCAATTCGCCTTGATCCCAGCTCTGCCAGGACGTTTTATGCGCGGGGAATCGCCTATCATCAAAATCACGACGATGATCGGGCAATCGGGGACTATGCGGATGCCATCCGCCTAGAACCCGGCTACGCAGACGCGTTCCGCGAGAGAGCCTTCGCTTACGAAAACAAAGATGACTATGAGCATGCGATTCAGGACCACACACAGGCCATCCGCCTGAATCCCGCCGATGTTACCCTGGTCTACAATCGGGCTTTCGACTACGAGCGCACAGGCCAATACCAGCTTGCGATCACGGATTTTGACGGGATCCTACGGCGTTTCCCGAAGGCTGCCGACGCGTACCGCAGCCGCGGACGGGTCGGGCTGTATTCAGGCCACTCCCCGGAAGCCCAACTAGACCTGAGCCGAGCTGTGGAGCTGAATCCCGGTGGGGCTTACAACGTGATCTGGCTGTATATTGCCAGGAGCAAAGGTGCAACCGGCGCGGAAGACGAGTTGGCCAAGAACGCGGCAAAATTGAATTTGACAAAATGGCCGGGGCCGGTCATCGAACTATTTTTAGGTAAGAGCACCCCCGAGGCGGTCTTGCGGGCAGCTTCCGATAAAGATCCCCTAAAGAATACCGCCCAGGAATGTGAGGCAAATTTCTACATTGCAGAGCATCAGGCTTTGCATGGCCAGCGCAGTGCTGCAATGCAGGGCTTTCGTACCGTCAGTGAAAGCTGCCCCAAGAATTACTTCTTCTATGTACCGGCGGCCAACGCGGAGTTGGCAAACAAACGGTAGTCCATCTAATTGCCAATTGCCATCTGCTGGGTTATTCCTGCAAATAGAACAGACTCTTGTCCATCTGCAGTTCACAGTCGCGGAATGCCTCGGAAAGATGCTCGGTCAGGTTGCCGGCCAGGACCGTGTTTTCATGGAGCGTCTCGCGAGCAAAATCGCCAGCCAGGCCGTGCAGATGTACCGCGGAAGCCACACTCACATCCTTCGGAAAGGCGGACGCGAGCGCGGAATTGCGCTGAAGCTGTTGCGCCTGAAATCTCCGCTCTTTCTCTCTGGGATCCGAGCCATAGATTTCCTTCACCCAGGTTCCCGGCGGTTGCGGGTCCGGACCGCCTGTCTGTTGGTGCCGGGCCGCGCCCGCCGCATGCCTGGCCAGCGCGGCACCGATTATGCCCGAGAGCACGTCACCCGAGCCGCCTTTGGCCAGCGCGGGGTTCCCGGTCATGTTAATCCAGGTCTCGTCCGAAAACCCGGCGACGATCGTCCTCCATCCTTTCAGCACCACGCAGGAGCCGGTGTCACGGGAGATGCGCTTTGCCATCTCCACCCTGTCGGCCTGAATCTCCTTGACAGAAACGCCCAGCAATCGTGCCGCTTCGCCGGGATGAGGCGTGAGAACGCGAAAGGGCGCGGTCTCGCCGCGTGGCTTGAGGTGATCGTAATGTCGGGCAAAGGCATTCAATCCGTCGGCGTCCAGCACCAGCGGGACCGGGCAGCTCCCCACCAGCCAGCGTACAAACTCTCCCGTCGCCGGGTCTTGGGAAAGCCCCGGCCCGAGAACAACCGCATCTTTGCCCGCCAGAAGCCGCTCGATCTTGCCGCTTGCCGCCATCGCAATCGAGCCTTCGCCAGTTTCCGGCAGCCCTTCGGTCATCATTTCGGGGGCAAAGCCGGCGACCGTTGCCTGGATCGACTTGGGGCAAGCCACCGTCGCCAGGCCCGCGCCCGTGGACAGAGCGGCCATTCCCGCCAACCCGGCGGCGCCCGCCTTGCCCACCGACCCGGCGATCACCAGCACGTGGCCAAATTGGTCTTTGTTGGCATCCCGAACCCGCGGTGGAAAAGCCATTGCCACTTCCTGGCCCGTAGTCACGGTCAGTTTAGTTTGGTTGGGAACCAGCGCCGGCTGCACGCCGATCTCGCTGACGGCGATCGGCCCGAAGGTAAGTTCACCAAAGACGTGGGCCGGCTTGGGTGCGATGAAGGTGACGATGCCGTGACTGAAAACCATGTCTTCCCCGCTCTCATTGGCCGGGCGTGTAAGGTCAGCGTCAACCCCTGAGGGCAAATCAACCGAGACCACGGTGCCGAAGGCGTTATTCATCGCTTCCACCGCTCGCTTGGGCAGGCCGCGAAGTGGGGGTTTGAAACCGGTGCCGACCACAGCATCAACAATCAGGTCAGCGGCCAGTGCTTCGCGGACTACGTCGCTGTCAAAGGCCGCCTCGTCGGCAACCCAGATCGGCTGGAGATTCAGACGCGAGCACATGGCTGCGGCGTCAGGACTGAGCGCGCTTACTTCAGGCGCAAGGATAATCACGTTGACTTTTCCGGACAGCGGGCGCAGTGCCTCCGCCGCCACCAGTCCGTCGCCGCCGTTGTTACCTTTGCCGCAGATCACGCATACGGAGTCGAACTTAAAGTGAGATGCGCAGAATTGCGCAACAGCCGCGCCTGCCCGCTGCATCAGGACCAGCGTCGTAACGCCTGGGCGCCCGGTGGCCTCGCTCCCGGCTTGCCGCACTTCGTCGCGCGTGAGGATTCTCATGGGCCTATCGGTAAACGAAATACTCATCCGGCCGGATGCGGATCACTCTTTCGACCGCCCG
>DATDGY010000062.1:0-13061 GCA_036521855.1 Candidatus Angelobacter sp.
GTGGCCGAATGGCATGGACGCCACGCTTTGGCCATTGCTCACGCGGCGTCATTGGATGAACGGCTCCGCGAACCCATCTGTAGCCATAGTTGTCACCTGGTCGCGGAGGCCGTGGAGTCGGTGGCCCATGAATGCGCCATGACCTTGGGCGATATCCTCCTGCGCCGGGTGCCTGTGGCTTTGGGAGCCTGTTGGTCGGAGTCGTGCAGCCGCGAATCCGCCACCAAGATAGGCGACGCCTTGGGCTGGGACCAGGCACGCACCCACGCAGAACTCGATCATTTCGAGGAAGAGCGGCAAAACTTCTTGCACCCGCAGAATGTTCCGTCTTCGCCCGCCACGGCCGCGCCGCGTTCGTTGCGGCCGGAAACCGCGTAGCGGCGTTGTTCGCGCAGCGAATGGTGGAAGAGCGGCCCTTTAGGGCCGCGTACGACGTCGCATTTAACAACTGGCTTTAGCCATGGTGCCGCCACATCAATCGCGCTCTCTGGGAATGCGGAAGAGTACGGATATTCTTGGGGCGTCGCGCATGAACCACCAGGGCTAAAGCCCCAGATTCTGTACGGTCACTACGCGGCTCTAAAGAGCCGGTCTTCCACCGCGGGTTCGCAGCCTCAGTTACGGCTTCCGTCAAGGTTAGCAACTCCGGCTCTCACAGGGATTGTTGCGTCATTTACATTCTTCTTGCCAGAGACTGAAAGGCATCCCCCTTTTTCCACGCCTTTGGCGCCCGTCGAAAATACGCGCGTCCTATGGCACAATTGTCCGCCAAGCCGATTGCTCTCGCCTATATGGGCATCCCCCTCTGCCGGCCTGGGCGTCCCACCTCGTGCTGTCAACTCTTTCGGAGTCGGCCAGGAATCGGAAGATTTGATGATCGAAGATTTGATGATCGAGGGTGAGTTGGTTATGGGAAGACGAAGCCGTCTGGAAACCGTTCTCATAAATGTCTTTCGAGCGCAGGCAACACACCCCAGGGGCTGAAGCCAGCATTCTTTCTTGTTTGCAACGGCAACGGCTAAGCCGTGCCTTTTCAAACAGGTGGCCGATTCTAGTCCTTGACTGTCTCGGCAATCCAGCCCCCGCCGACCACAACATCACCGTCGTAAAACACCACGGCCTGTCCGGGGGTGATGGCGCGCTGGGGCTCGTCGAAGGTGACCAGCACCTCGCCATTCGCGGCGTTCTCGATTGTCGCCGGCGCCGGCTCGTGGCGGTGGCGGATTTTGGCACGAACGCGCATGGATGCGCATAGCTCGTCGATGGAAATCCAGTTCATCTGATGGGCCAGGAGCTTGTTCGACAGCAGGCTGTCATTGCCGCCCACCGTGACCTGTCCCTTGGCGCCGTTGATGTTGATCACATAGAGCGGCGAGCCTGTGGCCACACCCAGCCCCTTGCGCTGGCCTACGGTGAAGTTGTGGATTCCCTGGTGATGCCCCAGCACCGTGCCGTCAGTGGTGACAAGCTCGCCTGCGGTATCGGCAAGTGACTCGCCCTGCTCAGCGAGGTAAGCGTCAATGAACCGCTTGTAGTCTCCGCCGGGGACGAAGCAGATCTCCTGGGAATCCGGCTTCTCGGCCAGCGCCAGATGATGCCGGCGGGCCAGTTCGCGCACCTGGGGCTTGTTCATGTGTCCCAGCGGAAAGCGCGTGCGGCTCAACTGCTCCTGGTTAAGGCCAAACAGGAAATACGTCTGGTCTTTGGCCGTGTCCGCCGCGCGCAGCAGCAGCCAGCGGTTGCGCCCGGGATCGAATTCGCAGCGCGCATAGTGCCCGGTGGCCAGAAGATCGGCGCCGATCTGTCGGGCGGTCATCAGCAATTGGTCGAACTTCAGATGGTTGTTGCACAGGCTGCAAGGGATGGGCGTGCGTCCGGAGAGATACTCCTCGACAAAGGGACGTACCACGTCGCGCTCAAATCGCTCCTCGTGGTTCACCACGTAATACGGGATGCCCAGATCTTCGGCGACGCGGCGAGCGTCATAAACGTCGTCGATCGAGCAGCAGCGGCCCTGCACCTGCTCCGGCATGCCCTCGCGTCCGGCCAGGCGGCGCTGGTTCCAGAGCTGCATGGTCAGCCCCACGACCTGGTGGCCTTCGGCGCGCAGCATGGCCGCGACGGTGGAAGAGTCCACACCGCCGGACATGGCTACCGCAATGGTCTGTGCCGCCTCTGCCGCCATCACTTGCTCTCCGCCCAAGAGGGTCTCCATTCATTATAGAGAACGCGGTCGTTCCCTGCTCTCGAGTGTAGCCCGACCAATCCACTCCGGTCGGACCGGGGTATGCACAAAACGGATATGCCCACAAATCAGGCCGTCAAAACACATATCCCATCGGCGGCAAGCTAAAAACAGGAAGACCGGTGGTATGTCTTAAGATATTCATTTCAAATCCTCATAATTCATGCGTTTCTTCGGCAGCCGTTTTCTTTGAAATATTTTAGGGTTCAATCTCTCGGATGTATGAGCGTTCGGTGGCATACTATCCTTCGTCCCCAGGGCTTTCATGGCCAGTCGCGGTAGAATCTCGCATGACGCCCCCCAGGCGTCCGAGCAAGTAGCAAGGCTGGAGCGCGAAGTTGCCGAGTTGCGTCGCCAGTTGGCGATGGTGTACTCGCAGGCTTCAGACCGGCTGGTAGTCGCCCCTCCCACCGAGCAGGGATTCTTTTACAGTGAGGCGCGATATCGCGCTCTGCTGGAACTGTCTCCGCAAGCCGTCTGGATGACCGATCGTGACGGCAAGAACATCTACTGCAACCGTTATTGGTATGAATACTCGGGTCTGACCGTGGAAGAGACGGATGGCCTGGGATGGACCCTAGCCTTGCACCCTGAGGATAGGGCCACGATTGGCGCGGAATGGCACGCGGCCATCGCCCGGGGCGTGGCTTATGAAATTGAACTGCGCTTCCGCCGTGCCGGCGATGGCGCTTATCGGTGGCATCTTTGCCGGGGACTTCCTCTCAAAGACGCCAATGGCCAGGTGATCAAGTGGCTCGGCGTAGCCTTTGACATTCATGACCGCAAAGTCGCCGCAGCAGCCATTGCCCAGGCCAACGAGCGCATGCTCATGGCGGTGGAGTCGGCCGAGGCCGGCACCTGGGACTACGACCCTGCGACGCAAAAACTGGAATGCACGGAGCATTGCCGCAAAATCTTCCATCTGGCTCCCGGAGTGGAGCCGACCATGGAACTCTTCTTTGCGTTGATCCATCCCAAAGACCGGGCGCGAATCGACGCACTCGTCCAGGGCGCGCTGGACCCGAATGGTCCCGGCGAATATGACGCCGATTACCGCATCGTGCTGCCGGATGGGGCGGTGCGCTGGATCTTCGCCAAAGGCAAGAGTTTCTTTAATAAAGAAGGCCACTCGCGCGAGGCGGTCCGCTTCTCCGGTCTGCTGATCGATATCACAGAGCGAAAGAAGTCGGAGCGGGATCGCACCAGCCTGGCCGCAGCCCTGCAAAACAGCCCGGACTTCATCGGCATCACCGACCTGAAGGGCCGAGTGCTTTTCCTGAATCAAGCGGGACAAAAGATGGTAGGACTGCGTGACGACGCGGAAGCCAGATCCAAAACCGCGTTCGACTTCCTGGGGGCCGTGGAACGATCCGTCCTGGAAGACGAGATTCTTCCCCTGGTCCGCACCGGGCAGGTTTGGGAGCGGGAATTCTCCATGCAGCACTTCGTCACCGGGGAGCCGATCCTGGTGGACACGCGCGTATTTGGCATCTTCGACGAGCGGGGACGCCTGACCAGTATGGCCAATCTGAGCCGCGACATCTCGGAGAAGAGAAAGCTGGAGGAGCACCTTCAGTTGGCCCAGAAGATGGACGCCGTGGGCCGGCTGGCGGGCGGCATCGCCCACGACTTCAATAACCTGCTGACGATCATCCGCGGCGCCGCGGAAGTTCTTCTCGACCGGTGCCAGGACAACGCCACCAGCCTGTCTACGGTGAAGGAGATTGGCGACGCCGCTGAGCGAGCCGCAGTCTTGACGGAACAGTTGCTGGCTTTCGGCAGACGGCAGATGGTCCGGCCGCGTCCCATGGACCTGAATCGCTCCATCCAGCGCGTGCAGAGCATGCTGCAGCGGCTGGTAGGCGAGGACATCACGATCGAGATCCAACTCGCGGAGAACCTGGACCCTGTGAAGATGGACCCGATTCAAGTCGACCAGATTCTCATCAACCTGAGTGCGAACGCACGCGATGCCATGCCCCACGGCGGCGCAATCGCTATACGGACTTTCAACTGGCAGCTGTCCGATCCCCACATGAACGAAACCGGCCTGAAGGCCGGCCGCTATGTGTGCTTGCTATTCTCTGACACCGGCTCGGGTATGAGCCAGGAAACCCAAAACCATATTTTTGAGCCGTTTTACACCACGAAAGGGGCGGGCAAAGGCACTGGGTTGGGGCTCTCCACCGTATACGGCATCGTGCGTCAGCTGGGCGGCCAGATTCTGGTGCGCAGCGCGCCCGAGGAGGGCGCATCATTCACTCTGTATCTCCCGCGCACCACCGAGCATCCGCCGCAGGAAGCGAGCGCGCAGGAAATCCGGACGGCAGAGGGCATAGGAAATATCCTGCTGGTGGAGGACGAGACCAGTCTCCGCGCCATCGTTGCCGGATATATGCGCGAACACGGATACGCTGTCTACGAAGCTGCCGACGCCCAGGAAGCGGCGGCTATTTCGTCGCGCTCTCCCATTGATTTGCTGCTGACGGACATCGTGATGCCGGGCGCCAGCGGGCCGGCGCTGGCCTCTGCGCTCAAGAAAAACCACTCGCGGATGCAGGTCATCTTCATGTCGGGCTATGCCGATCACGCGGCCCTGGAACAAGTCGAGTTGCAGCCGAGCACGCTCTTCCTCCAGAAACCGTTCCGGTTGAGCGATCTGCTGGCCAGGATCCGCGAGGCTCTCGCCGACGATGGCCCGAAAGAGACTCCAAGAAAACACCTGCCCGACTGATAGCAATGAGCAATTAGCAAATGGCAATTAGCCAAAGCCGGCGGCTCACGCGGCTTCGCTAATTGCTAACTGCTAATTGCTAATTGCTGAAAACGAAGATTTATCCCACCGTCTGTTTGTGGTACATCGGCGAAATCTCCCGCAAACGCGCCACTGTCTCAGGAAGCACGCGGACCGCAAAATCAATGTCTTCGTCGCTAGTCTGCTTGCCCAGGCTGAGGCGGATGCTGGAACGCGCGCGCTGATGGGAGAGCCCCATGGCCAGCAGAACGTGCGAAGGCTCGATCGCGCCTGAAGAACAGGCCGCGCCGCTGGAGACGGCCAAACCCTTGAGATCGAGGGCAATCACCAGGGCTTCACCCTCCACGTGGTCAAACCATAAATCGGTGGTATTGGGAACGCGCGCGGCCTCCAGGCCGTTCACGCCGGCCGACCCCACCGCGTTCAGCAGGGCCTGCTGCAAGCGGTCGCGCATGGCGGTCATCTCGTCCGGGCCGCCGCTTTCCAGCCACTTCCTGGCAATCTCGGCGGCCTTGCCCAGGCCCACGATGCCGGGAAGGTTTTCCGTCCCGGCGCGGCGCTGGCGCTCGTGGCTTCCACCGTACATGAGGGGCCGGATCAACGTCCCTTTCTTAATGAACAAGGCCCCGGTGCCCTGCGGCGCATGGATCTTATGCCCGGAGATGGAGAGCGCGTCGCACGCGATCTTCTCCACGTCGATGGGGACCTTTCCCGCCGCCTGTACAGCGTCGGTATGAAAGAAGACGTCGGCCTCACGCGCGATTCTGCCGATTTCTTCTACCGGCTGCAGCACGCCGGTCTCGTTGTTGGCCATCATGATGGTGACCAGCTTGGTGTTGGGGCGCAGGGCTTGGCGCACGTCGTCGGGATCGATCTCGCCGCGGCCGTTCACGGGAACGCTGGTGACTTCGCATCCCATCTGCTCCAGGCGCTTGCAGCTATTGAGCACGGCGTGGTGCTCAATGGTGGAGGTGATCACATGATCGCCGCGCGCGGCCAACCCGAAAATGGCCAGATTGTCGGCCTCGGTGCCGCCGCTGGTGAAGACGATCTCCGCCGGCCGGGCATGCAGCAGCGCCGCCACCGAGCCTCGCGCCTTCTCCACCGCCGCCCGTGCATGTTGCCCGTAGTGGTGGATCGAAGAGGCGTTGCCGAACTCTTCGAGATAAAAAGGCCGCATCGCCTCAAACACCTCCGGAAGGATGGGGGTGGTGGCGTTGTTGTCGAGGTAGACGCGCTGCATATCTTTAATTCTACGCTGATGGTCAGCCCGTCAGCACCCGACAGCCAACAGGCAGCTACACCATGCCATCGGTTGCCAAAATCGCCGGAATTGCCAAAATTGCCCGGATTTGCAGGAGCCGGTCTTCAATTTTGGCAATTACCCGATTCTGGCAATTCTGGCAATCGGCCCTGGGGCTGAGTGCTGACTGCTGAGTGCTGACTGCTTTTCTTGCATTCCCGGGAACTTTTCCCGTACTTACGACATTACAGGTACAGAACTTGAAGGCTTGGGCGAGGGCAGAATGCAAGGTGACGGGCGCCAATGACCACCGATGAAGGCTTGATGCTGGAGTTCCAGCGCGGGTCGCGCGAGGCGTTTGAGGAGCTGTTTGACCGCTATCGCGGGCCATTGTACGGATTCTTCCGCCGGCGGCTGGAGCGCCAGGACCGGGCCGAAGATCTCACCCAGGAGACCTTTCTGGCCGTGATCCGGGCCACGTCCCGCTACGAACCGCGTTCATTGGTGCGGACGTACCTGTATGGCATCGCCCTGAAGCTGCTGGCCGGTGAACGGCGCAAGCAAGCCAACGACTTGCCCGTACCCGAATCGAGTCCGGAGCCGGCGGGAGACGATGCTTCGGACACGGTGGTGTGGGTCCGCCAGGCGCTCGAAAGACTTGACTCCACCGACCGCGAGGTCCTGATGCTACGCGAATATGAGCAGCTCAGTTATTCCGAGATCGCCCAATTGCTGCGGATTCCCGTGAATACCGTGCGCTCGCGGCTGTTCCGGGCGCGCATGGCATTGAAAGATTGCCTGCAACCGGACCATCCGCCAGACGTTGCCTTGAATCGCGCAGAGCATAAGCCCGGGCGCCAACCGGTGAAACTGAGCGCCGGCAAAGAGGGGGCCACGCAATGAACCAACAGAATCACATGGTCGAGCCTGAAGAACTCATGGCCTATCTCGACGGCGAACTCTCGCCAGAGCGCGCTGCTGACGCAGCGTCTCACCTGGAAGAGTGTACGCAGTGCCAGAAGCTCGCCGCCGATCTTCAGGAAGTCTCGCAGATGCTGATGGCGTGGCAGGTCGAAAAATCAAAGTTAGGGCTGACGGAAGATGTAGCCGAGGGACTGAATAAGCCTGGATCGCATAAGAGCGCCGCGATCAACAGCGGTTCCTGGCTTAATCTGCTGAGCCCGCGGCATTGGCCGAAACCGGTTTGGGGATTGGCCATCGTCGCGCTGATCGCAGCGGTGGTTTTGACGCCGAGCTTGATGCGCCGGTCGATGCCGCGATACGGGTCAGAGATGGCAGTACCCCGAACAACAGCGCAGCATCAAGACACTATCCGTGCGGGGCAACTGGGCTTACGCGCCACGCCGCCGCTTGCCGCACCCACGCCTCGGCCCGGCGCCGGAGCGCTCGGTAAGTTACTAAAAGATGCAGATGCCGACGTTGACCAAGTGGAAGAAGAAACGTCCAACGTCCCCACCGTCAATGGTCCCATGATCATCCGCACGGCCGAGCTCGAAGTCTTCACGAAAGAGTTCGAAAAAGCGCGCTCCAGCGTGGACGAGATCCTTAAGCGGCGCCACGGCTATGTTGGCGAATTGAACGTCAACACTCCGACGGGCTCGGCACGTTCGCTGACGGGAACCTTGCGCGTGCCTGCCAGCCAGCTCGATGCCACGCTGGCCGACATCAAGGGCCTGGGCACAACCCAGAAAGAATCGCAGGAAGGCGAGGAGGTCACGCAGCAGTATGTTGACCTGCAGGCGCGGCTGGCCAACGCCCGGCACACCGAGCAGCGCCTGACCGACATTCTTCGCGAGCGCACCGGCAAGCTCTCCGACGTTCTGGCCGTGGAGATGCAGATCAGCCGGGTGCGCGGCGTGATCGAGCAGATGGAAGCCCAGCGCAAGAACATGAAGAACCAGGTGGACTTCGCCACCGTCACCCTAACGGTGACCGAGGAGTACAAAGAGCAGCTCAAGGCCGTCCCGCCCTCTACCGGCAGGCAATTCCGCAATGCCGCCGTCGAAGGCTACCGGTCGCTGGTGGACGGGATCATCTCTGTCCTGCTGTGGCTGCTCTCCGCGGGGCCAACGCTGCTGGTGTGGGCCGCGATTCTGTTCTTCCCGGTGCGGTACTTGTGGAAGAAACTGCGGCCGAAGTTCATGCAGAAAGCGTCCGAGGTTTAGAGAATTTCCAATGTCGCTTTGTGCAGCAGGGAAACTCGAATCCAGGACCCAAATGGGAAACGACGCCTGCCGGCGTGCCCCAGGCCGGAATCGCCAGCGCGCTTCGTGCGCTGGGTGGGGCGGAAGCAGGGCTGAAGGCGAAGCAACAGAACAAAATCCTCAGCGGCTAAAGCCGGAACCTTGGTGCGGCTTTACGGCAGGACTCCGCAGCCCTCGCTCGCGATGCTCGCTCCGGGCTAGCGCTCAAGTCGTGCCCTGACACTTGTCTACTTGCAGGATAAAGCAATGTTGCAGCCGCGCAGAAAAGCAATCAGCCCCTGAACTTCCTTCGCGTATCCAGGATGTTCAGGGGCTGAATGCTGATTGCTGACTGCTGAGTGCTATCTCTTCTCCATCGGCACGTACGGGTTGGGATACGCGGGCCCAATGTATTCGGCGCGCGGGCGGATTAGCCGGTTGTCGTCGAGCTGCTCGATCACATGTGCGGCCCAGCCGCTGATACGGGAGACGGCGAAGACCGGAGTGAACAAGTCCACGTCCAGACCCAGCGTGGAGTACGTAGACGCGGAGTAGAAATCCACGTTGGCGTTGAGATGCTTGTCGTTTTTGATGTACTGCTCGATTTTGGCCGACATCTCATACCACTTGGGATTGGCCGAGCGGCCCAGGTCGCGCGACATCTGGCGCAGGTGCGTGGCCCGGGGATCTTCGGTGTGATAGACGCGGTGGCCAAACCCGGAGATCTTCTTCTTGTTGGCCAGCATGTTCTTGACGTGCTCCACCGGGTCTTCGCCCTTCTTGTCGATCTCCAGGAGCATGCGCATCACGGCTTCGTTGGCGCCGCCGTGCAGCGGGCCCTTCAGCGCGCCGATAGCGCTGGTGATGGCCGAGTGCATGTCCGAGAGCGTGGCCGCGGTCACGCGCGCCGCAAACGTAGAGGCGTTCAGTTCATGGTCGGCGTGCAGGATCAAGGCCACGTCGAGCGCTTTTTCGGCGGTCGGCGTCGGCCTCTCGCCGGTGAGCATGAGCAGGAAGTTCCCCGCGTGGGAAAGCGACGGATCGGGCGGCGTCACGCTCTTGCCTTTGCGGATGCGGTCATAGCCGGCCACAATCATCGCGATTTGCGAAGTCAGGCGGATGGCTTTGCGGATGTTGGCGTCGTGGTCGATCGCTTCGGCTTCCTTATCATAGAAGGAAAGCGCTGAGACCGTGGTGCGCAGGACCTCCATGGGCGTGGCCGTCTTGGGCACCTGGCGCATCATGTCGTAGATGGCGGGGTCCATCTGGCGGGCAGCGGCCAGTTTGCGGCGCAGATCATCGAGCTCGGCGCGTTTGGGCAAGCTGGCGAACCAGAGCAGGTAGCAGGTCTCTTCGAACGTGGATTGATCCGCCAGCTCGTGGATATCGATACCGCGGTAGGCAAGCACTCCGGCTTCGCCGTCGATGTAGCAAATCGACGAGTCGGCGGCTGGAACGCCTTCAAGTCCTTTAGGCATTGTTGTACTCGTTGACATAACCTTCGGCCTGATTGGATTTGTCTCACAGCGCGGGACGCCGCAAGCGCTAACCTTCTTTTATACTCCAGTCGTCGAGCACTTTCCAATGAACCTTCGTAACCCTCAGGCCGGCGTGAAGTCCACCACCACCACGGTCATGTCATCGTGGGGCTGGCCGCCCGCGACGCTGGTCCATCCGGCGATTTGAGCGACCAGCCGCCTCGCAAAATTGTGGCGCGCCGAACGAGGCGTGAGCAGCCAGAAAGTCGAGCAGACGTTCATAGCCGAATTCCTCCCCGGCCGCATTCGGGGCTTCGACCACACCGTCGGTGTAAAGCAGGCACCGGTCGGCGGGTTCGAAATGCGAAGTGAAGGCCCGGTATTCACAGCCGGGAAATGTTCCCAGAAACAACCCGTTTTCTTCGATGCTGTGCACCTTGGCCTCCCCCGCCCGCCACAGCAGGAGAGGAGGATGCCCGGCGCCGGCATAACTCAACTGCCGCCGGGCGACGTCGATAAAAGCGTACGCGGCGGTCACGAACTGCCCTCGCAGGTTGCCGCAGAGAATGGAATTGAGGCCGGCCAGCACCGCTGCCGGGTCTGGCAGGCGCTCCCTCTGGGCGTGAATCGCCACTTTCACCATCGAGGCAGAAAGCGCAGCCGGCACGCCATGGCCGGAGACGTCCGCCACCAGCACGCCCAGGCCGCTTTCGCCGTCAACCAGGTAATCGTAGAAATCGCCGGCTACGGAAGATGCAGGGACATATTTCGCGGCGACTTCCAGTCCCGGGATGGCGACATTTTGGCTGGGCAGCAAGCCGAACTGGATGCCGCGGGCAATCTCAAGTTCTTTGTTGATGGCGGCGAGGCGTTGCTCATTTCGGAACGTGCGGCCGGCGGCCACGTAGCCTTGGCAGCACAAAAAAACCAGAAAGCCCAGGGGCTCCAAATCGCTGCGCCCGGGGATGAGGTGCAGTTGCACTAGATTCGTATACACACCGGAAACAGCTACCAGGAAACCCGCCCGGACGACCCACAAGGGCCGGTCTGCGGGACGGCGGGGCACAAACAGCATGAGCGCGAGCAAAGGCAGGTATAGAACGACGGTGACGTTGTAAGTTCTGTCGGCAACGGCGCCGGCGCCCACCACGCGCGGCGATGCCGAACACGGCTATGCCCGCCGCGGCAGCGACCATCCACCGCCCTACTCTTCTCCATTGCGGCGCGACCGTGTTGATAAAAAAGAATGTAAAAGGAATGAAAATCGTATGATTCACCACCCGGATGATCCAATCCCAGGCGGCGTCGGCTACGGGGAAGCCCTGGCGAACCACCCCTATGGATGCCAGCAAGCGCAAGCCATACATGGCGGCGGCGATGCCGAAGTACAGAAGAGCAGCGTCGCGGGGCCGTGGCCGCAGCGCAAACAGTAGACAGCTCAGGGCGCCGGCAAAGAAGATGAGCACACCCAGGAGAACACCCGGCGTATCCGCTCGCAGCACATCGATTGGAATCGTGCTGTCCATGTTTCGTTCACTCCTGGCCGGTCAGGGCTGTGATCGCCCTGCGGGAGCCGGCGCGCTGGCCCCTGGCGGCGGTCCAAAATAGCGGTAATGCCCGATGATCTTCCACTCGAACAGAACGTCCTCCATCTTAGGACCGGCGCCGATGTTGTGGACGATCATGTAGCGATTGGAGAGCGGGTCTTTCTGGTCCACCACCATGCCGATGTGCAGCGCGCCATTGCCCAGGTCCCACGCCACCAGGTCGCCGGGCGCATAGTCCTTGGCCTTGGCTGTAATCGCCAGCTCTGTGCCTTTGCGGCTGAAGAATACCATCAGGTTGGGCACGCGACGGTGGTCGATGTTGCGGTCCGGATGCTCCTGCTGCCATCGCGACATGGGGTACGCGGAGAAATTGCGCGCGATGTCCTCATGGACTTCCTTCTGCAAGTCGATGCCGACAGCCCGGTAGATGCGAATGATCTCGTCACTGCAGACGCCGGAATCGGATGGGACGTCGCCGCCGGGATAGGTGATGCCCACGTAGCCGGGATCGTAGGTCACCTGATGACGGGGGCGCTCCAGGGCGGCGACCACCAGATCGTGGAGAAACTGCTGGCGGGCGACCGCCTGGGCAGGCCGGGGCCGCGCCGGCAACGGGAGGGTGGCCAGGAACATAGGCAAACAGATTCCCGCCTGTGCCAGGCCGCGCTGCATTCTACGCCGCATCCGGCTTCTCTTGGTCCAGCGGCTCCCGGGAGCTGGCGGGCGTCTTGCCAAGCACCAGTCGGAGCGCGGGTCTTATCGTGGCGATCTCCGGCTGCGAGCCGCCATCACGCGCGGAGCGTGGTCCTGGCCGGGCAGCAGGGCGCGGGTTTCGGTGTAACGACTGGTAGACTCCCAGAACCAGAAAAGGCGCCAGCACGCCGGCGACCCACAATTTGGCGGAGCCTTTGATCTTCTCTTCCTTCTCCCAGCGGAAGAGTTTCATACCCACGATAAAACCAACCAGCGTGGTGAGAAGCAACGCGCCAACGTAGCCCCAGTTGAGCCCTTGGTTGTCCTTGATGATGCCCTTGATTCCTGCCACGTAATAAGTTGCGGGAATGAAGTTGGATATGATCTGCAACGAGGGTGGAAAATTTTCCGCAGGAAAGGTCGCTCCGCTCAGAAACAGCATGGGGAAATAGAGGAGCTGGACCAGGATGGTCCCCTCCTGCATGGTATTGGCCACTGAGGCGATCACCATGCCGATGGCGCGGAAGGCAATGAGCCCGATCGAGATGAAAACCAACAGGGAGAACATATGCTGCGGCCAGGGCATGTGGTAGTAGTAGTGGGCCAGCGCCAGCATAAGAAGGATATACGGCATGAAGACGATCCAGCCGGTGACCATGGAAGCCACCAACAGCGGCCCCGGCGTAATGGGGGTGACTTTGTACCGCCGCAAGATGTTCAGCTCACGTTCCTGGAGAGCGCGTATGCCGGCGCCGAACAGGCCGCTGCCCAGTACGCCCAGCGCCAACGACATGGTGATCACCTGGGTAACGGCGGCAACACTCTCGCCGGCGTGAAAGACCGTGCCGAAGGTAAAGAAGAAGATCAGCGGAAACAGGTAGTTGAAGAAAATCACC
>DATDGY010000063.1:0-3128 GCA_036521855.1 Candidatus Angelobacter sp.
GGCGCGGATCACTTCGGCGAAGTGCAGGCGTGGACCGTCGACACGGGACAGAAAGTGTGGACGCATAACTACGCGAGGTCGGGGAATTGGGGTTCGATGCTGGTGACCGGCGGAGGGCTGGTTTTCACGGGAGGAACCGCCGATCGCAAGTTCCACGCGTACGATGCGGTCACGGGCAAGCTGCTATGGGAATTTCCGTTAAGCTCAGGAGTCGAGGCGCCGCCGACTTCTTTCTCCGTCAACGGGAAGCAATACATTGCCGTGTTGGCGGGCTGGGGCCAGGACGCCGGCGGAGAAGTGAACATGCTGGCTCGCTTGTTTCCCGGCGAGGTTCCTCCCATGCCGGATGGCGGATCGGTGTGGGTGTTCGCGCTTCAGTGACACGGGGCATTCGACCGCGAGGACATTCGACGGCAGTGGGCCGGTTTGAAATTCCGGCGTGTCACCGCCGGCCGACAGTTCGGCGGCTCACTGTTTTAAATCGGCCAGTTGGCGTGGAAGGGACTCACGGGAGTGATGTTCAAGGAACACCCGTCCGGCCGTTTTCCGAGTGGCGATCCAGCCGGAGCCAATACTTCCGGATTGCCGTTCGTGGGCCAGCGGGGGCAACACAAGCCCAAGTCCCCATCTGCACGGCCAAGGCAAGCAAAATCGGCGAACCGCAGGGCACCCGTCAAAGACAGTCAGCAGTGTAGTCTTTGAACCTGCCCCCTGAGGTGAGACAAACAGTTAAGACACTATTCGCCATCGGTTGAAAATCCATTGTACGACGTGTTGCTTCGATCGCAAAATTGCGGTCGTGGACAACCGCGGATTCTTTCTGACTTGGCAGGCCATCCGTAGTCAGCTGGCGGCCATGCCCTGCGAGCTGTATCTCGTCCGGCTCATTCACAACCAAACGGGTCGTGCCTTTCCGGGAGAACGGCTCTGGACAGCGGCCCAGTTGGCGTACCCAGCGACCATCCGCTTTCTGCGCGTTCGCAACGGTGAGGGATGCGACGTGTACCTCCACCCCTACGCCGGAGACAAAAACGCCGGCTATATTCTCGTCGACTTGGATCGCGCCGACCCTACGGTCATTGAGATCATGCGCGCCAACGGGCATGATCCTTGTGTGGTGTTGCAGACCAGCCCCGGCCATCTGCAGGCTTGGATTCGCCTCAGCACCTCTCCGTTGGAACCGGCAGTGGCCACCGCCGCGGGCAAGCGCTTGGCGCATATCTATGGCGGCGACTTGGCCAGCAGCGACTGGCGGCACTTGGGACGGCTTGCCGGCTTCACCAATCAGAAGCCTGTGCGACGCACACCCGACCGCTTCGCTCCGTGGGTGAAACTCGTCCACGCCCGTGTGGGTGTGGCACCGTGCGCCGAGGTCTTGTTGCAGTCCGCCAGGCAATCTGCACAACCACCCGCGCATTCCTATTTGCGGCTCCGCTCGACAACCACAGGGCCCGCGCCAGCCAGCGCCGCAGAGGCCCGCGCGATCTACCGGAGTTGTATGCAGCGATGGCAGATTCGCGAACGCTTTCCGCAACCGGATTGGAGCATCGTAGATCTGTGGGTCGCCAGACACCTGCTCTCGCAGGGCCAGCCCGCGGCGCAGATTCAAACCATCCTGCGCCTCGCCAGTCCGCATTTTCCCCGCCGCCACGCCAATCCCGATGACTACCTGCGACGCACCGTCGCACGTGCGGCGTTTCCCTCCCCAGGGCGCGCTGTGTGCCCGCATCATGATCCCACCTCCGCGGCACGCCTCCGCAGCGCTTGTTCGAACTCCACCGGTGGCCGGTAACCCAGCGCCGAGTGCAGTCGCTTCTGGTTATAGACCTGATCGATGAAGCGCGCCAACGAGGCTCGCGCTTCCGCCAAGTCGCGGTATTCTTGCCGATATACCTCTTCGTATTTCAGGGTCTTCATCCATGACTCGCAGCCCGCATTTTCCCAAGGGCTCGACTTGTGGCTCATGCTGATGGCGCAGCCGTGCGCCTTCAACAGTTCCGTGTAATCGCCGGAGGCATACTGGCTGCCGCGATCGGAATGATGCACCCATCCGGCCGGCGGACGCCGCAACTCCAGCGCCATACGCAGCGCCGCCAGGGTGAGATCGTCTTCCACACTACGGTCCAGCGCCCAGCCAATCACGCGGCGGGAAAAGGCATCGATCACCACCGCTAGGTAGACGAACTCCGTCTCCAGCCGGATATAGGTGATGTCGGCCACCCAGAGCTGGTTGATACCGCTGAGCGTCATCTGCTCCGCCAGGTTTGGATACACTTGGCGGCCGTGTTTGGAATCGGTGGTGGTCACCACGAATTTTCGCTTGCGGATGCCCAGCAAGTTATCTTCACGGAGCCAGCGGTAAACCCGTTTGGGATTCACGATCCAGCCCTGCCGACGAAGCGCGGCGGTGATCCGCGGCCGCCCGTAGCTCGGCCATTCCAGCGCGATCCGCTGGATGGCGTCGCGCAGGTCCATGTCGCGATCCGGCCGCGCCGCGCCGTCTTCGTCATAGCGGTAGAAGCTGGCGCGGCTCACCCCGCCCAGTTCCACCATCCGCGCAATCGTCAGTCCCCGGTCGGCCTTCATTTCTTCCTGGACCTTGTGGTAGACCGCGGATTTCCAGTCAGTGCCTGCAGCATCCGCCGCTCCTCGATGCGCTGCAAGCACCCCTTTAAAAAATCGATCTCCAGCGTCTGCTGGCCGACCTTGCGCTCCAGCTCCGCGATCCGGCCTTCGGACCAGCGCTGCTTCCCGTTGCCTGGAAAAACATTGCCTGGCCTCCGACGGAACTCGCGCCGCCAGCGGTGCAAGACGTTGGGGCTCACCTCCAACGCCCGCGCCGCTTCCCCGATCGATACCCCTTGTTCCAGCCGCCGCACCGCGGCCAGTTTGAACTCCTTCGTGAACTGCCTACGAGACAATCCCATGACTCAATTCTCCATTTAATGAAATTTGAGCCTTAACCATTTGTCTCAAAATTGGGGACAAGTCCATCTAGTTGCTTCGTATCCGCCCAATGAACAGCCTCCACCAGTGCGACTCCTACGGCACCAAACACGACAAAGGCGACGGCCACTCTAGAGCCCAAGGTCATTTCAGTGCGAACACCCCAATCGACTATCTTCGCC
>DATDGY010000064.1:0-5253 GCA_036521855.1 Candidatus Angelobacter sp.
GGTCTATCTGACGAGAAAAGCGGAGTTTTCCGCCTCGCATTACTATCACAACCCGAAGTTTACAGCCGAGGAGAACAACCGCATTTTCGGCAAGTGCAACAATCCGAACGGACACGGCCACAACTACACCCTTGAGGTCACCGTCAAAGGCCAGGTGGACCAGCGTTCCGGCTTCGTGGTGGACCTCAAGCAGCTCAAGGAGATCATGAATAGGGAAGTGATCGAAGTTCTGGACCACCGTTTTCTGAACCGCGAGGTGGCAGAGTTTAAGGATTCGATTCCCACCACCGAAAACCTGGCCATCAGCATCTGGAACCGCCTTCAGTCCAAGTTGAATGTGGCCCGGCTGCACCGCGTCCGGCTCTACGAGACGCAAGACCTGTTTGTGGACTACTACGGAGAAGCATGAAGGCCTATCTCACCCGACGCTACTGGTTTTCGGCCTCGCACCGGCTGCATTGCGATGCCATGTCGCCGGCCGAGAACCAGGCGGTCTACGGCAAGTGCAATAACCCCCATGGGCACGGCCACAACTACGCGCTGGAGGTGACCGTGGCCGGCCCCGTCGATGAAGAGACGGGGATGGTCTGCAACCTCTCCGACCTGGATGCATTTGTGCGGGACAACATCCTGGAGCGATTCGGCCATGAAAACCTGAACACGTTGCGGGAATTTCAAGGCGTGGTTCCAACTACGGAAAACCTTTGCCGGGAGCTCTACGAAATTCTTGACAAAGGCTTTTCTCTGGCGCGAATCGAGAAGGTACGCATGGAAGAGACCATGCTCAATTCGTTCGAATATGCGGGAGGAAAGGAAATCCGCAGTTAGGACTTTAGTCATGGTGATCTGGGCAAGCAGATTCAAGGAACGTCGCAGGGAGATTCATGGTGAAAACGGGAGCTGTATTGAAGAAACTCTATGACCAATCCGCACTAGCCGATGCCAGCACGCAGGAATTGTTGCGCGAGCTGCTGGTGCGTCTGGGGGAAGACCCGGAGCGCGAAGGTCTGCTGCGGACTCCGGAGCGGATGCAGAAGGCGCTGGAGCATCTGACCAAAGGATATAAGGAGGATCCGGACAAGATTTTCCAGGGAGCCTTGTTCAAGGTGACCTATGACGAGATGGTTATCGTCAAGGACATTGAGATGTTCAGCATGTGCGAGCACCACTTGCTGCCTTTTTTCGGCAAGGTACATGTGGCCTACATTCCTCACGGTAAGGTTGTTGGCCTGAGCAAGATCCCGCGGCTGGTTGATGTCTTTGCCCGCCGCCTGCAGGTACAGGAGCGGCTGACCGTACAGATTGCCGAGACCATCCAGAATGCTATTCAGCCGCTGGGCGTGGGTGTGGTGGTGGAGGCGCGCCACTTGTGCGTGATGATGCGCGGCGTCGAGAAACAGCATTCTTCGGCGGTGACCTCGCACATGATGGGCAGCTTCCGCGCCTCAGAAAAAACGCGCGAAGAGTTTCTGTCCCTCATCCGCAACGGTAAAAACGGAAGCGCGTTCTAGTGTCAGCGGAGCAAACCCAGAAGCACCCCGCGGCTGGAGCCTTGTAATGGATCATTCTTCGAAGGCGTAGTACTGCTTCCTCGTGGGCAGAACCTTGACCAGCAGCAGACCGCTAATGAATCCCCCCACGTGGGCCCAAACAGCAACCGGATTACTGTGAGAGTTGGAGAGCGTGGTCGCTGCACCGCTCAGGAACTGAAGGACAAACCAGTAGCCGAGTACCAGCCAGGCGGGAAGCCACAGGACAAAGAAACCGAACCAAGTGAGCACACGGGCGGAAGGGAAGAGCAGGAAGTAGGCTCCCAGCACCCCGGCGATGGCCCCACTGGCGCCGACCGTGGGAACGGGTGAATGCAGATTGAAGACGAGGTGGGTCAGGGACGCTGCTACTCCGCAAAGCAGGTAGGTGACCAGGTACCGGAAATGCCCCAAGCTGTCTTCGACGTTGTCGCCGAAGATGTATAAGAACAGCATGTTTCCGAGCAAATGCAGCCAACCGGCGTGGAGAAACATGGAAGTGAAGATCGGCACGATGGCGTAATCGGCCGGCGCAGCGCCCGTGAGCCAAAGGTCCACGTGGCTGGGGATAAAGGCGAATTGGGTTTCAAAGCGGACGGTGGCGCGGGGCGGCAGCGTGAGTTCAAAGAGGAATACCAGTACATTCAGGATAATGAGAAAGTAATTGACGAAGGGCGTGGTGGAACGGGGCGCGTCGTCACGAAGGGGAATCATGGGTTTCGCTGCTTCATGATTATCATGCTTGATATTGCGGAGATGCTCAAGTGGACGGAGTCCTGATCCTCGACAAACCGGCCGGCCTCACCTCGCACGACGCCGTGGTGCGGGTGCGGCGCATTACCGGCGAAAAGGCCGTCGGCCACCTGGGCACCCTCGATCCCATGGCCACCGGCGTGCTGCCGCTGGTGCTGGGCCGCTTTACCCGCCTGGCGCAGTTCTATAACGACGCCGACAAGCGCTACCAGGGCGCCATCCGCTTCGGCCTGGCCACCGATACCTATGACGCGGAGGGCGATCCGCTGGGCCCGGAGCAGCCCGCGGAGCTATCGCTGGAACAGATCCGTGCGGCAGCGGCGAGCTTCACCGGCCGGCTGGATCAGTTGCCGCCGCCGTTTTCAGCCAAGAAGGTCTCCGGCGTTCCCGCCTATAAACTGGCCCGCAAGGGCAAAGAAGTGGATTTGCCGGCTAAGCAGGTGGAGGTGAAGGAGTTCGCGATCACGGAGTGGGACAGCCCCGCCAAGATCGCGCGCTTTACCGCCTGGGTCAGCTCCGGGACTTACGTGCGCGCCTTGGCCCACGATTTGGGACGCACCTTGGGTCCTGGGGCGCATCTGTCAGAGTTGCAGCGGATTGCGGTGCGCGAATTCAGGGTCGAAGACGCTCACAGTTTGGACGAGCTTGAGCAGGCCGCCGCCAGCGGGGCCCTCGAAGACGTGTTTCTGCATCCGCGCCTGGTGCTGCCTGAGTTTCCCGCGGTCACCGCCCCGGTGGAGAGCATTGCCAAGATCAAGCACGGAGGGGCTGTCAACCTGCCCGAGTTCAGCAAGGCTGGCACCGTGCGCGTCTTTGCCGGACAGAGAGAACTGCTGGCCATCGCCAAGCGGGTGGCCGGAACACTGTTCCAGCCCAAGATCGTCCTGCAGTGAAGTTGAACTGCCGAGAGCTTATTTAACCAAATTTTTCTACACCAGTTCTAAGTCCTTCTCAGTGATCGTAACCTCGCCTCGCCGGCTAGGGCATGAAGTGCAACCGGATTTGCGTCTTCTGGCTTATGGGCTGGCCATTGAGCATGGCCGGCCTGAATTGCCACTGCTTGATGGCCTCAAAAGCAGCATCGCGAAAAACTGGCGGACCGCTGACCAATTGCATATTGGTTACCTTGCCCATTTTGTTTACGTCGGCTTCCACCAGCAAGGTCCCGCTGATCCGTTGTTGCTTGGCAATGGCCGGGTAAGTCGGGGCAACTCTCTTGAGTACTTGTACCGGGTCACCATGACGCTGACGCTTGGCGCGTTGTTCCTTGGCGATGTCGGCCAGACTCTTCTGCGAAACCGGAGCCGGCTGCGCCGTCGCATCAGGCTGGGCTGACGATTGCGCCCGGCTCGTGAGCGGAGTGACCGCCAGCGAAGCCAGCAGAACACCCCCAATGGACCTGACTAGGTTGCTCGACATGGTTTACTCCTAGCGAGGACTTCCAGGAGCATCATACTGAGTCATAGTTCCAGAGAAGGAGTTACAGCGGTGTGGGCGCTAAAGTAACGACTGCCAGGCAAAATCTCCAAGGGTCTAGCCATTGGAAATGAGCTGCAAATCGGGTATTGGGAGCGGGTGAAGAGAGAGTCTCCGCAACTCTTTCTGTGCCGCAAAAAAGCGGCCCGGATAGGCCGCTTCAGAGTTGGGCTTCCCTTGGAAGCTACTTCGGGGGCGGAGTGCTGCCAGAGCTACCGCCGGAGCCTTTCTTGCCCTTCTTGCCGCCCTTGTGGGCTTTCTGGGCCTCGCGGACCTTTTGGACAGCATTATTGCCGCCCTTGGGGGCCTTTTGGGCGTCAGCGGCCGCGCGCGCTTTGTCGTCGGCGCTGTTCGGGCCCCGGCCGGCGGACGCTCCCGCCAACACCAGGCTGCCTGCCAGCAAGACTGTGAACACGACTGTTAAGAGCTTCTTCATTGCTCCTCGCTCCTCTCCTTTGAAGAAATCTGGATGGTCAATCAAACTCACTCGAACGGGAAGGCTGTGTGGTTCAGGCAAAGCCCATTCCTCCCTACCTGTAATAGCGAGAACGGCATCGAAAAAGGCTAAGTCTTTAACATCTCCGGACAGGGGGAATTTGCTGGTCATCGCCAAGCGGGTAGCCGGAACCTGTTCCAGACCAAGATCGTCCTGCCGGGAACTGAGCTGTGGAGAGCTAGACAATCGGTGTAATATTCGATAGTGGGAACTGGATTATGGTTCGTCTTTCAGCCTGTCTGCTGACTCTGTTCCTTCTATCCGCCGCCTGGGCGCAGCACGTGGACGTGTCATCCGACAGGTCTGTGCAGGTAAGCCACAACGCTTCGGCGTCCACCAAGCCAACATTGACGGCCTCGCCGCCGGACGCCCCGATGCCCGACCTGGGAAGCGTGCCAGGGCCGAGTAACGCCTCAAAGCCGCTAGCCAAGAGAGTTCTCGATCAGCTTGTGCCGCGCTGCCTGGATGCCATGTTCCACATATGCTGGGCGCAGCCACCGGGCGGCCCGCCCGTACCCCCTCCGAAGCCAGACCACGAATTCACTCGGAACATGGAGGTAGCAAACCTTTACTTTGCTGACAAGAACTGGGCCGGAGCCGAATCCCGTCTGCGCGAGGCCCTGGCAGCCCAACCAACCAGTCCAGAGGCAACCTTCAAACTGGCTCGGTCCCTGGACAGACTGGGGAAAAGCGGCCTGGCCCGGGAAATGTACCAGAAGTATCTGAGCTTGCAACCGAATGGCCCGTACGCCAAGGAGGCGACACAGTCCCTCGCGGGCCCAGCGAAACAGGGGAAGAAGCGCTAACAGCCGGAAAGCTGAGTCGAAGCAAGCCAAACGGGGCTTAGTTCTAACGTCTGATAACAGATATTATGTAAACTCGTCTGCACTGCACGCCAAAACATGGTTCTGCGTCAAGACTATTCGCCTCCAGTCGCCTCTTCCCCGCGCAAGATGGCCTTTACATCAGCCTGGAAACGCTCCAGGGTTGCGATACGCT
>DATDGY010000065.1:0-21530 GCA_036521855.1 Candidatus Angelobacter sp.
CGCATACCACCGTCACTCCCGCCAATGAGGAAACTGCTAAAGGCCTCGATCAGGTTTACGGCGGCATGGAGCAAATGGTTTCCGGCTTTTTCGACACTTGGACCCTCTTCGTGATCAACCCTCCATTTCCAGACGCCGAAAGTGTTTACCAGCTGGCCGATCAGGGAGACCATTGGCAGCTTTCGTACAAAGAGAAGGACACTGATGTGACGACCATCTTGGACAAGAAATCTGTTGTTCGCGATCTCCGCGTAAGCACTTCGGAGTTCACTAGCTCGATACAGCCTCAATTTACCAGCACCTCCCAGGGCTTCCTTCTCGCAGGATACCAAGCTGATTACACCGGTAAGTCGCCCAGCGATAAGACGCATTTACAAGTCCGTATTACCTACCAGGAGGTAAACGGTCTGCAGTTACCCAAGGATCTGAACCTGGGCGGATCCTACGGTGGCGTCCCGTTCCAGGTTGAAGTTGCGTTCTCCGGATGCCGCGCAACCAAGACATAGTCGCCCCGGCCGTCGCGAGGGCTCCTTGCCATTCAGATTGGGGGAAGAGGGCAGTGTTATAATCTTGATGTCTGCCGCTATACTCCCCGAATTAACAGAACTAGAGCGGCTCATCTTCCCGTCGGGACGTGGCTCAGCCTGGTAGAGCACTCGCTTGGGGTGCGAGGGGTCGGCAGTTCAAATCTGCCCGTCCCGACCATTCTTTCTTCTTGTTCTAGCCTTGGCGCGAACGCGTCACTGCACCTCGCGGCGGCAGAAGTCCGCGCAACCGGCTGCGGCGACAATCAGGCCCGCAGCGCCACTTATCATCAGTACTGCTGCGATGTCGTGAGGCTGCTTCGCCAGTGCCAGCATGGGGAGAGACCAGGGAAAGTATCGCGGCCAGCCACCGAACTGCTGTCCCACAGCGGTAGCCAAAAACCCAAGCACGGTGGCTATGATGCCCATGCCGATAGCGACCGAAAATGACTTCCATCGCAAACTCACCCAGTGCTGGATGGTGAGCGCCAGGAACGCCAATCCCGCGACCTCTGCGCCTTCGCGAAAAATCGTGGCCCAGGGCACGGGAAATCCGAAGGTCACCTCGGATTGAAGCCGTGGCAGAATCGCCCCGTCGATCAGGACGCCGCACAAAAGCACCAACGTAGCGGCGGCAGTCATGGCCGTGACCAAGATCAGTTTTGCCACGTACACCGTCCATCGCGGGACCGGTCGTGCCAGCAGGCTCTTCCACTGGTTTTCGGAGTGGTCCAGTCCTGCGATCAATGCAGTCTGCAGCGTGATGTAGAGCGGCATCATGAGAAGCGCCCAGACCACCAGATGCCGGTTCGCCAAAACCATCCACGCGTTACCGAAGCCGGGCCGGCGCAAGAAGGAAAATGGCGCTTGCGAGCCGAGGAAAAGAATCAGCAGCACGAATATGGCTGGAGTAATCACGACCATCTTCAACGCGATGGTCCTTTTAATTTTCAGCAATTCGGCATGCAGGGCTCGCACGAGTGTCACTGGGCCGCGGTCTCCTTCCTGGCCCTGCCGGACGCCGTAAGTTCCAAAAAGAAATCCTCAAGCGTCGGGTGTTGGGTCATACATTGCGATACCGCAATTCCGGCATGCACAAGCATGGAGTTAATCTGCGCCGGCCGGCATTGGCCATCGGCTGCGATGCGGATCCGGTTACCCTCACGAGTCGTAATGCGGCCAGCGCCGGCGAGCAGAGCATGGGCGCGTTCCGGCTGATCAACTTCTACAAGGATGGCATGCGGGCTCCGTTGTTGAAGGTCGGCTTGCGTTCCTTCAAACATGAGCCGGCCCTGCGAAATGATCGCCAGGTGCGTTGCCACCTGCTCAACCTCCGCGAGCAGATGACTCGACAGAAACACCGTGACGCCGAGGCGCCTCGGTAGTTCACGGATCAGGCCCCGCACTTCATGAATGCCGGCGGGGTCGAGTCCGTTGGTTGGCTCATCGAGCACAAGCAGCTCCGGATTGCCAAGAAGCGCTTGTGCGAGTCCAAGCCGCTGCTTCATGCCGGAAGAGTAGTTCCGCACCAGCCGGTCAGCGACCGCCAGTAAGTCCACCGTCTTCAGCGCCTCGTCGATGGCGCCCTTCGCCAGGCCAAGGAGCCGCCGATGAACTTCGAGGTTTTCACGACCCGTCAGATGCATGTACAGCGAGGGGGACTCAACCAGCGAGCCGATACGTCGAAGTAAAGAGATTCGTTCCGCCGCCAGGGGACGTCCAAAGAGAGAAATTGAGCCTCGGTTGGCGCGCTGAAGGCCGAGCACCATCCGAATTGTCGTTGATTTGCCGGCTCCGTTCGGTCCAAGGAAGCCGTACACACTTTGCGAGGGCACGCTCAAGCTAAGCTCGCACACGGCAGCCGTGGTTCCGTAGGTCTTTGAAACCTCCTCGACTTGAATCGGCGGTTCCATGGTGTTGAGTCTAGCCGAAGCAGGATAACCTGGGTGCGGTTAGACACCGAACGGAGTTGGTAAGTTCCGCTTGTCCTGGCGCCGGACGGCTCGCCGGTTACTGGGTTGTGCAGGAAATCTTGCGAATCGTGCCCCGTTCCCGGCCATCCTTTTCGAACACCTTTGAGCTATCGTTTTCTTGGCGAAGAGATCTTTTCGACAGTCGCGCTTGCGCGGCGCTCCGCTCAGGATTTCGCCTGCGACTCCTGCTCGGCGTCGCCTCGCTCACGCCCGCAGCCGACTCAAATCGTAAATAAAGGTGTGGCGGATACTGGCCACCGGCTGGATTTCGGACAAACCATCGCCCGCCGACATAGCAATTCCCGCTACAGCGAAGCGCCGTCCTTTGCGTTCGAAGCATTCCTGAATCACCCCGGTCACAGTAATCTCTTGCCCGCAAGTCGCGAGCCGGCGATGGCGCACCTCGCTTCCCGCGTGGATCCAGGGACTCATGCGGAAGTTCCGCACCAGAATCTCGTTAGCCATTCGCAATAAACGTTCAGGGATGGCGGCGGCGTCCTGTACGTCCAACGTCTGGCGAATGGTGCCCAGCGGCAATCCCGGGACGATCGTCTCAGAAGAGGCCAGGGGGCGGCAGTCCATCTCCGGCAGGGGATGCACGGCGTACGCCTCTGCCTGATCGGTCCTGTCGCATATCGTCAGCGTGCCGGACGCGTAGACTGAACCGTCTTCCTGCTCCGCGGTGACGGCGGAGCCGGCGCACCGAGCCAGCACTGTCGCGCCCTCATAACAGGGCGCAAGAAAGCGCACGGTAATGCCGCCGTGATCGAGCCAGCCGTCCCCGCATCGTTCGAGAACCGGCGGAATCATATAGCCATATACGGTTACGCCCGGCACCAGGCCGCCGCGGAATCCGTAGGCAGAAGCCACGCGGTCGTCGTGAATCCTGTTCTCGGAGTCGGCCGCGGTGTTGTGCGCCCGGACGCGAAAGATGGATGGAAGTTGCGTCAAAGCAATTTGCCCGAGAAAAGATGATAACGCGAAAGGCGCTCAGGCACACTGAGACAACGCAGTAGGGCGTCCAATTTGCGGGGGCACCCAAGTGCAGTAAGATAAACTGAGTCGCGTACATCCATGAAAGACTTCTACATTGCCGAGGCGGCCCGCTTCGAGAACCAGGTGATCACGTCATCGTTCGTCGTGGTATCCAAGCAGGCCAAACCCAAGAAAAGCGGAGAACTGTATCTGGCGCTCCTGCTGGCGGACCGCACCGGCCACATCGAAGCCAAGATGTGGGACAACGTTTCCGACTACATCGACTGCTTCGAGCAGGACGATTTCATCAAGATTCGCGGGCTGGTCAATAAATTCAACAGCCGTTTTCAGATCACGTTGCACAAAGTGCGTTCTCTCCAGGAATCGGAAGTGGAGTTTGACGATTATCTTCCCCGCACCACTAAAGACGTTGACGCGCTTTGGCGGACTTTGGGCGAGTTCGTAGGCGGCTTCCGCGATCCGCATCTCAAGGCGCTGGTGCAGGCCTTCATGGCCGATCCCCAGATCGAGCGCGCTTATAAGAACGCACCCGCCGCGAAGTCATTGCATCATGCATTCATCGGCGGTCTGCTGGACCACGTGGTTTCACTGTTCCAGCTTTGCGATCTGGCTTGCCGCAACTACCCCGAGATGATCAACCGCGATCTGCTGTTGACCGGCGCTTTTCTGCACGACATCGGCAAGGTGCACGAGCTGACCTTCGCGCGCTCGTTCACGTACACCACCCGCGGGCAGCTCCTGGGGCACATGATCATCGAGCTGGAGATGCTGCAGCAGAAACTGGCCGGAATTCCAACCTTCCCTGCGGAATACAAAACATTGATCGAGCACCTCATCATCAGCCACCACGGCAAGTATGAGTTTGGCAGCCCCAAAATGCCGATGTTTCCCGAAGCGCTCATGCTGCATTACCTCGACGACCTCGATTCCAAAATGGAGAGCATGCGCGCCCATTTCCAGCGTGAGCCGGATGCGGAATGGACGGGCTACAATCCCAGTTTGGAGCGCCCTCTGCTCAATACCCGCAAGTACCTGGAGAAGCTGAAGACGGCTGATCCCGATGCTGCCGCTGCCGCCGCCGCCACAGCCACTGATGCTCCTGCAACCGCCGCCAGCGAAGAGCGTTGATCTTTGGGAAACAGGCGGTTCAGCGTACTTCTGGTTCAGCGTACTTCTTTAGTGCATCGTCCCTTTGTGCATTTGCCCCAGGCAGAGCTATTCTGGTACAAAGTCCTTAATCTCAGTTTCTGAACACAAGGGGGCTGTGTGAAAACTGCAGGTCTGTTTTGTTTCGTGGCACTGCTGGCGTTGTCTTTTCTCGCCGGGTGCAGCAAACCCGGCGCGGGCAACTCCAGCGCCAACAGCGGGAATAATCCAAGCGCAAGCCCTGGCCCGAGCGCAAACCCTGGTCCGAGCACAAACCCCGGTCCGAGCGCAAACCCTGGCTCAAGCGCCGCACCCGGGGGCACCTCTGCCGCCACGAGCCCTTCCGAAAGCAGCCCCGCGGGAAATGGAACAGCTCAGACCCCGGCCCAAGCCACGGCCACGCCGCCCCCGCCATTGATCATTCACGCCGGCAGGGTGATTACCGTGCGCTTGTCCCAGCCGTTGAGCTCCAAGGACAGCCAGGAGGGGCAGAGTTTTTCCGGCAGCGTGGCTGAAACGGTTGACGTTGATGGGCAACCGGTGATCGAAAGAGGCGCCGGGGCCCACGGGACCGTGGTTGCAGCCAAGGCTATGGGACACTTCAAAGGCGGAGCCTTGCTGGAACTCCGGCTGGACTCAGTGACCATCAAGGGGGAGCGGCGCGCGGTTGAGACCAGCCTTTGGTCGCGAACGCTGAAGGGCAAAGGCAAAAGGTCGGCGGTTGCGATCGGCGGCGGTGCTGGCCTGGGCGCGGCCCTGGGCGGCGTCTTCGGCGGCGGCAAAGGTGCTGCGATCGGCGCTGTCGCGGGCGCGGGCGCAGGCACAGCGGGAGCCGCTTACACCGGAAACAAGGAGATCCAACTCCCGGCTGAGTCAATTGTGCAGTTCAAGCTCAAGCAATCGATTCAGGTTCAATAGCGCGAGCAACACCTCACGCGTCCGCGATGACCAGGGCGAACGCAAGACCGTCATGGCCTTTGCTCCCCACGGTCTGAATCGCGGTCGCGCTCACCCGAGGCTCAGCGGCCACCAGGTCGGTGAAGCGGTGCACTCCCTGGACCATCGGATCCACGCTGGCGGGATCGGCCACCGCGCCTTTGCGCACCACATTGTCGGCGACAATCAGGCTGCCCGGCCGGGAAAGTTTGAGCGCCCAGGCGAAGTAGTCCGCATAGCCAGTTTTGTCCGCGTCGATGAAGACAAGGTCGAACGGGCCGCGACGTTCGCTAAGCAGCGCCGGCAAAGTATCGAGTGCCCGCCCCAGGCGCAGCTCAACCACTCCGGCCAGGCCGGCCCGCGCAATGTTGGCGCGAGCGACTTCAGCGTGTCTGGGGTCAGCTTCAAGCGTGATCAAACGCCCGCCGGGAGGAAGCGCCCGCGCCAGCCAGATGGTGCTGTAGCCGCCCAGCGTACCTATCTCCAGTATGGCGCGCGCGTCTTGAAGCCGGGCCAGCAGCTGCAGCAGCTTGCCCTGATTGGGCGCGACGTTGATCGCCGGCAGGCCGGCTTCGGAGCTGGCCGCAAGCGCGGCGTCAAGCGCGGGGTCGGAAGGCACAAGCAGGTCGTTGATGTAGCGGTCGACGGCACTCCAGAGTTCCTGGCTCATGGATCTTAGTTTCACACATCGGCAACCGCCCTGGTGCGGTGGGGCAAAAAAAAACCCGGACGAGCTTTCCGTCCGGGACGCGAATTTTCGATGGAGCACTAGCAAGGAAGCTAATGGTCAGGTTTGAATTCGAATTTTACGAGAGCGGTAGATTCACCGGGAGCGGGCTCGTATTTCCACTTCTTTACGGCCTCGACCGAGGCTTGTACCAGCACTGGGTTTCCGCCGAGAACCTTAATATCCTTGACCGAGCCGTCCGCTGCGATAGCCAACTGGAGGCGTGTAACTCCCTGAATATTGTTCTTTTTCGCCAGCTCCGGGTATGCGGGCTGGACGCTGAATTTGACCTTGCGCCCGCTCTCCTGGCCAAAGGCAGGTTTACACCACGCCAGTGGGAGCGCGGCGAACAGCAGTATTGCATAAAACCTGAGAATACCTCTCCATCGCGAGCTGGTAGAGCTTCGCTTGGAATCGTTAGGCACCTTCTCCACTCCTCTGCTGCGATCGGTAACGTGCGGAAGAGCAACCCGAGCGCAGTGTGGGCACTGCTGATGCCAGGATCATAGGGCACACGTACAGGTTCCGGCAAAGTACGAAGGTAACCGCGCAGGCGCACCGCGAAAGCCAGGAAAGAGGGAGGTGGGTTTCAGGGAGCAGTCGCGCGTGCGTGAACCGATGTGCCACGAATCATCAGGTAGCCGGTCCCCGCGATCATGGCCAGGAGTCCCGCGCTGGCCAGGAACAACGGACGTATCCCCAGTCTCTGCGCCAGGTATCCTGAGAGCAAAAGTCCAAAGACTTGAGCGAACGAAATCAGCGACATGAAACTGCTGCTCACACGACCGATCATTGGCGGAGGTGTTTCCTGTTGCGACATGGTTTGCGCCGGCACCAGCACAAACGAGATGGTGAACCCCATGATAAAGGTGCTGAGCGCCGCTATGGGGATGTTGTGGAAGAGCCCCAATATCGCCGCACCCATCCCCAGCCCAAGCAATCCTGTCACCACCACATGAGGCTTGGAGCGGCTGCGCACCAGGCAGTTCACCAGTTGCGTGCCGGCCATGAGACCCAATCCCACCATGGAACTGATGGCGCCAAACGCGCGCGTTCCGGCGTTCAGCGAATCGCGGATGTAGATCGAGATCAGGGGGCTGAAGGAACTCAATACGAACATGGCCATCGCCATCGCTACGAAGACAAACGCCAGACCGGCGTGAGTGAAGATGAAGCGATTGCCGGAGACAAAATCCCGGGTCAACGAGCCCAACGTCTTCTCCGTTTGTTCGCGAGCGGGACGCAGTACGGTCAGGGCGGCGATCATGCAGGCGGAAAGACGAAGCTCGCCGAGTCCAGATAGAAGCAGGATTTCTCCCTGAACCAAACAATGAGAAACCCCGCGGCGGCAGGTGACACCAACCTCACCACATAGAACGCCTGGGCCATCAGAGCGTTGGCAGCCAAGAGTCCCTCCACCGGAACCAGGGTACGCAGCGTTACCGACTGGGCGGGCACGAAAAAGCTGGAAACCGTGCTCAACACCGCAAAGATCGCGCAAATCTGCCGGACATCGGTCACAAAAACCAGCAGCAGAATCAGAGCGGCACGAATCAGGTCGCTCAAGATCATGACCAACTTCGGATTCCAGTGGTCGACCAAACACCGGCCACGGGCCCGGTCACTGCCATAGGCAGCGCAAAAGAGATGGTTACCGCCGTGACCTGCAGCGCGGTTTCATGCAAGGTGAAGGTGATCAGGTTGATCACGCCGAACAACGCCAGGAAATCGCCGAAGAACCTGGGCCAGCCAAAGGGCCCGGAAGGGCGGATGCTGCAAAACCATCTTGAGGGTGTAGGCGGGTGCGGGGGTGGACATGGACCTAAGTAGCTTATATTAGGCAATCTCGAACCAGCCACATGGCGCACCCGTTAACCAGCGAAGGGCGTTCTTGTGTTCATCTATCTCGTTGAAACTAAATGGCGAATAGTCGCACTGTACAATGCCCATTCCATTTAGAGTATGCGGGACCGTTTGATTGAGAAGAGCGCCCTCGCATGCATCCAATCCCAGCAGCTTCCCTCCTGTTGGTAGCCGCCACTGACGCCGCACGCCGGCTCGGTCTGGAATGGTTGGAATGCGCCGGATACCGGGTTAGTGCGGCCGGAAGCCTGAAAGAAGTGGAGCAAGCCTGCCACGCTGAGAATTTCGACATGGTTTTGGTGGCCGACGCCATGGAACCCAGAATGAAGAAAGCGATCGGCCTCGCGGTGCGGCATTTTCTTCCCGAGGCGCCCATTCTTCAGATTGGCCGAACGCGGCCGGACATGGACGGCAACTGCTTCGTTACCGGTGATTCTCGCGACGACATACTGCGCTCGGTGATGAGAATTCTGCGTCGCGACGAAATTCGCCCGGCCGCCATCTGACGATCCCGACACAGAGGACCGCTCGATAATTCACTCTGGGGTTTCGTTCGGCTACCTCGGCGGCGCCGTCGTGGGAGCATTTGTGCCGGAGGCCGCCGTATCCGTGACGCCGATGGCTTCACCAGAAAGCACCAGCTCCACGCGCCGGTTCTGCTGCCGTCCTTCGGGCGTGTCATTGGACGCTACTGGACCGGCCTTACCCAGTCCTCGGGCCACGATGCTGTTTTCAGGAATTCCCTGCTGCACCAGATAGTCGCGCACTGCCTGCGCCCGCCTTTGCGAGAGAGTCAGGTTATATTCATCGCCACCGACGCTATCCGTGTGGCCTTCTACATCCAGGTGCAGCCCAGGATATGCCAGCACGATGCCGGAGACTTTCGCCAGACGTTCCCGGGCTCCGCCCAAGAGTTCGAAGCTTCCGGTCTTGAACAGGACATCCGACATGTTGGCAATGAGCCCGCGCGCCGTGTCTCGGGTGGAGAGAATGGTGTTGAGCTGGGCCAGTAACCGCGCGCGGAGATCGGCTTTATCTTTTTCAGCTTGCTGGCGCAGCCGGTCCGATTCTTCGGCGGCCCTGCGAGCCTTATCCGCTTCTACTGCCAGGGCCTGTTTCTGGGTTTCAGCCGCAGCCCGGGCGGTATCGGCCTCCTGCTTCGCTTTTTCGGCCTCAGCCTTCATGCGTTCGGCTTCAGCCTGGGCGGCCTCAGCCTGGGCGCGAGCCGCCTCGGCACTGGCGCGGGCAGATTCTGCACTAGCGCGTGCGGCCTCGGCGTCGGCGCGGCGTTTGGCTTCCGCGTCGGCTTGGGCTTTGGCTTGGGCCTCGCGGGCCGCAGCAGCAGCAGCAGTATCTTCTTCCGCCTTCTTTTTCACCGCCATGACGCGCGCTTCTTCCGCGGTTTCCACGGTCTCTCTCGCCGCCGTCTCCACGGCGCTCTTGCCCTGCTTCTGGGCATACGCCTTTTCCGCACCCGACAGCTGCTGTTCCGCCTTGGCCATGATGGAGGACGCATATTTATCGGCCGCCGCGTTACGCGCGATCCTTAACGCATTCCGTGCCTCAAAGAGGACACGCGGGGTCTTGTTATCAATGCCGAAGATGGCATTTTCAATATGCGTCTGGGTGGAGGAGTAGGTGCCGCGCGCCAGCAGCTCGTACTTAGCATCGATATTTTCTTGACGGAAGCCTGCGGGGATCGAGCTTTCCAGCACCACCACGTTTCCTGGCTGGTTCACGGCAAAGTAAGGCTCCGCCGTCACGACCATGCCAAAGGTCTGTAAGTCGGTGATGGCCTTCCTTTGACTGTTGTGGTGATCAAGAACCAGTTCCCCCAGGTTGACGGCGCGTCCTTGCGGGGAGACCGCCCACAATACGTAGGTCAGATACTCCAGGCCGAAGCGCGTGGGGTCGTCCAGGTTTTCAAACTTGGCATCGATCTCGATGCTGTTCTTTTTGCCTTCGACCTTGGCCTCCCCGGAAGCGCCGGCCATCAGCTCGGTTCCATGAAAGCTGATGGTCACGGTATCGCCGCGCAGCCGGTAGTTCACGGCAGAAGTGGTTCGGGAAACGCTGCCTCCCGGTGAAGCGGCAGGCTGACCTTGTCCGGCCGCGGTGATTGCCGCCATACACAGGAGTCCGAAAACAGCCAAGTGTTGTCTCATGGCACGCCTCGCTAAACAAGTCTTTTTGTGAGCTGGTTGGCTATAAGCTTAATGTGTCACAAGGCCGCCCGGCAAGAAAGTTACGAGGGGCCTTGTTCCCTGCGTTTCCTGCACATTGGCGGCACGAGATTTCGCTTTTCGGGAAGGACCCGCGGCGACTCCAGCAGGCTTAGGACTGCTCGCAGGCGGCTCCTCCGCCCATCGAGCGCGCGGCTGGGGAGGAATTCGGGGGTGTGGTGAGAATCTGGCCGCTTTCGTCGGCAGTGTAAGCGCAACGGCCGGAAGTACCCGGGGACTCAGGCGCGGCTGTGAGCGTGTAGTTCGCGTCGGGCACCCTGCCATCGCCAACCAACTCAAAGGTATAGCCGCCCTTGACGCCGCTGGTCAGCGCCTCATCCCTGATGATGCAGGAATTGGTCTTGCCTGTGGTTTCGCAATTGCTGCCGTGGCTGCCCAGATCTGCCAGATTGCCGGCATATCCCACTTGCGGATAAGTATTGCTGTATACGGCCTCCGCAGTATGGATGACGTTCATTGAGGCCACTGCAGCGGCCTCGTTGGCTCGCATCCGCGCCTGCAGCATATTAGGAATGGCGATGGCGGCAATCACCAGGATCACCATGACCACCACCAGGATTTCCACAAGGGAAAAACCTCTGACCTGTGGCCGGCTTACGACCGATCTGGCACTTACTCTGGGCATAGAACTGAAGTAAGGGCACTAGGATAAACCAGAAGTGTCCCTACCCGCTCAAAATTATTTTCTTAGAGAGTGCTGCCAGCGAAGGACGGATTTCCCACAAAATGTTGTAATTCAATAAGTTACTGTTCTCTCGAAACTCTCATTACCGGTATTCTCGGGGACTTTTGTGGACGGTGTTTCCCGGTTCTCCCGGGTCTTGCTCTCCAGGGCTATTTGTTCGCCTGATATTCGCCTCTGCTGTCAGAATCGGGTCAGGCGGCAGTCAGATCATTGCCGGAGGCGGCTTTCGCGATCAGACCCAGGGACGTTCGCGTAGGCGTCTGCACGATCTCTTGATTCCTGCCATGCGCCGCGGAGGCGTGAAAGGGAAGGAAGATCATGAAACACGTGCCGTGATGCAGAGCGGCGACGCTGCTGCGGACGCGAATGGCCCCGCCATGCTTCTCCACGATTCCCTGGCTTACCCAGAGGCCAAGCCCGGTGCCCTTGGAGTCCTTGGTGCTGAAAAATGGTTCAAAGATCCTGGGCATATTGGCTGGGGGGATTCCCAGACCATTGTCAGCCACGGTGACCTGGACGCAGTGCTGCTCTTGCCCGTTGTGAACTTCTTTGACGCGGACGGAAACCGTCCCGGTGTTGGCGACGGCCTCGAGCGCGTTCAAGACCAGGTTCGAAAACACCTGGCGCAGCTCGCCCGGGAAGGCCGCGAGTTGGCCGTCGCCTCGATACTGCTTGTGGATGCCGATGTTGCCCTTTTCGATCTTGGTGTCGTAGGCGGAAAGAACCTCGTCCAGCAGGCCGGGCACCGAGGTCATCACCGGCGCGGCGAGTTCGCGGTAGAAGCCCAGAGTCTGCTTGGTGATGTGCACCACGCGTGACAGTTCCGCTTCGGCCGTCTTGATGTACTCCAGTGCCGCTCCCGGCACTTGCGTGCCGGTACGAAGTATGTAAAGAGCATTGGTGACGGCGGCGAGGGGGTTGTTGATCTCGTGCGCGATGCTTGCTGCCAGCCGTCCCGTGGCCGCCAGCTTTTCTGAACTACGCAGAGCTTCTTCCGACATTTTGCGGGCGGTAACGTCCATGGCCACGCCCAACATTCGCACCGGCGTATTGCCGATCACGATGGTTCGGCCGCGCGCCTCCAACCAATGGACGCTTTTCTCGGGTAGCAGCACACGATATTGGATTTCGTATTCGCCGTTGATCGCGAACGCCCGGGTGATGGCATCGTGCACATGCCTCCGGTCGTCGGGGTGAATGCTCTCCATCCAGCTTTCGTACCGTCCGTCAAACGTGTCGGCGGCGCAGCCGTGAAGACGGCGAATCTCATCGGACCACACCAGCTCTCCATTCTCCAGGTCCCATTCCCATATCCCAATGCCGACGCATTGTTGCGCCAGCTGCATGCTCTCTTTGCTGCGCTCCAGCGCTTCTTGTGTTCGCTTGGTCTCGGCAATCTGCTCCTGAGCCTCACGGTAAAGCCGGACGTTGTCAACGGCCACGGAAGCCATATGCGCCAGTTGCACCAGGATGGCCTCATCGTCGGGAGAGAACTCACCGGCGATCTTGTGGGATAGGTGAATCAGCCCCAGGTTCCTGCCATCGCGTGTAACTAACGGGGCGGCCAGCGAGCCATGTTGTGGGGCCTCATCCGTCTTGGCCCATGGCCAATTGCCCTCTTTAGCGGCCGTCAGCCGGACTGGCTTGTTCAGTGTGCAAGCAAGCATGAACGTTTCTGAGTTCGCTTGGGGAAACTCGAAAGCAGGCTGGCCATCGGCTGCCGAAAAGCAGGTCATACTCTGGTGCCAGGCGCCCTTTGCCAACAGAGTGGTGAAAGCCTGGCTGGTCCCAATGATGTTCCTGGCCTGGTCGGTGATGACTTGCAGCAGAGAGTCGAGCGAAAGAGCGGAATGAATCTGCACTGAAGCTTCCGCGAGCGCTCGCAAGACCGCGGTGCGTTGCTGCTCGGCCGCGAGTGTCTGCAGTGATTCGCGATAGCGCCGCGCGTTGTCCAGGGCGTTCGCGGCCTGGAGCGCATATAGTTGTACCAGCCGCGACTGGCGTTCACTGGGTGCGTGCGGCGTGCGGAACAGCGTGACGACCACTCCCAGAGGTTCTCCCTTGGCGTTGACGATCGGCGCGCTGAAGGCGGCCCGGAATCCCACTTGTGCGGCCGCATCCGCAAAAGGAAAATTGGTTCCCGGCCGGTCGATGTCTTCCACCACGATCGGCCGGTCCAGAGAAAAAAAGGAAACGGGAAACTTACCGAACAAGTTGATTTGCGCGTCGCTGAAGCCGGCAAAAGTTTCCACGTGCAAGAAACGGCTCGTCTTCTCCGGCAAGAGCAACAGCAGCGCCAAGTCGGTCTTGAGCAGGGCCGTAATCGACGTGAGTATGTCGCCCAGCATCTGCTGCAGTTCCAGGTTGCTGGAGAGCCGTACGCTCAGGTTGTGGAAACCTCTCAGGTCGGTTCGCTGGAGCTCCAGTTCTTCGCGGAGGCGGGCCAAGTCGCCGCTCAATCCCGCCGCAAGCCCATCCGCTGCCAGCCATTTTCCTCGCGCGTAACCTACAATTAGGATCAGCGTTACCGGAATCAACGACCAGAACGTGTTGGCCCAACGCCACTCTCCAGGTGCGTGCAGGTACCAGAACAAATTGCGCGCGAACATGTTCAATACGATGGCGATCAGTGCGAACCGCATGCCACCGACAACCGCTGAAAGACACGCCGCCAGGGTGAAGAACAGCACTACTCCAGACGAAAAGTGGGAAAAGGTGTAGCTCGCACAAATCCACGCAGCAACTGGCAGGGACATGGTGAGGAACCACGCCACCCATTGTTGGCGAGCCGTAGGGGAGGGATGCATTATTACTTCTCCTGCTTCTCTCGAAACACCGCAGCACACCTGGGAACATCACCGAAGTTGCCGAAAAGGATAGCACGTTTCCAGAAAAGTCAATAATTTCGCACCGGCCATCCCTGTTATTTAGACTGACTGCATCGGTTTTTGTGAGGCGAAAGTTCTAAAATCTTTCGCTCTGATAGCTGCTTTCGTGAGTAACTCTTACTTCGTTAAGCTATGGAAGTTCGTAGGTCACCAGCGTTAGCAAGGGGTCATGTGTTTAGGCCGTGTTTCACAAATGCGATTCGCAAAAAAAGGACACGTGCCGTGCGAGTCAATAAAATCGCGGGCTTTAGCGCTTATCGGTCTGGCCGTTGGGTCGGGAGGGATGCTCTTGAAACAAGCTCGAAACGTGTTCGGCAAGGCTGTGGTGACTGAAAGCGATACTAAGCAAACTCTAATGAGATTTCATTCACACAAGCAGCACAGCTTCTGTGGCTGAGCGAGTTAGAAGTTTTTCCCAAAACGGAACGTGTGCGGAATTTCTTGCCTTGTGTTCTGAGATTGCAAACTCCGGCGAGCATTGGTGAGCGTGTACCCATGTTCGGCGGATTGGTAAAATTGGTTTAACGTCTGACGAAGTTTTTTTGAGAGCAAGGTTCGGATAGCGTCCTTTTGCGCCGGTTCCCTAGACTGGTTGTGGAGAAAAAAAATGCAGATTACTATTTCCAATCCCGACCAAAAATGGGCCCTGGTTCTGGCCAGAGATTTCAATGCCGACGGGCGCTTTGTTTACGCGGTAAAGTCTACCGGCATTTTCTGCCGGCCTTCGTGCCCCAGCCGCCGTCCGCGGCGCGAGCTGGTGGAATTCTTTCATTCTCCGGCGCAAGCTCGGGAGGCTGGATATCGTGCTTGCCGCCGGTGCGCTCCAACCGAACTCAACCCGCAGACGTTGCGAGTAGAAGCAGCTTGCCGGTATATCGACCAGAACCTGGATTCTCGCGTCAGCCTTTCGGCAGTGGCCCGTTACGTGGGCGCCAGCCCGTTTTATTTTCAGCGGATGTTCAAAAGGATGCTTGGCGTCAGCCCGCGCCAGTACCAGCAGGCGCGGCGCGCCGGAAAATTCAAAAGCGCTTTACAAAGCGAGGCGCGCATCACCGACGCCATCTACGAGGCCGGTTACGGTTCCAGCAGCCGCGCTTATGAAAGCATTCCCGCACAGCTGGGCATGACACCCTCCGCGTTCCGCCATAACGGCCAAGGCGCCACCATCCGCTACTTCATTCTCGCAACGGAATTGGGCAAACTGCTGGTAGCCACCACGACCCGCGGACTGTGCTCGGTGCGCTTCGGCGAGAGCGATGCGGCGCTGGCCCGCGAGTTGCGGCACGAATTTGGCGCGGCAACAATCCAGCGCGATGACCGTGCCTTGCGGCCGCTCGCTGATGAGATCCAGCAACTGCTGCGCGGCACTTTGAATCCTTCCTGCATTCCCCTGGACATCCGGGGAACAGCCTTCCAGCAGCTGGTTTGGAACGCCCTGCGCCGGATTCCTCGCGGCGAAACTCGCAGTTACTCGGAGATCGCGAATGTGATCGGCAAACCCAAGGCGGTGCGCGCCGTTGCCGGCGCCTGCGCGGCCAATCCAGTGGCCGTGGTCGTCCCGTGCCATCGTGTAGTCGAAAAGAGCGGGAGCCTCTCCGGTTATCGCTGGGGCGCAAAGCGCAAGGCTGCATTACTGCAGAGCGAAAGGCCAATCCCGCCCGGCACTTAGGGGGCCGGATTCTGTTCTGGAAAAACATGTCCCGGCGGAGTTAGCATAGGCAAGCGACAAGAATCATGCCGGTCATCACTCTCAACGTGAACGGAGTCGAGCGCAAGACGGAGGTTGCGCCGGGAGAACATCTTTTATTCGTCCTGCGCAACCGGCTGGGCCTTACCGGAACGAAGTACGGTTGCGGCGAAGGACAGTGCGGCGCTTGTACGGTGCTGCTGCGGGGCAAGTCGATTCGTTCTTGTCGCGTTCCCGCAGAGTCCGTCACCGGGAGCAAGATCGTAACCATTGAAGGCCTCGCGACAAACGGCCGGCTTCACCCCCTGCAGCAGGCGTTTCTCGACGAAGAGGCCTTCCAGTGCGGATTCTGCACGACCGGAATGATCATGTCCGCGCACTCCGTGCTCGCGGCCAATCCACATACTTCGGATGAAGACATTATCCAGTACATGGACGGGAACGTCTGCCGCTGCGGAACGTATCCGCGCATCCTCGCGGCTATTCGCCGCGTGGCCCAGGGAGCGAAGAAGTCATGAAAGAGCTGGCGCCATTGCGCCCCGCCGAAAACGAGGTGCGAGAAAACACCTTGCGGGAAAGCGACCTGCGGAAAAACGATCTGCGGGAAAACGACCTGCAGGAAGCCGAACAACATGCAGTCGCGCCGCTGCGACCCTTCTTTGAGGTCAACCGCCGCGATCTTTTCAAGCTTCTCGGCGCCGGTTTGGTGGTCGGGATCTGCGACCGGTCTGCGTTTGCCCAGGAATCGGGCCGCGGCCGGGGTGAAACCATTCCGCAGGACCTGGCCGCCTGGCTGCACATCGGCGGCGACAGCAAGATCACGGTCTTTACCGGCAAGGTTGAGATGGGGCAGAACATTCGCACCTCGCTGGCGCAACAAGTTGCCGAGGAGTTGCACGCTCCCATGGACTCGATTTCGCTGATCATGGGCGACACCAACCTGACGCCTTTCGACCTGGGCACTTTTGGCAGCCGCAGCACGCCCCAGATGGGATCGCAGCTCCGCAACGTTGCTGCTGCCGCGTGCGATATGCTCCTGGACCTTGCGGCGCAGCGGTGGCAGGCCGATCGCCACGCGCTTTCCGCAAACGATGGGGCCATTATCAACTCGAGCACCGGGAAAAAACTCACCTACGGAGAGCTCACGCAGGGACAGAACCTGGTCAAGACACTGGCCGGCGACCCACCGCTTACACCGGCCGCGCAGTGGCGGGTTGCAGGCACAGCAGTACCGAAAGTGGATGGCAGGACGTTTGTCACCGGCGTTCACCGATACACTTCCGATATGACGCGCCCGGGCATGCTCTACGGCGCGGTACTGCGGCCGTCCGCGTTCAACGCCAAGCTGCTTTCGCTCGACAGCAAACAGGCCGAAAAGGTTCCCAACGTTATCGTGGTGCATGACGGCGATTTTGTCGGCGTAGCCGCGCCGGATGATCCAAGCGCCGCCAACGCGGTCGATCTGATCAATGCGCAGTGGAGCGCGCCACCTCAGATTTCAGAATCGGCTTTGTTCGATTCCCTGCGCCAGAGTCCGGACGGCGAATCGCGTGTTGGCGGGTTTGGTGGCGGGAACCATGAAACTGGATCCGTTTCGGCTGGCATGGCCTCGGCGGCAAAGACCTTGTCGCAGACCTACACCGCCGCCTACATCCAGCACGCGCCGCTCGAGCCCCGCGCCGCCGTAGCCGAATGGGAAGAAAACAAGCTCACGGTCTGGACCGGCACGCAGCGGCCCTTCGGCGTTCGCGAAGAGTTGTCAGCGGCGTTTCACCTGCCGCTCGATCAGGTGCGCGTGATCGTTCCCGACACGGGATCGGCTTATGGCGGCAAGCACACCGGCGACGCTGCGGTAGAAGCTGCCCGTCTGGCCAAGGCCGCGGGCAAACCTGTGAAGCTAGTGTGGACGCGCGAAGAAGAGTTTACCTGGGCTTACTTCCGGCCTGCGGGCGTGATCGACGTGAAGAGCGGCATCGCCGCTGACGGTACGTTGCTGGCTTGGGAGTTTCATAACTACAACTCCGGGCCGGCGGGCATCGGCACGCCCTACAACGTTGCCAACCAGAAGATTCAGTTCCATCCCGCGAAGAACCCGCCGTTACGCCAAGGATCGTATCGCGGCCTGGCCGCTACCGCCAACCACTTCGCGCGTGAGAGCCACATGGACGAATTGGCCGCGCTCGCCGGTCTGGATCCGCTGGCCTTCCGCTTGAAGAACATCACCGACCCGCGTCTGCGCGCCGCGTTTGAGACGGCCGCACAACGCTTCGGATGGGGCAAGCAGCCGGCCACTCCTACGCGCGGGTTCGGGATTGCCGGTGGTTTTGAAAAAGGCGGCTATCTGGCCACTTGCGCTGAAGTTGCCGTGGATCGCGCTATGGGCAGGGTGAAGATCGTGCGCGTGGTGCAGTCCTTTGATTGCGGCGCGGTCGTCAATCCCAACGGCCTGAAGAATCAGATTTCAGGCGCTATTGTGCAGGGCATCGGCGGCGCCATGTTTGAAGCCGTGCACTTTGAAAACGGACGCGTCACCAACCCGCGCTTCAGCGAATATCGTCTGCCCCGCTTCAGCGACGCTCCGCAGATCGAGGTTGAACTCATCGACCGCAAAGACCTGCCGTCAGCCGGCGCCGGAGAAACTCCGCTCATGGGCCTGGCCCCGGCCGTGGCGGGAGCCATCTTCAGCGCCACGGGAATCCGCCTGCGCAGCCTGCCGCTCTTGCCTAAGCCGCTGAAGCTCTAGCAGAAGGCGTGTAATCGCCCTTTAACGCGAGTGCATTATCATTACCCTCGCCATGAACAAAGTCTTCCACTTCGATTCCCCGCGCGAACGGTATAAATGCGAAGCGGCGGTGGTCTGGTGTTTTGACAATCGCTTCGAGCTGGTGCTGAGAAAGCTGCTCAAGCGCTTGGCCGTGGGATATTTCGATCCCATCCGCATTGCTGGAGGCACTAGGTACCTGGCCTCGTCCCAATCCGAAGACGAAGCCAGCCGCCGGTTCGTGCTGGAACAGATACGCATCTCCATGCGCCTGCATGAAACCAAGACCGTCATCCTGATGCTCCACTCCGACTGCGGCGCTTACGGGGGCCTGGCGGCTTTCGCGGAAGATGCGGCGAAGGAAGCCCAGCATCACAGCCAGGAACTGCAGCGCGCGTCCTCATACCTGCTCTCACAGATCCCCGAGCTCACCGTCAAGCCGTACTTTGTGGATTTTGAGGGCGTCTGGGAGATCGACGAGCAGAGCTCGAGCGTGGTGAAGATCGCTTAGAAGATATACTGCCAGGGAATGGCCAACATTCTCTACGGCGTCAACGGAGAAGGCTCCGGCCACTCCACGCGCGCCAAGGAAGTCATCTCGCATCTTCAGGCGAAGGGTCACAGAGTCCACGTGGTTTCCTTCGACCGCGGCCTGCGCAATCTCGCCGAAAGTTTTGACGTCACGGAAATCTTCGGTTTCCGTATTGCTTACGTCAACAACCGCATGCGTTACCGGCGCACCCTGGCCAAGAACCTGACCAAGGCGCCCCGTGCTGCGCAAAGCCTGGCCCGGCTGATGCGCCAGGCGGACGACTGGAAGATCGAGCTGGTGGTCACCGACTTTGAGCCGCTCTCCTGCCAGGTAGGACGCCGCAAGCGCCTGCCCGTGATTTCCATCGACAATCAGCATTGCCTGACCAACGTGGTGGTCTCGCTGCCCCGACATTTCCGGCGCGACGCTGCCGCAGCCAAGCTGGTGACCCGCCTGATGACTCCGCACGCCCAGGCCTACCTGGTGACGTCTTTCTTTCAGGCTCCTACGCGGCGGCGCAATACATTTCTCTTTCCGCCGATTTTGCGCAGCGAAGTCCTGGCCACAAAGCCGGTATCCGGCGAACACGTGTTGGTGTATGTCACCTCGCCGTCACCCGATCTGGTGAAGCTGCTCAAGCAGGTCCGCGCCAAGTTTTTTGCTTATGGCTTCGGCCTGGAAGGCCAGGACGGCAACATCCTGTTCAAGAAGCCGAGCATGGATAGCTTTCTCAACGATCTGGCTGGATCGAAGGCCATCATCGCCAACGCCGGCTTCTCGCTGGTGAGCGAGGCCCTGTTTCTCCGCAAACCCTACCTGGCCGTGCCGGTAAAGAACCAATTCGAGCAGATCTTCAACGCCTACTACCTGGAGAAGACCGGCTACGGCGCGTGGTGGAAAGAGTTGAACAAGGAACGTGTGGACTCGTTTCTGTTCAATCTGCCGCAATATGAAAAGGCCCTGGCGTCGTATCCGCGCCAAGGCAACACCGAGCTGCTCGAGAAGCTGGATGAGCTGATCGCGGAGTGCACCGGCAAACCGCGCGGCGTCGCCCAGGCCCAGCCTGGCCGGCTGTCATGACGCAAGCGCGAGCGGAACTTCCAGAGCCCGAACGAACACCCCGTCCGACGGTACTGATGGAGGCGGCCGTGCTCCTCAGCCTGGCGGTTGCTGTGCTAGCGCTTTTTCTGTTTGGCCGGCTGGCCAGCGAGATGCGCGAGGGCGATACTGAACGATTTGATCTTGCCGTCCGCTCCTGGGTGCATCAGTTTGCCTCGCCGGGCGTGACCCGCGCCATGACCGCAATTTCTCTGCTGGGATACGAAATCCTGATCGTTGTTTTGGTGCTCGCGCTCGCGGTTTTCCTGTTTTTGGGCTGGCGTCACGCTGCCGGCTGGCTGGCGGTGTCCATGGCGGGCGCGCTGGCTTTGGACCTGGCTCTGAAATACGCTTTCCACCGCCCGCGCCCGCAACCTTTCTTCGGCGCGGCGCCGCCTTCCTACAGTTTCCCCAGCGGCCACGCGCTTTGTTCGTTTTGCTTTTATGTAGTCCTCGCCGGATTAATCGCCGCGCGCACGCGCTCGCTGGCTCTGCGCATCGCGGTAGGTATCGCAGCCGCTGTGCTGGTGATCGCCATCGGGCTCTCCCGAATCTACCTGGGGATGCACTACCCCAGCGACGTCGTCGCCGGCTACCTGGCTGCCGCGGTCTGGGTGGCAACGTTGCTGGTGCTAGATCGCTGGCGGGTAAGTAGAAGAAGCGTTGTCGAGGATTCATGCGGATGATCGCTTTTCCCTCTGAGCCAGTAGAGGAGGAGCGAGACACCTATCGGCACGAGTTAATCCAACGGGTCTTTAGGCGGTGGCGCTGGCTGGAAACGGAGGCAACTTCGTGAACGAGTCGAAGGGGCTGCGGGTGTCAGCCAATCGCAAGAACCTTCCGAATGTGTAGGGTCGAGGTGCGCCAGCCATTGAACGAAACTCACTGACGGGATTGTGAGTGAACTCGCCTGACTACAACAGTTATCCCTTTCCGGCCTTCCGGGGGGCCTTCGTTTCTGGTCCCAAGTAGATTGTTTCCGGTTTGCCCGTTTGAACGAAGCCGCTCGCGCGGCGGACGCTTTCGCGTGTTCGAAGCAGGCGGCACGGAGATTCGAGACTGCTCTTGAAGAATTGTCTGTTCTCGCGTTACGATGAGGCGATTGGCGGCCTTGGCTTCATGGTTAAAGCGATGAACTTCGATTTGAAGGTCAACTCGCAAGTACTCTTCTTTCCAATAACTTCCAAGCCAAAATCGATTGAAACCCCATAGCGGGCACCGCATCCGCCGCAAACGCGAGCGGCTTCCTTCAAACGGCTGTATCGAAAGCGAACTCGTGGTCCAAGCTAACCGAAACTGTCGCGCCGGTTCGCTTCCGATACAGCTCTAACGTCAACCGCGTCGAAGGGAGTAAGAATCAAGCGACCTTCCAAGAGAAGTGAGCCAGTTGCTGCTGCCTGCGCGTGTTGACTTGCTTAATTCGCCAGCCTAAGATACGCGACCAGAAGGTCCCCTATGATTGGCCAAGCGC
>DATDGY010000066.1:0-3471 GCA_036521855.1 Candidatus Angelobacter sp.
TCACCCTCAAACCGGTTCATCATAATGGGCCAGTAAGCGCTTTTGACGGGCTGTTTGTTTACGCCGTCGTCATAAACATCCGTTACCACGCCAATCACCTCGCGCCAGTCGTCGGTTTCGGTCGCGCGCACGCGTTTGCCCAGCGCGTTGGCCGGACTCTGCCACAGCTCCCGGGCCAGATTGTCTGATATCAGGGCCACGGGGGTCTTGTTATCAATGTCATTCCAGGTGAAATCGCGGCCGGCGACGAGAGGAGTTCCCATCGTCGCCAGAAACCCGGGAGAGATGAATTTGAAGCGGCGAAGAGCGGGAAGCTCGCCGGCTTTGTAAGCGTGATCGGCAACGAATACCGGATCGTTATCGTTTTCGCCGTCCATGGGAATGGCGCTGGCGAGCCCGGCCGAGGAAACACCGGGTACGGCCGCTACCTTGCGGAGGATTTCTTCGAACGTGGGGGTGACGCGCTCCTCGGGAAGATGGCTTTTCGGGATGTAGAGATTGAAGGTCTGAATCTGCCCCGGTTCGAAGAATCCGGGCTCGACTTTCGTCAAGGCCACAAAAGTTCGCGCCATCAGGCCCGAGCAAATCAGAAGGACCAGGGCCAGCGCCACCTGGGCCACCACCAGGACGCTGCGCGCGCGATGCTGCTCGCGGCTCTGGCTGAGACCGCGGGCGCCTTCACGCAAACCCGTACTGAGCCGGGCGCCGGCATACTTGAAGATGGGAATGCTGCCAAATAACAGGCTGGAGAGCACCGCCAGGCCCAGCGTGAACAGCAGCACCGAACCATCGATGCCGACTTCGTGGAGGCGGGGCAGATCGCTGGGCGCAACCGCCAGGAGAATGCGCAGCCCGCCATAGGCCAGGCCGAGACCCAGGACGCTTCCCAGCAAGCCGAGAATCGCGCTCTCCAGCAGCAGCTCCGCGGCAATGCGCATCCAGCGGGCGCCGAGCGCGGCGCGAATCGCCAGCTCCTGGCGGCGGCCTTCCACGCGCACCAGCACCAGGTTGGCCACGTTGGCGCAGGCGATCAGCAGAACCATCCCGATCGAACCCATCAGCACCCACAGCACCTTGCCCACGTCCCCCACAACTTCACTCTTGAGCGGCTTGATGCTGGGACCAAGGTGCGCGTCTTCGAACATTTTGAGACTGTATCCGGGCGGCGGGGGAAAACTCCGCCCCACAATCGGCAGCATCCTGGCCACATCCGCGCTGGCCTGCTCTATGGTCACACCCGGCTTGAGCCGGGCCACCGCCGTATAACTGAAATTGCCGAGAAACAGCTTCTGGCGGTCAAACTGAAAAGGATAAAGCAGCGCAGGTTCTTCCGGGTCGAAGAGATGAAAGTTCTTGGGCATGACCCCGATCACCGTACGCGGCTTGCCGTCCACCTGGATCGTCCGGCCGACGACTCCGCGGTCGCCGCCGAACTTGCGCAGCCAGTATCCGTAGATCAGAATCGCGGTTTCCGGACTGCCGGGCGAGTCGTCCTGGCGAGTAAAGCCGCGCCCCAGCATCGGGGACGCTCCCAGCAGGGGAAGCAAACCGTCGGTCACGCGCTGGGCCGGCACCTGTTCTGGTTCGGCTACGCCGGTAATGCTGACTGAGTCTCCGGCAAACATGGCAATGTCCTGGAAGGTGCGGCTCTGCTCGCGGTAGATGAGGTAGGTCGAGGGCGAACCGGGCAACCCAGTCACCATGATCCCCGGCGCGGTGTGTGCGACCACCACCAGTCGTTCAGCCTGGGGAAACGGCAGCGGCTTGAGCAGGATCCCTTCCAGCACGCTGAAAACGACAATGTTGGCGGCGATACCGCCGGCCAGCGTGATAAGAGTTACGGCGGTAAACATCGGCGCGCGCCTCAACCTGCGCAGCACCTGCCTGACCTGGCCTAGCAAACTTCCCATAGCGTGACCTCTTGAAGACCTTTGTAATCTTTTTGTATTTATGCGAAATCAGTGCGACCGCAAGTATGTGACGCGCCTGGGGAGTAATACGTTAGCGAAGCGGGAAAAGTTGCAGAAGACGCAGCCTTCCGCGCTCGCGTCACAACTCCATTGCCCACGCGTTCCAACTGTCTTAAACTCCACATCACCAATGCTGGGCTTCTCTCCTAAGCTACCAGTCACCGAGGAAGACCGCCGCTGGGCGGATGAGGGCTTTCTACGCCTTGAAAAACTTCTGGGCCGGCGGCGGATGCTCGAAGCCAACCAAGTCCTGCCCGACGCCGAGCACTTCCCGGATCCTTACGACAAGACGCCGGCCGCAGCCGAAGTGCTCTTCGAACGCGTCTGCAGCTACATGCGGGTAGACCGCAGCCGCATCGAACTCGAAGTGTTTGCCGACGAGACCGACGAACTTCGCGAGATCCTTCCCTATTGGCGCGGCGGAACTGGCGGCTGCGCCGGTCTATACACGCACGATGCCCCGGGCCCCGGGAGCGATACCACCGAGAACGGCCCCAGGGAAGCGGCCGGCATGGTGGTGGCGCTGAGAAGCTCGCAACTCAAAGACCCGCTCACCCTGGTGGCAACCATGGCCCACGAACTGGGCCACGTGATCCTGCTGGGCGGGGGCCTCATGGACCCCAAAACCCCGGACCACGAACCGATGACGGACTTGCTGACCGTGTTCCTGGGCCTGGGCATCTTCACCGCGAACTCCGCCGGACGTTTCAAGCAATATCAGGACGAGAGGCGGCAGGGATGGTCCATGCAGCGCCTGGGCTACCTGCCCGAAGAGGTCTTCGGCTACGCGCTGGCCAGGTTCGCCCACAAGCGAGAGGAAGAGAAGCCCGCCTGGGCAGCACATCTTTCCACTAACGTACGCTCCTATTACAAGCGCTCCCGCGCCTGGCTCCAGAAGAACGACGGGCATGCTTTCAGTGCGCCTGCCATCGAGTAACGTCGGACACCGATCAACGCCATAACAATACTGTTGATTAATTATATACGATATAGTAAACTCTGAATGGAAGCTTGCCGGCCAACGGCAGCTTCCTGCCGCCGGGCCGAACCGGGCGGCGGCAGGCTCTTTGACAACTGATGTATTCAGCTTCACCAGTCAGCCTCTGCTCCAACCGAACGACATGAGGCCAACGGCTAAGCAAATGGCTAACCGCCTTTACCGACGAATCCCTCCGGACTCGACGTCCCTCCGCCCGCAAGCAAACCGAGGGACGCACCGACATACCCGCCCCAGCCAAAACGGGGACCACGGTATGCGCCGGCGAGGAAACGTCCCAGGCACAAATCACCAGGCGCCGAACCCGCCGTGAGGACCGAAGTGTGCGTTGCTCTTTGGGGACGCCTGTTTCCCAGCCGTTTTCCAATCAACCGGACTTTAAGAGCGGACTGCCAAGAACTGGGTAAAAGCGGGACAGAAACGTGATCAGTTCTTTTGCTTGCCACACTGCCAAGTGGGGATTAGTGGGGATGACACGTTTTGTTGCCCGTAAGCTGAAGCATC
>DATDGY010000067.1:0-28095 GCA_036521855.1 Candidatus Angelobacter sp.
ACAATGTCGGCAGTGTCAAGCTCTTTTCGAGCACACGTCAGCCCGCACTCGAAGAAGAGCGCCATTTCGCTCTCGTTGATGGGTTGCGCTTTCCAACCAAGGCTCGCTCGTAATCGTTTTCAGGTCAGGAACTCAGTCCGACCCATGCATCTCTTCAAACCAGCGAGCGTGCCCACTGGCTTCCATCCCAACGCGCACTGTTGCTCCCTGGACACTGAGATTACGGTAGAACTTTTCGGCTTCCTCACGGTGTTCGAGTCGCCGTTCCTGCAGCTCACCGGTGTCGGTATCCACAAACGCAATCTGTTGAAAGCCCGGGTGCTAATCACATCCTATAATGATCATTGTTCGGCTCCTTCTCCCGAGCCTTGGTTGGTTAGCGCCACCAAAGTCTACGCGAGCGGGGAGCCGACATTGTTATGGAATCATTTACACTCACAACCAGGCTCGGCGGCGGCTTGGGCATCACACGACTTCTCGGGATTTCTTCGGCTTCGCTCAGGACAGGCTCTTCGACTCCTCCTTGCTCCTGCCTCGCTCGGAGTCGCTCGCGAAGCCCAGGGGATAGCTCATCGTTGCGATGGCTATTGCTCGATCTTCCCCGTATAGATCGCCATCCCAACCACCGCATCCACGCCGATATCACCCAGCGCTTCGACTTCCTCCGTGGAACATATCCCACCCGCGACAATCACCTGCTTTGCTGTCTGGCCACGCAGCCGGCGCGCGATTTCGATAGGGAAACCGGTCATCGTGCCTTCGCTATCAATATGGGTGTAGAGAAAAGCGCTGCAGTACGGTTCAAGCCGGCGAATCATCTCCAGCGGATCAGCGGTTGTCGTTTCCTTCCATCCCATGATGGCGACTTTGCCGTCGCGTGAATCGATGGCGAAGGTCAGGCGGTCTATGGCCAGCCTTTCGGCGCATTCCCGCGCCAACGCCGTATCAATATGGCCGTCGCGAATCAAAGCGGAGCCGAAGATTACCCGCTTCGCGCCCATCGCCAGAAGTTCGCGAGCGCGCTCGATGTTGCGAATTCCGCCTCCTACCTGGCAGGGAAGCTTGCGGCAGATCATCGCCACCAGGTCGTGATTGCTTCCCTGACCCATGGCGGCATCAAGATCGATCAACTGCACCAGTGGATGCGCCGAGAAACGCGTGATCCAGTAGTTGAAGTCATCGAACTCCAGAGCCTTCCTTTCGCCCTGCACCAGTTGCACGATCCTGCCGCCCATCAGGTCAATGGAGGGAATCAGCACGGCCACCTCATGGGGATGCCAGCTTGCAAGAGGGTTTGCTTGAGTTCCGCCACGGCATGGGCGCCGAAGTGCGAGGTCGAAAAATGAAAGACTGTGGCGGCCAAAGCGGCATCAGCTTTGCCGGCCTTAAAAACTTCAAGGAAATGTTGAGGGTTACCGGCGCCGCCGGAAGCGATCACGGGAATGGAAACGGTTCCGGCGATGGCAGCGGTGAGTTCGCAGTCAAAACCGGCGCCCGTGCCGTCGCGGTCCATCGAGGTCAGCAGGATTTCTCCTGCGCCGCGCTCTTGTGCCTCGCACGCCCAAGCCAGGGCCTTCTTGCCGGTGGCCTTGCGTCCCCCGGCGACATAGACCTCGGCTTTGGCCGCCGGCTGGTTGCCGCGGCGGGCATCAATAGCCACGATCACCGCCTGCGAGCCGAAGCGCGCCGCGATCTCCCCGATCAGGGCGGGATCTGCGACCGCGGCCGAGTTAATCGTGATCTTGTCGGCGCCGGCGTCAAAGACCTGGGCCGCTTCAGAGAGAGTGCGGATGCCTCCGCCCACGGTGAAGGGCACAAAGATCTCACGGGCGGTGCGGCGCACAGTCTCGATCAGCGTCCGGCGTCCTTCGGCGGTGGCGGTGATATCGAGCAGAACAATCTCGTCGGCGCCGGCCTCAGCATGAGCTCGGGCCAGCTCAGCGGGATCGCCGGCATCGCGTAGATTGAGGAACCGCACGCCTTTGACCACGCGGCCGGCGTCCACATCCAGGCAAGCGATAATCCGCTTGGTAAGCCGGTCAGAGAGCACAGAAGTTCTCCAGGATCTTGAGTCCGGTCAGACCGGACTTTTCCGGATGGAATTGCACGCCGAAGACGTTGTCCTGCTCGATGGCCGCGGAGAATGCTCCGCCGTAGTCGGAAGAGGCCACAGTCTGCTCCACCATGGGAGCGCGAAAAGAGTGTGTGTAGTAAACGAAACTGCCGTCCGCGATGCCCCGCAGCAGACGGGATAGTCCGTGGACATCGATCTGGTTCCAACCCACGTGGGGCGACTTGACTGCGGCGGGGAAGCGCGAACACTCGCCGGAAAACAGACCCGCACCCGGAGTTTCGGGGGCTTCCGTACTGCCTGCAAACAACCACTGCATGCCTACGCAGATTCCCAGGAATGGTTTGCGCTCGGCGATGGCGCTCATTACGGACGGCCGTAGCCGGCTGTTAAGGAATTCGCAGCGACTGAAGTGGCCCACGCCGGGAACCACGATCTTTTCCGCGGCGGCGATCACACCGGGGTCAGACGTTACTTCTGCGGCAACGCCCAGGTGTTCCAGGGCCTTCTTCACCGAGCTGATGTTGCCGGCGCCGTAATCGACAATAGCGATCACAGAAGCCCCTTGGTGCTGGGCAGCATTCGGCCAAGCTGTTTGTCGCGCGAGCAGGCCACGCGTACGGCGCGAGCAAAGGCCTTGAACAGAGCTTCGACCTTGTGATGGTTGGAGCGGCCATAAAGGGTTTTCAGATGGACGTTGGCGCGCGCGCCGCGGGCAAAGCCTTCGAAGAAATCGGGCACCAGCTCCGACTGCAAGTCACCCACCAGCCGCGTGCTCACCCGGGTTTCGATCACTGCCGCCGAGCGGCCGCTGAAGTCCACGGCCGCCGCGCCCAGGGTGTCGTCCATGGGCATCAGGAAATACCCGGCGCGCATGATGCCGTGCTTGTTGCCCAGGGCCTGATGAAACGCCTCACCCAGCGCCAGCCCCACGTCTTCCACGGTGTGGTGCTGGTCCACGTCCAAGTCGCCGCGCGCCTTGAGTTTGAGGTCGAAGGCGCCGTGGCGGGCGAACAACTCCAGCATGTGGTCGAGAAAACGGATGCCGGTGGCGACCTGGTATCGTCCGCGGCCTTCGATGGTAATGGATATCCAGATATCCGTTTCCGAGGTGGCGCGATGGAGCGAAGCTTTTCTCACGATTTTACCTGGCCGGTCTGCTGCGGACGGTCCAACCCTTGCTGCGGCTGAGCGGCAACACGCGCGCATATCTCTTTCAGCAGATGGATCACATGTTCCATCTCCTTCTGCGTTCCGATGGAGATGCGCGCGCAGCCGGGGCAATCGGCGCGGTCACGCAGTCCCACGCCGCATTCGCGAAGCGTTTGCAGAATAAGGCGTTTTTGAGCGCCGAACCTGCACAGAACAAAATTTCCATGGCTGGGCCAGCACTTGAAGCCGAGCAATTCCAGTTGCTGACGGGTCCAGTCCCTGGTTTCCCGCACCTGCTGGACATATTCCGCCACGAACTTGCGGTCGGAGAGCGCGGTTCGCAGGCACTCCAGGGCGCAGGCGTTGACGTTGAAAGGTGAACAGATGCGGCGCAGCACGCCCATGTGTTGCGCGTCGCCGACCAGGGCCCCGAGCCGTATTCCGGCGAGTCCGTAGGCCTTGGAAAACGTCCGCGCGACAAACAGGTTGGGAAAGGTGCTGATCGCAGAGAGCATGGTCGCCCCGCAGAACTCGAAGTAAGCTTCATCCAACAGGACCGCCGTATCCGGCGCAGCCTTGACAACCTGCAGGATGGCATCGCGATCAGCCAGCACGCCGGTGGGATTGTTGGGATTGGTGATCACGATCACCCGAGTGCGCTGGCTGATCGCCCGCAGGAGCCCTTCCAGCGGAAAGGCGTACTCCGGACCGGCAGGGACAAGCACGGTCTTGGCGCCGGACGCGCGCGCAAAAATCTCATACATGCCGAAGGCCGGGGTCACGTAGACAACTTCGTCCCCCGGTTCCAGAAAGCCGCGGAAAAGAACGTCGATGGCTTCATCGGCGCCGTTGGTCAGCAGAACTTGACCGGGTCTCAGGCGCAGAAAGGCGGCCACCAGCCGTTCTCCAGGCTCGCGCGGAGTGTAGAGAGCGAGTTGTTTCTCGTCCAACTGCCGCAGCCTGGCCAAGACCCGGGGCGAGCAGCCCGTAGTGCTTTCATTCATGTCCAGACGCAACTTGGGTTCAGCCGCGTTGAGGGGAGAATGATAAGGGTGAATATCCAGAACGCATTGTCGCGGCTTAAGCATGGCTGCACCTCACTCGGATAGATTCCGCATGGGCCTTGAGGCCCTCGGCTTCAGCCAGTGTCTCCACGGCCGGCGCAATCTGTTGCAAACCCGCGCGCGACAGGCGCTGGACGGAAATTGTCTTCAAGAAGTCCTGCACGCTCAGTCCGCCGCGGAAACGGGCCGCGCCGCCGGTGGGCAGCACATGATTGGGGCCAGCGGCATAGTCGCCTGCGGCTTGCGGCGAGTAGTCGCCGATAAAGATCGATCCGGCGTTGGCTACCATGGCCAGGTCTTCTTCGCCTACCGTGATGTGCTCGGGAGCGATACGATTGGCAAACTCCATGGCCTGCTCGCGCGATTCGGCGATCACGATGGCTCCGCTGCCGGTCAACGACGACCGCGCGGTCTTGTTTCCGGCAGCAAGCGTATTGACCTCGCGGGCGACGGCCGCCGCCAAAGACTTGGAGGTGGTGATGAAGATGGAGCACGCTTCCAGATCGTGCTCAGCTTGCGCGACCAGATCAGCGGCGATAAAGCGCGGTTCGCCGCCATCGCTCACGATCACAACTTCGGTCGGCCCGGCGAGGAAATCGATGCTGCAATCAAACGCAACCATTTTCTTGGCCGCCGTTACAAACAAATTGCCTGGGCCCACGATCTTATCCACACGCGGTACGGACCTGGTTCCGTACGCCAAAGCTGCAATGGCCTGTGCGCCGCCAACGCGATAAAACTCGCGCACGCCCAGCAAGAACGCCGCTGCTAAAGTCTCCCCCGCGGGACGCGGCGAGACCACGCAGATTCGCGCCACGCCTGCGACCTGGGCGGGGATCACCGTCATCAGGAGCGTGGAAGGAAGCGGATACCGGCCTCCGGGAACATAACATCCGGCGGACGACAGCGGACGCACAACCTGCCCCAATTCCACCCCCGGCACAATTGACCTTCGCCATTCCTGGGGCTTTTGCCATTCACAGTATTGCCTGATGTTTACCGCGGCAACCTTTAAGGCTTGCTTGAAGTTATCGGCGACCTCGTTCCAGGCCTGCTCGAACTCAGCTTCGGGAACGCGGACAGGCTGCCTGGGCTTGAGTCCGTCCCACTTCTCTGCGTAGCGCCGGAGAGCCCGATCGCCGTTCTTGCGAACGTCATCCACGATCCCGCGAACGCGCCTGTCCACCTTGGCCAGGCTAGTGGCGCCGCGCTTCTCCAGCATGCGCACCAACGCTTCAGCGCCGCGTCCGCTTACGATGCGCATCACAGCACCACCTTGTTGAGGGGATACTCCACAATCCCTTCGGCGCCGGCAGCTTTTAGCTGGGGCATGATCCTCCACGCCGTGGTCTCTTCGATGATTGTATTCACCGCCACCCACTCGGCATCGCTGAGCTGGGAGACCGTGGGCTTCTGCAGGGCCGGCAGCACGGCGAGCACTCCCGGGAGCTGCTGCTTGCGGACGTTGAGCATCAAGCCCACGCGTCCCTGGGCGTAGATGGCGCCGCAGAGCATCAAACCCAGGTTCTCGATCTTGTTGCGTCGCGCCGGATCGGCCCAGGCTTGTTGGTTGACAATGAGCTGCGTTGAGGATTCCAGCACGGTATCGATGATGCGCAGACGGTTGGCGCGAAGCGAGCTCCCGGTTTCTGTGATTTCCACGATGGCGTCGGCCAGCATGGGTGGCTTGACCTCGGTGGCGCCCCAGGAGAATTCGACTTTCACCGGAACGTTGCGCGAAGCGAAATAATTCCTGGTGACGTTGACCAGTTCGGTGGCAATGATCTTGCCGCTCAGGTCTTCCGCCTTCTCGAACGCCGAATCCTCGGGAACGGCAAGCACCCATCGCACCTTGCCCAGGCTTTGCTTGGCATAGATCAGTTCGGCGGCGGTGAAGACCTCCAGGCCGCTCTCCACTACCCAGTCCCTTCCGGTGAGGCCGCAATCGAGAACGCCATGCTCCACGTAACGCGCCATCTCCTGGGCGCGGATCAACATGCACTCGATCTCAGGATCGTCCGTGCCGGCGAAATAGGAGCGGCTGCTGGTGTAAACGTTCAGCCCGGCGCGTTTGAACAGCGCAATGGTCGAATCCTGCAAACTTCCTTTGGGAATGCCGGTGCGGAGTTTCATCGTGGCGCCTCCGTGGTCTTGAGGGGCAACGGCTCGGTGAAGCAGGATTTGCTGCCGGTATGGCAGACCAGGCCATCCCCTTCCACAAAAACGCGGAAGAGAACGCTGTCACGGTCGCAATCGGTGAGCGCGGAAGCCACGCGCAAGCGATTGCCGGAGGTTTCTCCTTTCATCCAGAGCTTTTGCCGGGTGCGGGAGTAAAACGTGACGTAGCCGGTTTCACAGGTCCGGGCCCAGGACTCGGCATTCATGAAGCCCACCATCAATACCTCGCCGGTGGAGTCCTCCTGAACGATAGCCGGGGCCAAACCATCCATTTTGTCGAAGTCGATCTGCATGTTGTCCTCTCGTCTTTCTGCACAAACAAAAAGCCCGCCGACTTTCCTCTCGGCGGGCCGTCAATCTTTACTTATGATTGCGCTGACTACTTCTTCCAGGCCTCCGCCGACACGCTGGTGGCGTGATGATGATGGTGGCGGCGATGGACCAAGCGAGCCATTTTCGCGTCTCAATGTACTAACCCGGTTCCGGGTTTGTCAATGCGAAAAAATGCGGCGAAAAGGAGGCGTCGCACCGTGTTCTCATGGCCAGAGCCGAGACCACCCAGGCGCTGTGTTTAAATCAAAGAGATGGTTCACTTTAGCGAGATTCGCCACGAATTCCGTCCCATGCTGCGGCTGGCGGCGCCGCTGGCGCTGACCGAGCTGGGCTGGTACAGCATGGGTTTCGTGGACACGATTATGGTGGGCAGGCTGCCGGATAGCGCGACCGCGATCGGAGCGGTCAGCCTGGGGACCACGTTGTTCTACACCATCGGGATCTTTGGCAGCGGCATCATGTTGGGTCTGGACACCCTCGTGGCCCAGGCCTATGGCGGCGGCAAGCTCGAGGATTGCCATCGCACGCTGTGGAACTCGCTCTACCTGGCCCTGATTCTATCCCCGCTGGCCATGATTGCCATGCTGGCCTGTGTGCCTTTGTTTCCTCGCTTCGGATTGGCGCCGGCGCTGGTCGCCGCGACCGTTCCTTTCCTGAAGGCGTTGATCTGGAGCACGCTTCCCCTGGTGCTGTACTTTGCTCTACGCCGCTACCTCCAGGCTATGAACATTGTGAGACCGGTGGTGTTCACCCTGGTTTCCGCCAATCTGGTCAACCTGCTGGGGAACTGGGCGCTGGTGTATGGCCATCTGGGCATGCGGCGCCTGGGAGTGACCGGAAGCGGGTGGGCCACCTGCATTTCGCGGGTATACATGGTGGCGGCATTGGCTCTGGCTGCGGTGTATTACGACCGCAAGCGCGCGAGTGGACTTTGGCGCACTTCGCGACGGATCCAGTGGCAGCGCATCCGCGACCTATTGCGTCTGGGATTCCCCGCGGCGTCACAGCTCCTGGCGGAGATCGGGGCATTTACGCTGGCCACGTTTCTAGTCGGAAAGCTCGGCGCGTTATGGCTGGCTGGGCATCAGATTGCGTTGAGCGTGGCCAGCTTCACCTACATGGTGCCGCTGGGGATTGGATCGGCAGCCGCAGTTCGCGTAGGGCAGGCCTTGGGCGCCGGGGATATTCGTGCCGCTGCCCGTGCCGGCTGGACCGCCCTGCTCTTTGGCGTGTGTTTCATGTCCTGCACAGGGCTGGGGCTATTCTTCTTCTCTCGTCCCATCGCCCGTATCTACACGCCGGATGTCGCCCTGGTACGCGCGGGAGCGGTTCTGCTGCTGGTGGCCGCCGTCTTTCAGTTGTTCGACGGGTTACAAGTCGTCGCTACCGGGGCGCTCCGTGGCGCCGGCAACACCCGCACTCCTATGCTGGCCAATTTCATCGGCTACTGGATCATCGGTCTGCCTCTTGGAGCATTTCTCTGCTTCAAACTGGGCCACGGCGCTGTAGGGATGTGGGCCGGGCTGTGCTTGGCGCTGATCCTGATCGGCAGCGTCCTCCTGGCGGTGTGGCAGCGAACCATCCGCGGGTTGGCGGCCGCCTCCTCGAGGGGCGCCCTGGATCTGGTCAGTGCCTCCGAAATGAGATGAGGCGTACCTGCCCCAGCAAGAGACCCTTTAGAGAGTTCTAACTTCCGAGCGGCTTTCTCAACGCACGAATTCACCTGCTTTTTGCCGTCTTTCGTCCATGTTTCACCTTCGGCCGCGTTGGCTTGAATTACGTCAACACCCGTAAGTACATGGACCGACGACACATTTAGTTAGGGTGAGCAACTGGACTAATGTACAAGCCAGCCATACGACAATCGTTTGGTCGTTGGACCTATCGCCATTGACGAGGCATAAGAACAAAGATGACAAATATCTACGACGCGATCAAAGAGAAAGAGAACCAAATCGCCATTTTCCAGGCGCAGATTTCCGGCTTGCAGGCGGAAATCGAGGCTCTTCGGGTCGCCGCCAGGATTCTGGAAGGCGGCGGTGGTGCTCCGGAGCCGGCTCGCCCGGTGGCGGTGCAGGCAGCCGTGGCTGCGGGAGCGGACAAGAGCAAACAGCGCGTCTGGCCGTAAGCTGCTGACGCCGGAACGCTCAAATAAGACGGTTTCTGTTTGGGACGTGCTAGCTCAAAGGCCGTCCTGGCAGTTGAGTTCAGCGGCGCACCTCCGGCAAACGGAGCGCCGCAGGCCCTTTGCAGATACGAAAGAATCAATAGCACTCAGGACGGCGCAACATGGCAACACAAGCTTCGGACACAGGCAGTAAGACCAGGCGCGGATCCACGTCGGATGAACTGGCGTTGATCGCCCAACGCGCACAGGCGTTTACCAATGCGTCCGGTACCGCCATCGCGATAAGCGAAGGCAATCTCGACGAGATCATCTGCCGGGCACGCAGCGGGTCGAGCGCTCCCGACGTCGGTACCGCGCTTCGCGTCGAAGGCTCTTTTACCGGGCTGTGTATCCAAAGCGGAAAAGAAATGCGGTGTGACGACGCCGAGACCGATACCCGCGTCGACACTGGCGCCATACGCGCGCTGGGCATTCGCTCGATGGTCGTGACGCCGATCAAAGAAGACAACCGGGTGGTGGGAGTTCTGGCAGCGTTTGCGCCCACGGCGCACGCCTTCACGATCACCCATGTGGCGGTGCTGAAGACCATGGCCGACCAAATCTCAGCGCTGCTGCAAAGGGAACGCAAAGCCAGGGAAGAGGGCGTCCAGCCCGAGTCTGTTCATTCCGAGCCTGCGCGTTCAGTTATTCCTGTGGTTGCGCCGAAACCTGTGGCGGCCTCACCGAGCCTGCCTCCGCCCGTTGTGATCAAGCCCGCGGCTCCTGCTCCCGCGCCCCGGGCGGCGTATCCTGTGGTCTCCAAAGTGGAGCCGGTCAAGACCACCGTGGTTGCCGAGGACATTGCGGTTCCAGCGGCGCTTTCCCGGCGGGAAGATAAACACAGGACGGCCGGCCTGGCGAGCTTCGATTCCGTGGGGAATGAGGAAAAGAAGCCAGGCGTCAGCCTGATCTTCCTGGGCGTGGTGGCCGTGGTGGTGATTGGGGCGGCTTCAACGTTTGCCTTTTTGAAGATGCGCAAACATACCCCATCGACTGCGCAGGCCGTGCCGAACATTCAGCAAGCTGCAAATCCCGCGAGCACGCAGCCCGCCGCTCCGCCCGCGGGGACCGCAAGCAACGCGCAACCTTCGTCTCCGGCGGGAGCCGGCAGTTCCTCCGGGTCGAAACCCGTGGCGGAGAACAACGGCTCGGCTGACATCTCCAAGAGAGCGGACAAGACTCCGCCAAAAGGCAGCAGTGTTCCAGACAGAAGCACGCCTGAAAAACGCGCTCCGGCTCCGGAACCAGAAACCGTTGCCCTCTCAACCGCTCCCTCCAAGATCGCGGCCGCAAAGGCTGATGCTCAAACGCAGGACGCAGCACCCGCTTTGAACCTGGGTGGAGCTTCTGGATCGGGAGCGCTTTCCGCTTTAACCAAACCAGCTCCTTCGTCCAGTCCTTCCATGCTGACTCAATCTGAACTGGAGCCGGTACAGGTGCTCAAGAGAGTTTCCCCGACTTACCCGTCCATCGCCAGACAACGCAGGATCAGCGGGGTCCTGCTGGTAGAAGCGATCGTCGACAAAAACGGCAAGGTGGCCAATATGCAATTGATCAGCGGTCCCCCAGTTTTTCGCGATGCCGCTTTTGAAGCCATCAAACAGTGGCAATTCAAGCCGGCCCTGCTGAATGGCCAGCCCATAGAACAGAAGACGCAAATCCGGATGTCATTTACCCCCTAGTTGCTCGTGTGGGTTGCAGCAAAAAGCGCATCTTCGCAAAGAGGATGCGCTTTTTGATTTTGGCGGGACCGCTCTCGCCCCAAGTCTTTAGAGTTCAGTCCGGCTCAGCCACCGGCGGCAGGCACCGCTTCACGCGTCCGCATCTTGGCTCTGGCCTTGGCGATTCCCCAGCTCACCAGCCTGAACGCCAGCAGACCGGCCAAGATGGCGCCATACGTCAGCGGCCGGCGGAGATCGGCTTTCACCAACCAGATGAAATGAATCACCCCGGCCGCAGCGCTAAAGTAGATAAGCCGGTGCAGCTTCTGCCAGCGCTTTCCTCCCAGCCGGCGTATCCAGCCCGTGGTTGAGGTCAGAGCCAGGGGCAGCATCAATGCCCACGCGGTCATACCCGCAGTGATAAACCTGCGTTTGACGATGTCGTGCAGCATGGCGTGGACGTCAAAAAACTTGTCCAGCCAAACAAAGGTCATCAAATGCAGGGTGCCGTAGAAAAAGGCAAACAGGCCCAACATGCGGCGAAATCGGATCAGCCAGGGAGAGTTCAGGAGTTTCCGCAGCGGAGTCACGCTGAGGGTAATCAGCAGGAAGGTCAGCGTCCACTTGCCCGTGGAGCGGGTGATCACGTCCACGGGGTTCGCGCCTAACTGGTCATGAAACCCTTTCCAGGTGAGCACGGACAACGGCCCCAGGCAGGCGGCAAACACCAATACCTTGAGGGCGCGCACCAGGGTTTGTGACGGCGATTGCATCAGTAGTATTTTTGCAGGTCCATGCCCGAATAGAGGCCGGCCACCTGGTCGGCATAACCATTGAACATCAGCGTAGGCTGCTTGGGCGCAAAGAGACTGCCCCCGATGCGGCGCTCCGTGGCCTGGCTCCAGCGGGGATGGTCCTTCTTGGGATTTACGTTGGAGTAAAAGCCGTACTCATCCGGGGCCATCCGATTCCAGGTGGTGGGCGGCATGGTGTCTGTGAAGCTGATCTTCACGATGGCCTTGGTGCCCTTGAACCCGTACTTCCACGGGATAGCGGTGCGCAACGGCGCTCCATCCACGTTGGGCAGGACTTCGTCATAAAGGCCCATCACCAGGATGGTCAGGGGATGCATGGCTTCGTCCATGCGCAGGCCCTCAACGTAAGGCCACTCGAGGACGGCACGGCTCCTTTGGTTGGGCATCTGATCGGGCGCCAGGATGGTCTGAAAGGCGACATACTTGGCCTTGCTCAGCGGCTGCGCCTGGTTGATCAGGACACTGAGCGGGAACCCCACCCAGGGGATCACCATAGACCATCCTTCGACGCAGCGGTGCCGGTAGATGCGCTCCTCCAGCGGGGCCATTTTGACGATGGTGTCAATGTCCAGCGTCTTCGACTTCATGACCAGGCCATCGATCTTGACCGTCCAAGGGCGAGTGCGGAAATTCCTGGAAAGCCCATTGGGCTGGTACTTATCAGTGCTGAATTCGTAGTAGTTGTTGTAGTTGGTGATGTCTTTGAACGACGTCGGCTTCTCCGTGGTGCTGAACTGGCTCTTGACGATGCCGGCGAGTTTTGTGCCGTCGGCATGAACGGCGCCCGCGCCGTCTTCGCCGGAATCGATCGTGTTCCGCAGGTACAATCCGCCGGCGACCGCGGCCCCAGTGGCTATCGCGCCGGTAATAAACTTTCGACGGCTCACATACGCCGACTTGGGTGTGATTTCAGAGGACGGAATATCGTTAGGTTTCTTGATCAGCATAGCTGGGTCTTGGTGAATCTGGACTCCTTTCATTCTAAACGGACAGAGCGCCGTTCTTGCCTTTTGGCTCTCCCTTACTTCAGATGACGTGATGTAAAGAACGATACATTGATAATACGTTGGCCGCAGCAGAGTGGATTTTTTCTCCGAGTTCCCGATCTAAACGCGGCCGGGCGAGTCGCCGGGCTCTGAGGCAAAATCGTTCCGGCCATACAGTAATCGCAGTGCAAAAGTGGCTATTCATACCTGGTAAAAATCGTATAAAATCGCCTACATGCCTTTAAAGCCTAGAGAGGCGGCCACACGTCTCGGGATCAGCTATCCCACGCTGAAAAAGTGGATCTACTCAGGCAAGCTGCGCACCGTGACCACGCCCGGCGGCCATCATCGGGTTCCGGAATCCGAGTTGGAGCGATTTATTCCCCGCGCTGAGATCCAGTCCGGACCGCGGGGACGGCGCAACTTCCGCAAGATCAGCGGGCGCAATCAACTCGTCGGCCGCGTGCTGGAGATCAAAGTCGATGGGCTCATGGCCCAGGTGCGACTATCCATTGCCGGGCAGGTGATCACCAGTGTCATCACCGCCGATGCCGTTGCCGAGATGGGCCTGAAGAAAGGCGATATTGCTGCAGCACTGATCAAATCCACGGAGGTGATGATTGTCCGCCCTTAGCAGAACTCTTGTGACGTTGCTCTTCCTGGGCGCCGGCGCTGCGGCCCAGAATGCGCCCCGAGCCCAGCAGAAGGCCCAGGAGAATGGCGACCTGAAAGTCGCCGCGGCCGCCGACCTGACTTACGTCATCGACAAGCTGGGTCCGGCTTTCGAGAAGACAACCGGCGTCCACATCACGGTTTCGCTGGGGTCGTCCGGCAACTTCTTTGCCCAGATACAAAACGGCGCTCCCTTTGACGTATTCCTCTCCGCCGACAAGAGTTATCCAGAAAAGCTGGAGCAGGCAGGCAAGGCCGAGGGCAGCCCGGCCGTTTACGCGCGTGGACGGCTGGTGATCTGGGTGCCCAACAACTCGAGCTTGCAACTGCCGTCGAAGAGCAATCAAACGCTGGACGGCAATCTCGATGTGCTGACTGGTCCCGCGGTCCACAAGATCGCCATTGCCAACCCCGAGCATGCGCCTTACGGACGCGCGGCCGTCGCGGCTCTGACTCACTTTGGCGTCTATGATCAGTTGAAACCGAAGATCGTGTTGGGCGAGAACATCTCCCAGACCGCGCAGTTCGGGCAATCCGGGAATGCGGACGTGACACTGATCTCGCTTTCGCTGGCAGCCAGCGGGTCGCTGCAGCGCGACGGCCGCTGGCTGCTCCTCCCCGAAGACAGCTATCCTCCGATCGAGCAAGCTGGTGTGGTCCTGAAGTCTTCGCAGAACAAGGCCCAGGCGAAGCAGTTCCTGGAGTTCCTGACCTCGCCTCAGGGGCAGGCCATCATGCACGACTTTGGTTTTGGGGCTCCTGCAAAATGAACTGGCAGGCCTTCGCGCTTACCGCTCGGCTGGCCACGCTCACGTCGCTCATCTTGCTGTTGCTGGGCGTGCCCATCGCCTTGTGGGTGGTGTTCTCGCGCCGGCGTTGGAAATTTCTGTTGGAAGCGGTGGTCTCCATGCCGCTGGTTCTGCCGCCCACGGTGCTGGGCTTCTATCTCCTGGTGGCTTTCGGCAGCGGCACGGTACTGGGCCGGTGGTACCAACGCGTTGCTGGAAGCACCCTGGCCTTCACCTTCCGCGGACTGGTTCTGGCCTCAGTGCTCTACAGCCTGCCCTTCGCAGTCCAGCCTATGGCCGCAGCTTTTCGCGGCGTAGACCAGAGGCTGATCGATGCTGCGCGCACTCTCGGAGTCAGCCAGGCCACGATTTACCGCCGCATCGTGGTGCCTCTGGCTTGGCCGGGGCTGATTACCGGCATGGTCCTGAGTTTTGCCCATACTGTGGGCGAGTTCGGCGTGGTGCTGATGGTAGGCGGCAACATTCCCGGCGCCACCCGGACGCTTTCCATCGATATTTACGACCAGGTACAGGCCTTGAACTACGCCTCCGCCAACCAGACGGCGCTGGCCTTGCTGGTTTTTTCCTATCTTTTGCTCTGCCTCCTCTACGGATTGAACCGGCGGACGCTCCTTTGGGGAAGCCGGTGACAGCACTCGAGGTCAAACTCCGCAAGGTCTTTTCCAGCAAGCCGGGCAGGTTTGCTCTGGAAGCGGAGTTCACAGCGCCGGCCGGTGTGAGCGTGATTTTCGGCCCTTCGGGAGCAGGGAAGACCACAATTCTGGAGTGCATCGCCGGCCTCACGGTACCGGACAGCGGTCGCATCGCGCTAGGCAGCGGCCCCGACACAAGCGCAGCCGGCGGCGTGACCGAGGCGGGCAGTGAGACGCTTTTTGATTCCGACCATAAAATCGATCTCACGCCGCAACGGCGTCGCGTCGGCTACGTCTTCCAGCATCTGGCGCTGTTTCCCCACATGACAGCGGGAGAGAACATCGCCTTCGGCATCGCCGGCAACGGAACGCGAAGAGAGACGCTGGTGCGCGACGTACTGGAGCGATTCCGCGTCACCCATGCCGCTGGACGGCGTCCCGGAGAGATCTCCGGCGGAGAGCGCCAGCGCGTGGCCCTGGCCCGGGCGCTGGTTACGCGTCCCCGCATCCTGCTGCTCGACGAACCTTTCTCGGCCCTCGACGACGCGCTGAAGCTGGAGATCGTCGCCGACCTCAAGCAATGGCTCAGCCGCTTCCCGGTGCCGGTGCTCTTCGTGACTCACGACCGCAGCGAGGCCGCCGCTCTGGGCGAGCGCATGCTGCTAATGAACGAAGGCAAGATCGTGGGCCAGGAGATGATTCAGCCATTGGCCATCGGCAATTAGACCTCACCAATCCTCCGTGGGCTAAAACGCTGAGTCCAAAACCCTGGGTCTAAAATCCTGGGTTCAAAATCCAACGAACACCGGCTCCGGCTGCAGTTGCACGCCCCACACGTCCAGCACTTTTTGCTGTACTTCGTTCTTAAGCGCCATGATGTCCTGGGCAGTAGCGCCGCCGCGGTTCACGATGGCCAGAGAATGTTTGCGTGAGATTCCGACCGGTCCGCGCACGTAACCTTTGTTGAAGCCCGCCTGCTCCACCAGCCAGGCAGCGGCCAGCTTCACCTGGCCGTCACTCGCGGGATATTGGGGAAGAATCTTGCCGGGGACGCGTTTCCGTGCAAGGACCTCCACTCGCTGTGCTTCAGCGGCGCTGATCACCGGATTTTTGAAAAACGACCCGGCGCTACGGCAGTCTTCATCGCCGCTTACCAGCAGCATGGCCTTGGATTGGCGGATGCTGCGCACGGCGTCGCGCACTTGTTGCAATGTCGGCGGCCCATCAGCCGAGGCCGATGCCAGGAACTTCTTCAGGTCGGAGTACTCGACGCTGGGTTGGCCGCCCCGCATCAGGCGGTAAGCCACCTCCAGCACGATATAACGTCCACGCTGCGTGGTATTGAAGACGCTTGCGCGATAGCTGAAGCCGCAGCGGGCATTGTCCAGCTCCAGAATCTCGCCGGTCGCTATCTCCAGCACGCGAACTCGGATGATGGTCTGCGACACTTCCTGACCGTATGCGCCCACGTTCTGCACCGGTGTCCCGCCTACGGTCCCGGGAATGCCGCTCAAACACTCCAGGCCGGCACAGTTTCTGGCCACGGTGAAAGCCACCAACTGGTCCCAGTCTTCACCGGCGCCGGCATAAAAACCAGCGTGCTTGCCATCGCTCTCAAAAGCAATGCCGGGCAAGCTGACCTTCAGCACCAGTCCCGGCCATCCTGCGTCGGACACCACCAGGTTGCTGCCGCCGCCCAGGACAAAAAGCGGCAACCGTTTTTCGGCGGCAAAACTCAGCGCATCTTTGACTTCGGTCTCCGAGCGGGCGGCGACAAAGTAGCGCGCCGGGCCGCCTACCTGGAAGGTGGTGAGCGGCGCCAGAGCAATGTTTTCCTGGATGTTCAAAGTGTCCTTCAGATTACAGCAGAAAGAGCAGCCGTTAGCCATTGGCCGTTAGCCCGTTTGACCCTTGGCCTTTCAGGGTCATTCTTGGCCAGGAGCATGCTGGCCTGTGTAGCAGAAGCCCGTGATCGAGCGGGCGGCATGATGCGATCCCGCCGCCTGCCGGTCGCTCCCATTCTGATAGAATCGCCTTGATAGGTTGGGAGGAAATGAATGTATCCAGAGATGATGATCGCGCCTTTTCGCCAGGAGCTGACCTCGGCCGGAATCGGCGAGGCACGCACAGCCGCCGAAGTCGAGGACGCCATCCGGCAAAAAGGCACGGTAATGATTGTGGTGAACTCGGTTTGCGGATGCGCCGCGGGCAGAATGCGTCCCGGCGTTCGCGCTGCCATCCGCCACAGCGTTCGCCCGGAGCGCATGATCACGGTCTTCGCCGGCCAGGACAGCGAAGCCACAGAGGCCGCCCGAAATCACTTCGCAGGCTATCCGCCGTCCTCACCTTCCATCGGCATCCTGCGCGACGGCCAACTGGTGTACATGATGCAGCGCAGCGACATCGAAGTCAGCAGCCCGGAGATGATCGCCTCCGCGTTGACCAAGGCGTTCGAACAGCATTGCGCGCAGGTGGAAGCGAAGTAGCACGAAAACAGTCAGCACTCAGTCATGAAACATGCTCTCCCCTAGCATGCGCCGGACGATCTAAATTCAATTCTTCCCCAGATTTGGGCTGAATGCTGACGGCTGATTGCTGCTCCCCTAGATTCCCGGTTTCTTCTGCGGGATTGATATATCGAGTGGCGTAACCTTGCCGAGCGTAGCCAGGTTGCGGTCAAAGTCCTTGGCATTGCCCACCACCAGGATGGCGAGCCGATCGGGATGCAGATACTTCCGGGCCACACGGTCCACGTCTGCGGGCGTCACCTTCTCGATGCCGGCGCGATAGCGCTCCAGAAAGTCCGGCGGGTAACCGTAGAACTCGTAGCGGATGCGCTCGGCCAGCACCTTTTCCTTGGAATCGAACTCAAAGATGAAGGAATTCAAGATTGCGTCTTTGGCTTTCTTGACCTCGGTTGCGGTTACGTTGCCTTTGACCAGGCCGTTGATCTGCGCTTGCAAGGCGTCAATGGCGGCTGCTGTGCTTCCGCTCTTGGTGCCCATGGAGATGCGGACGATGCCAGGATGGTCAAAGGCCGCACCCACACCGCCGCCGACGTCGTAGGCCAGCCCCTGCTTGGTGCGGATGTTGGTGAATAATCGCGACGAGAACCCGCCGCCGAACAGCTGGTTCATGACCTGGATCGCGTAATAGTCAGGGTTGTGCCGGTCGGTTCCCAGGTCCACCATGTTGATCTCGCTCTGGTTGACGTCGTCCTTCGCCACAAAGTAAATCCCCGGTTGGGGCGGATGGAACGCTATCTGCGGCTGGGGGAAAGGCTCACCCTTGGGCATCCCGGCAAAAGCCGCGCGCAGCTTGGCTTCCATGGCCGCGGAATCGAAATCGCCGGTCACGCCCACGATGATGTTGTTGGGGGCCATAGTACGGCGATGCCAATCCAGCAGCTCTTGGCGGGTGACCGCGGCCACGGTGTAGTACTCCGGTGTGCGCGCATACGGATTGTCGGCGCCATAGGCCAGCTTGCTCGATTCGCGGCGGGAGATCTCCTCCAGGTCGTCATTGCGCCTCGAGATCAAACTGGCAATTTGCTTTTTGGCCAGGTCAATTTTTTCCTGGCGAAATTCGGGATTCTCAAGAACATCCAGGATGACCGGGAAAACCTGGTCGAAATCGCCTTTGAGCGACGACCAGCTGATGTAGGTGGAATCGGGGCTGCTCACGGTGTCAACATGCGCGGCGCGCGACTCCAGAAAGTCATCCAGCTGGTCGCCGGTCTTGGTCTTCGTGCCACCAGTACGCCAAACCTCGCCATAGAGTTCATTGAGGCCGGCCTTCTCTGCAGGCTCTTCGCGCGAGCCGCCGCGCACGCGGATGACTCCATCAATCAGCGGCAGTTCGTGGTCTTCCTGGAGAAAGATGACCAAACCGTTGGGCAACTCCACGCGCCGCGGCTCCTGCGGCTTGAATTGGTGCAGTGGAGGAACCGGAATCTGCTTCCAGGATGTGACCACGCCGTCCGGCGACGCCTGTGTCGTTGCAGTCACGGGATTGGGATCGCTGGCCTGGGCTGACGCCAAAAGCGGCAGCAGAAGAATCGCGCAGAACGCACGCAGTTGTTTTATCGCGATCATGGTTGTCCTCCCGTTCCCGCCGGGGCGGCCGCCTCGGGCTTGGCGGTCTCGATGATGCCCACGGTGCGGTTTTCTTCCGTGAACGTCTTGTTGGCAACGCGGCGAATGTCGGCTTTAGTGACGGCATCCAGGCGATCGATCTCGCGAAACAATTCGCGCCAGTCGCCGTAGTAAGCCTGGTACTCGGCCAGCTCCATCGCCAGCCCCTCATTTTCATTGAGGCTGCGGATCAGGTCGGCCTTGGCGCGCGTCTTGATCGATTGCAGCTCTTCATCGCTTACGTCCTGGGTCTTCAGCCGTTCGATCTCCGCGTGAATGGGGCCGGCCATCTCCCGCGCCGTGTGCCCCTGGCTGGGCGCGGCGAAGAAGTAGAACAGGTTGGGATATTTCTTGCCGGGATAGCTGCCGCCTTCCGCCTCGATCGCGATCTGCTTGTCGCGCACCAGAGAGCGATAGAGCCGGGAAGTGCGGCCTTTCGAGAGCAGGTCGGCCAGCACATCGTAAACCGCGTCGTCCGGATCGCGGAAATCAGGCCGGTGGTAGCCCTCGATGTAGAGCGGCTGGCTGTGGTCCTGCAGGATTACCTCGCGTAACCCGTGCTGCGGCGGCTCCTTGGTACGCAGCGGCTCCGGAGCTGGGGCTGCGGGCAGTCGCCCGAAGTATTTCTCGATGATGGGCAGGGCACGAGCAGCGGTGACGTCTCCCACAATAGCAACAGTCATATTGCTTGGAATGTAATATTTATGGAAGAACTCTAAAGCGTCAGTTGCAGAAAAAGCGTGCAGGTCGGAAGGCCAGCCGATGGTCGGCCGTCCGTAGGGATGGGCGATAAAGGCAGCGGCTAGAAACTGTTCGAGCAGGCGTCCTTGAGGCGAGCTGTCGGTGCGCATGCGGCGCTCTTCCATGACCACGTCGCGTTCTTTGTAGAACTCGCGCATTACCGGATGCAGGAAGCGCTCCGATTCCAGATACGCCCAAAGTTCCAGGCGATTTTCAGGAAGCGAGTACTCGTAGGTGGTCTCGTCAAGGTCCGTGCTGGCGTTCAGTCCAACGCCGCCTTGGCTCTCCACGATCTCGCCAAACTGATTGACCTCGACGTACTGCTCCGCCTGCTCAGTGGCTTGCTTCCAGGCGGCCTCCAGTTGCGCGACCTTCTGCGGGTCGCGGCCGGTCTCTTTGAGGTCTTCTTTCTGATAGGCCGCGTAAGCCTTCTCTACTTTAACCAGCGCGAGCTTTTCCGCGGGATAGTTGCTGGTTCCGATCTTGTCCGTGCCCTTGAACGCCATGTGCTCGAACATGTGCGCCAGGCCGGTGATCCCCTGGACTTCCTGGACGGAGCCGGCGTCAACCCGCGTGTAGAAGGAAAAGACCGGGGCCTCCGGTCGCTCCATGATGATCACTGTCAAGCCGTTAGGCAGTTTTTTGACGGTGATGTGTTTTTCAAACGAGGCAATGTCTTGAGCGTGTCCGGCAAGAGCGAAGAGCAAAAGACAAGAAATGAGAGCAAAAAAACGAGAAACAAGAATCTTCATATGGCAATAACGATCCTTCCTAGGGTATCCCAGCGCGGCGGGGGTTTCAAACACCGCAAGGGCAAAAAAGGTTAAGAAATGTTTGTACTTTTCTGACGAACTCGCTGCCCGGCGGCCGTTACCCCCAATGGAGATGCAGAGCTGGATGAGGGGAGTTGGCTGGTAACGGCTCATTGCTGTTGGCGACGCGCCGTTCTTCGGTATGATGTTTCGCTTATGAAACAGCTTCACTCCATCTTGCTCGTACTCGTCTGCACTGTGTCGGCCGTAGCCCAGAAGAGCAGCTTCACCCTCGAACAGGTGATGAGTTCGCCGTTTCCTACCGGGCTGACGGCGGCCGCCCAAGCCAACCGCATTGCTTGGGTATTTGACAGCAAGGGCGAGCGCAACGTCTGGATGGCCGATGCGCCCGGCTTCGAGGCCCGCCCGGTCACGCATTACCAGGGTGACAATGGACAGGACATCTTCTCTCTTCGCCTTGCGCCCGACGGCAAGACCGCCGTCTATGCTCGCGGTTCCGAGGTCAGCGGAGACGGCAATGTGGCTAATCCCACCAGCGAAGTCAATGCCCCCAAGCAGCAAGTCTGGGCGGCGGAGGTTGAGACCGGCAAGCCGCGCCTGCTGGGCGAGATGGGCTGCACGGATGAAGACTGCGAAGACATCCAGCTCTCCCCGGACGGCCATTGGGCGGTCTGGCAGGGTCCCAAACACCATCTTTGGCTGGCGCCTGTAGCTGGTGACATGCCGGCGCGACAATTGACCGAATTGCGCGGAGAAGAATCCGAACCGCAATGGTCACCGGATGGAAGCCATATTGCCTTCGTATCCAACCGGAGAGACCACAGCTTTGTTGCCATCCTGGATCTGGCGCCGGACGCGACCGCGAAACGTGTACGTTATCTGGCGCCCAGCGTGGATCGCGATTTCGCGCCGCGCTGGTCGCCTGACGGCAAACAACTCGTCTTCCTGCGCACTGGTGGCGGGGAAAGCCATTTACCTTTGATTCCGGTACGTCCTCGTCCCTGGGCCATCTGGCTGGCCAACGCGGAGAGCGACGAAGCCCATGAGCTGTGGCACGGCGGCAAGGAGTTGAACGATTCGCTGCCGCCTTTCGCTACGCAGTCGCTGAAATTCTCGGCCGTCGGGAGAGTCATATTCTGTTACGAGCACGACGGACGCAACCATCTCTATTCGGTGCCTTTGCACGGCGGCGGTGAGAACTTGCTTACCCCGGGTGAGTTTGACGTGGAAGATGTGGGGATGTCCCCGGACAGAACCGTGATTTTGTACACGTCGAATCAGGACGATGTTGAACGGCGGCACATTTGGATAGCCGATCTGAAGGGAACCGGCCGCGTGTTCTCTGCTCTCAAGCGCGTCGGGCTGACCCAGGGCGCGACCATCGAATGGCATCCTGTGATGATGCCTGACGGCAGCGTGATCTGCCTCGGCTCCAGCGCCGTTTCCCCGGCCATGCCCTATCGCATCACGGCGAGCGGCCGCGAGATGATTGCCTCCAATGCTCTTCCCAAGGATTTTCCGTCACAGCAGTTGGTCGAGCCGCAAAGCGTGACGTTCAAGAGCGAAGACGGCCTGGAAATCCACGGCCAGCTCTTTGTTCCGCGCCAGCCGGCGCCGTCCGGAAGAGGTCCGGCCCTGATCTTCGTTCACGGCGGCCCGCCGCGGCAGATGATGCCCGGCTTTCATTACATGTACTACTACCACAATGCCTACGCCGAGAATCAGTATCTGGCCAGTCTCGGGTACGTAGTTCTCTCCGTGAATTACCGGTTGGGCGTCATGTATGGGCGCGCCTTCCGCGAGCCGCCCCACAGCGGTTGGCGCGGATCGGCCGAGTACAAAGACGTGGTGGCCGGCGCCAGGTATCTGCAGAGTCTTCGTGACGTCGATCCCAAGCGCATCGGCATATGGGGCGGTTCCTATGGCGGGCTGTTGACGGCCCTGGCGCTGGCCCGCAACTCTGACATCTTTGCCGCCGGTGTGGATTTCCACGGCGTCCATGACTGGTCAGCCATTCTGGAAAGGCGGCAAGGCGGCGCTGCCATCGCTCCGGACTACAAGGAAGCTTTGCAATTGGCCTACGAATCGTCCCCCGTGGCCTCGGTCGATAAGTGGAAGTCGCCGGTATTGTTGATGCACGGCGATGACGATCGCAACGTCCCCTTCCAGCAGACGGCAGATCTGGCACAGCGCCTGCGCCGGCAGAATGTGGAATTCGAAGAGATCATCTTTCCCGACGAGATCCACGACTTCCTGCTGTGGAAGACCTGGGTCAGGGGATATCAGGCGACTGCGGATTTCCTTAACAGGAAATTGAACCCTGCAGAGGAAGGCAGATGAACAAGTCGTGAGGGGGACGCTTAGGGACTCTCTATCTCGATGTCGCCTTCTCGTCGTAGTACTCCAAAAAGTCAGTAGTGGCGGCTTCCGCGCCCAGCTGGCGCAACAGCGTGGTAACCTGGCCGCGATGGTAGCTGGAATGGTTCACCACGTGGGCCATCTGCTGCCAGAGCGGATACGAGTAGCGCTGACCGCTGCGGTTCAGATAAGCCAAAGTCTCATCCAGCCGCTGCGCTGTAAGCGATTGGATAAAACGTGCCTGGTCGTGCCCCACGGCCTCCCATCGTGATTCCAGCGACTGTATGGTGGGAAAGTCCCCGGTTTCCAGCAAAGCCGCGGGGAAGCGACCCTGCCAGCGTTCCAGCCAGATCCACTCGCCCGACAGGATATGGGCCAGAGTGTCGCGAACAGACGAAAAACTGTTGCCCATGGGGCGTATGAAGGCGTCGCCGTCCAGTTTTCCGGCCGCAGCCAGTGTGCGCCGGTTGGCCCACCGGTTGTAACCGTAAAGCTCGCGAATGTCGTTCAATTCCATGGCCGGATGCTCCAAGGTGCGCCGGGGGGCGCGGGTCTGTCAAGCGGCCCGTATAAGTAGTTGAAACAGCAGCAGCTGATGGAAACCAGACATTACCTTCGTAACTGCGAGGCAGTGGTCTTTTGGGCAAAGTTAAGAGGGTCTTTAGGGTATGATCGTGGCCTCCTCTCCCAAGGTACTTGCATGGGTGCGCTAACAAATGCAAGAGACCACAGAAACCACCGCAGCCAGTACGCCTGCCGCTCCCCGTACCGACCGTCTGGAACTGGTCAAGGAGTTGAGCCGGGGAAGCATCGGGATCGTCCACAAGGCTAGAAACCCGCAGCTCGGACGCGTGATCGCCTTGCGCCAATTCGAGGTGCCGCAGTGGCTGGACGACGTCAACGAACTCCTCAAGAAGATTCTCGGCGAAGCCAAAGCCGCCAGCGTGCTCGACCATCCCAACATCGCCCGGTTCTATACCTGTGGTTACAAGGGGTTTACGGTCTTCCTGACCGCGGAATTCATTGAAGGACAGACCCTGAAAGAGCTTATGGCCGCCCGCTCTCCGGAGTTGCCGGAGATTCTGGCGTTGGCCAGGCAGCTTGGCGAGGCCTTGGACTATGCCCACGCAAAGGGCGTGTTCCACCAGTTTCTAAACACGTCGAACATCAAGGTTCTTCCTGACGGCACCCTGAAGGTTCTGGATTTTGGGCTGTTGAAAGACAAACATCTGCTTTCGCAAACTCCGGCCAAGAAGTTGGAGAACGAGCCCTATCTTTCGCCCGAAGAGCTCAAAAACAAGCGTCTCGATCGCGCTGCCAACCTCTTCAGCGCGGCAACCGTACTGTACGAACTCTACACCGCCAGAAATCCATTTGCGGGAATGCATCTGGGAGAAGTTGACCGGGCCATCGCGGACGTGAATCCGCATCCGCTGAACATGTGCCACCCTCGGGTCCCACCGGCGGTTTCCGCGGTAATTTTGAAGGCTCTCTCGAAGAATCCGTCGGAGAGGTATCCTACCGGGAAGCAACTGGCGGCGGCGCTGGAAGACGCCATGAAGGCGGAACCGCCTCGGCCGGTTGCGGCAGCAAAGCCAGCAGCGGCACCGGCGGCCAAGCCCGCGACACCAAGAGCGCCCGAGCCGGGTTGGCCGGCTGACGCCGTCCTGGAGACGGCTCCGATGAACGGATCGGGCCCAGCCACGGCCAGAGTTGTGCCCATTGCTCCAACTCCCGCGCGTGTGCAAGTGCGTTCGATGAGCCAATGGAAGCTGGTAGGCGCGGTAGCTGGTTGCCTTCTTGTGGTCGCGTTACTGGCCTTCCTGTTTCAGCGGCGGCCGGCAGAGATTCCCCCGGAGAACGCCGAAGCCCCGCCGGTGGCGTCAAACAAGCCAGTGTCGACTCCTGCACCCGCTCCCGCCGCGTCGGCGGCGGCCAGCGAGCCGGAGGCGGTGGCCAGCGAACCTCTAGAACCGATTACTACAACTTCTGTTCCGGGCATAACCAGACGCGGGAGGAATACTCGCGGTTCCAAAGTTACTGCGCCGGCTCCCGCTCCATCCAGTCCAGCGGAAGGGCAAATCACGGTCTCCTCGGTTCCGCCGGACGCAACCATCGAGATTGAAGGACTCGCAGGACAGGGCTGGAAAACACCTCAGACCATCGGCTCACTGGCGCCTGGTTCCTACAAGGTCACAGTAAGCAAACCCGGTTATGCGCCTGACGTCCGGACAGTTCAGGTCGCCGCCGGCAACCGTATGGCGGTTGACGTGCGGCTCACCGTGGTCAAAGGATTCCTGAATGTCGCCGGATCACCGCCCGGCGCCAGCGTGGTGATTGACGGCAGGGACACCGGCAGGGTCACGCCGGCCACCTTCGTGCTCGATCCCGCGGTGCACAATGTGCTCCTGCGCAAGGCGGGCTATCTTGAGGCCGGCTCTGACGTCCAGCTGGCGGCAGGCCAGACCATGGGTTATTCGCCCAGCTTGATGGTGGCCGGCCGGACCGACAACATCAAGATCGCGGGCGGCGGCATGGGCAAGATTTTTGGCGGCGGTTCATCGCAAGGCAAGGCGCACATCGAGATCAAGAGCGATCCCAAAGGCGCGCAAGTCATCATCAACGGCACGCCCTTGCAGAAGACCACACCGGTGGAAATCCTGGTCGAGGCCGGAAACTACGACATCACACTGGAGAAAGACGGTTTCAGGCCGGTCCATGAGAACGCGATTGTAGGAGTGGAAGACCGGGTGAAGATCGATAAGACGCTGACCCGGTGAGACGGTTCACGTTATGGCATGAAAAATCATGGGCGGCCCTTTTGGGCCGCCCCCTTTTGTTTTATCCCCAACGGGCTATTTACGGTCGTGGTCGCGGTCGCCGCCGCCGCAGTCCTTGCACTGCTCGGCCTTCCGCAACTCCTCGATGGCGCGCCTGGTGGCCCTCATGGCTTGTACTTTATCGCCACAATAGTCCCATTTGGCTTCCTGCATTTCCTTCTCCGCTACTTCCAGGGCACGGGCTGCTTCGTGAATTCTAGGGCAACGGCCTCTGTAATCATCCCTATCTTGTGCGGCTGGTGCCGGTTTGGCGCTCAGAAAGGCTGTAGGGATCAAGAGGCCCAGAGTCAATACAGAACTGATCGTTCTTTTCTTCATTGCTGTCCGCCTCCTTCGCGGAACGCGCTCATCTCTGAGGATGCGCGGAATCATTGGTGTTTTTGTTGAATTCTCCGGAATCGTAAGGATCCGTCCTCCTCTTGACGATGTTTCCGGACAACGCGAGCGTAAACGCAATATTTCGTGTCCGTCAGGGTACGCCAACGTCTAGCTTGTTCCTTTACGGACGGGGGACCGGGGGAAGTCTTCAATGAATTCGACTGCTTGGCGGCCCACTATATACCAGGGACAGGACTCGGGCAACAAAATTAGTTTGCAGTAGAATGGCTTGGAGGACACAGAGTCCCGTCACCAAAAGGCACAAGTCCGGTCAAAGGTGTGATTTCTGAACCCTGCCATCCGCAATATCGCCATCATCGCCCACGTGGACCACGGCAAGACCACCCTGGTGGACGCCATGCTTCGCCAGAGCGGGGCCTTCCGCGCCAATGAGACCGTGGCCGAGCGGGTCATGGACTCCAATGAACTGGAACGTGAGCGCGGCATCACCATCCTGGCCAAGAATACCGCTATCTGGTATCACGACGTGAAGATCAACATTGTGGACACGCCCGGGCACAGCGATTTTGGCGGGGAAGTGGAGCGCGCCCTGAAGATGGTGGACGGCGTGATGCTGCTGGTGGATGCGAGCGAAGGCCCCCTGCCGCAGACCCGCTACGTGCTGAGCAAGGCGCTCGAAGCCGGCCTGCCGCCGGTGGTGGTGATCAACAAGATTGACCGGGCCGACGCGCGTCCCCAGGAAGTGGTGAACGAGCTGTACGATTTGTTCATCGACCTCGACGCCCGCGAAGACCAGCTCGACTTTCCGGTCCTGTACGCCAACGCCAGAGTGGGCACGGCCTCGGGCAGCATCGAGGCCGCAAGCCAGGATGGAGACCAAGACCTGCGCCCTTTGTTTGACGCTATCGTGGCCACCATTCCCCCGCCGGCCGGCGAGGCCACGAACGCTCTGCAGATTCTGGTGGCCAACCTGGATTACAGCGACTACCTGGGACGCATGGCCATTGCCCGGGTCTTCAATGGCAGCCTGCATACGGGCGAGGAAGTCGCCATCGCCAAACTGGATGGGTCGTTCGAAAACGTAAAGATCACCAAGCTGTTTTCTTTCAGCGGACTCAAGCGCACCGACATTACGGAGACAGAGCTAGGAGATATTGTGGCTATCGCCGGCGTGGAGGGCATTGCCATCGGCGAGACCATCACCAATGTGGAAACGCCGGCGCCACTGCCGCACATCGTGATTGACGAGCCCACCATCGCCATGCAGTTCACCGTAAACACTTCGCCGTTTGCCGGCCGCGAAGGAACCTATGTCACCTCACGCAACCTGCGCGAGCGCCTGCAGAAGGAATTGCTGACCAACGTCTCGATGCGCGTGGAAGAAACCGACAGCACGGATTCGTTCAAAGTCCTGGGCCGGGGCGAACTCCAGCTGTCCATTTTGATTGAGACCATGCGCCGCGAAGGCTACGAACTCATGGTGGGCAAGCCGGAAATCGTCACCAAGAGAATCGACGGCAAGCTCATGGAACCGAAAGAACGGCTGATGGTCGATATCGCCGAGAGCTTTGTCGGCGTGGTGATCGAAGAATTAGGCTCCCGGAAAGGCCAGATGCTCAAGATGCACAACCACGGCTCGGGGCGGGTGCGGATGGAATTCACCATCCCCAGCCGGGGCATGATCGGCCTGCGCTCGGAGTTGCTTACGGAAACACGCGGCACGGTGATCATGAACTCGCTGTTTGACGGCTACACGGAATGGCTGGGAGATATCCCCCATCGCATGACCGGCGCGCTGGTGGCCGACCGTCCTGGTCCCTCGACAGCGTACGCGCTCTTCAGCCTGCAAGAGCGCGGCGTGCTCTTTGCCGGTCCAGGCGTGGAGCTTTATGAAGGCATGATCATCGGCGAGAACGCGCGTGAGGTTGACCTGGATGTGAACGCGGTCCGGGAGAAGAAACTGACCAACATGCGCGCCTCCACCGCCGACGAAGCCATCCGCCTGGTTCCACACAAAGTCCTGACCTTGGAGCAGGCTATCGAGTTCGTTGCCGACGACGAGATGGTGGAGGTCACGCCCAAGTCGCTGCGTCTGCGCAAGAAGATCCTGCAATCCAATCGCCGGCCGAGGAAGAATATGGCGCCGGTGGGTGCACCTGCCGCAGTTTAGGCCGCGGGTTCACCGCGATTAGAGCATAGCAAGTCAGCCGCGAATCAACGCGAAAGAACCGAATCTCCGGTCAGAGTCTTTCCAGTACTCATTCGTGTGTATTCGCGGCTATTCGCGGCCGCCCCTTCTTGCTCACTCAAGTTCTTTTCCCTTCGTCTCCGGCAACTGCGAAGCCATAAGAGCGGTGAGTAGGAAAGCAAC
>DATDGY010000068.1:0-51475 GCA_036521855.1 Candidatus Angelobacter sp.
GGGACACGCTCCGTCACCTGGATTCCGCCTGCTTCCAGCGCCGCAACCTTTTGCGGATTGTTGGAGAGTAAACGCACGGCTTTCAATCCCAAAGCTTTCAGGATCTCGGCGGGAAGTTGGAATCCGCGATGGTCGGCCTTGAAGCCCAGCTCTTCGTTAGCCTCGACTGTGTCCAGTCCCTTGTCCTGAAGTTCGTAGGCCTGGAGCTTGGCCATCAACCCGATGCCGCGGCCCTCCTGCATTTCGTAAATCAGCACGCCGGCGCCGGCCTGGGCGATCATGGAGAGCGCCATTTCCAGTTGCTGGCGGCAGTCGCAGCGCAAGGAGCCGAAGACGTCGCCGGTGAGGCACTGCGAGTGAATGCGCACCAGCGGCGGTGCGCTGTGGATATCGCCCATGACCAGGGCGACGGCTTCTTCTGCCCGGCGGTCGCCGTGGAACAGGCCTTCAAAGCCCGTGATGCGGAAGTGTCCCCAGCGCGTGGGAAAATCGGCGTCGGCCAATTTGCGGACTGTGCTCTCAAGGCTCACCTTCTTATTATAGGGTACCGGGCCAGGGCAACAGTTCGGTGCCGCATCCGGGCGGATCGCTCGACTTAGTTTTCTGCGGAATAGTACTGGCGCTGGCGCATCTCGCTAAAGAAGGACGGCGTCAGCCATAGAGCACAGGTGCGGAGAGCAACAGCGAAGCGGTTTTCCAGTTGGCCCGCCCAACCGAGCCACGCCGCCTCGCGAGTCAGAAAGGCTGTGCGAGCATAGCGCAGCGACTCATAGCGCCGTAGTCCCGCGAGGACGTCACCGCCATGCTCCGAGAGCGTGCGGGCCAACACCTCTGCATCCTCCAGAGCCATGCAGGCGCCTTGGCCAAGGTTGGGCGTAGTCAGATGGGCCGCGTCTCCAAGCAGCGTGACGCGGCCGGAGCCCCAGCTCCGCACCGGCGGGCGGTCCTCGATTTCGTGTTTCACAATCGCGGCCGGATCGGTAGCGTCAATCAGCTCCGGGATCGGGCTCGCCCAGTCGTGAAACAAACTGCGAGCTTCCTCTTTCCATCCTGGCGGATCTCCCAAGGTCCCTTGCGGCGCGTTCACGCTCGCGTACCAGTATGTTCTGCCGCGACTGAGCGGCATAACGCCAACCCGCTTGCCGTGCCCCCAGAATTCGCAGGCTGTATCCCGTGACTGTAGCCCGATGGCACAGCCGGCCACGCCGCGCCAGGCCTGATAACCGCGATACGTTGGCCTGGCGTCGCCTAGGATGTGCACGCGGACCGTGGATTCAATTCCGTCCGCCCCAATCAGCGCATCTCCCATGAACCTGCGGCCGCTGGCGAAGCGCGCCGTCACCTTCTCCTGCACTTCCTCGAACCCGACCAGCCGTTCACTTACATGGATATACTCAGAAGGCACATGGCTTTTCAGGATGGTCATCAAGTCGGCGCGAAGGATACAGATCGTCGGCGTTCCACACTTGGCGACCGCGCTGAAGGCTGTGAGCTGTCGGCCTCGCCAAGTGCACAGCCGGAGAAGGTCAATCAACGCGCTTTCACGGAGCGCTTCGTCAAGCAAGCCTAAATCGCGAAGAACGCGCGTGGCATTGGGCCACACAGACAATCCGGCGCCAATCTCCCGCAGCTCGGGAGCTTTTTCAAATACCTCAGCCTGGAATCCTCGTTGCAGGAGCGCAACGGCTGCCGCCAGGCCTCCTAGACCGCCTCCGGCAATTAGTATCTGCTTCTTACCCGTCGAACTCACGTGTCCGATTCCTCGCAAAGCGCTTGCCGACTTCTGATCTTAACCTTCGACCCTTATCGCGGTCGAGGACAGGGGTCACCCAGGGGTGAAGAATCTGCTCGACCCAACCTGCGGATTGAGGCGTGGGATCCCATCTCATCTATCATAGACATGCCCATCAGCAACGAGGCGCGGCGGAGCCGAGCCACGCTGGGTGGCCCGCGGCGAGATTGGCGCGCGCTGTCCTCAATATAGTTAGCACTGGAGACAAACCCGATTGCTAGCCTTAAAACTGGTTCCCTACCAAAGCTCGTTCCTGGCACTGTTCATTGCGTGGCGCAACGAGCCATTGACGGTTCGCCACAATCCGCTCCAGCCCATGACTTCAACCGAAGTCGCAAAGATGCTGGAGTCGGCCGGCGCCGACTTATCGGACCTGAAGAAGTATGAAACCTACCGCTGGTTTGTCGCTCTCGGCACCGATATCGTCGGCAGTGTTTCGCTCAAGAACATCAGCCACTCCATGGGCTATGCGGAGATCGGCTACGGCATTGCCGAAGAGCACCAGCGGAGAGGTATTGCTACGGCTGCGGTCGGACGGCTGGTGGATAAAGTCTTCGCAGAAACCCGGTTGCGAAAGCTGCTGGCGTTCGTCCACGACAAAAACCGGCCCTCTTGTCGTGTCCTGGAAAAGCTGGGCTTCCGGCAGGAAGGGTTCCTGCGCGAACACTACATCATCAACGGCAACGCGGAGAATGAAATCCTGTACTGCCTGCTGAGACATGAATGGCAAGGGAAGATGCCGGCAAACCAGTCACACACACTTTGACTGGCCGGCAAGAACCACAGGCTTGGTTGTGCTAACATCCGATTATGATCGCGCTTGACACCAGCCCGGAAATTGCGGAGATGCAGATCAAAATTCGTCGCTCGATGACGCCCGAGCAACGTCTGCTGGTCGCGTTGGACATTAGTCATTTCTGTCGAGAGCTTAGAAAGGCGGGGATCAAGCGAGATCATCCCGATTGGTCAGAGCGGCAAGTCATGATTGAGCTATTTCGGCTGGCCTTCCTTCCCGACCCACTTCCCGCTTGGGTGCGATGAGTTCCGCGGAGATTTTTCGCGCGCTCACCTCCGCCTTGGATCAGGCGCGGATTCCCTACATGGTCGTAGGTTCGTTTGCCAGTAATCTGTATGGGACTGGACGCGCCACCCAGGATATTGACGTCGTGGTTTCAGCGACAGCAGATCAGATTCGGACGCTCTTGAGTCTTCTTCCCAAAGCCACTTACTACTTCGACCTGGATTCCGCTCTCGAGGCCTGCCGACGCAAAGACATGTTCAACATCCTGGACATGGAAAGGGGATGGAAGATCGATCTCATTTTCGAAAAGCCATCGGCTTATCATCAGCAGGCATTTCAACGCCGGACTGCGGCAGAAATCGAACGAGTTCCTCTCATAGCTGCCACCGCTGAAGACATCATCGTTTCCAAGCTGGAGTGGGCGAAGATGGGAGAGTCCTCCCGGCAGATTGAAGACGTGGCCGGCATTCTGAGAGTGCGGGGCGACAGGATTGACCGTCCCTATGTTGAGAAATGGGTCCAGAAATTGGAGTTAACCTCGGAGTGGGACCGTGCCCGCCAAGCCGCCAGCCTCGAATAAGAAATCCGGTACACGATATACTCTAGGGTTCTGATTTCAGCTAGGAGGACCCTATGGCCTCATCCGCCGTCAGTTACGCTCAGCAAAACCGGCAACGATTTCTGGGAGAACTGAAAGACCTGCTCCGCATTCCCAGCGTGAGCACCGCCCCGGAGCATAAAGACGACGTGCGCCGCGCCGCCGACTTCGTGGCCAACGAGCTGCGCCGCATCGGCATGGAGAACGTAGAGATCATCGCCACCAAGGGACATCCATTGATCTATGCCGACTGGCTGCATGCTCCGGGCAAGCCCACCGTGCTCTGCTATGCGCACTATGACGTCCAGCCGGCCGAGCCATTGAATGAGTGGATCTCGCCTCCGTTCGAGCCTACCGAACGGAACCAGAACATCTACGCCCGCGGCGCCGTGGACGACAAAGGTCAGCTCTGGATGGAGATCAAGGCCGTCGAGGCCCTCATGCGCGGCCACAACGGCAAGCTGCCACTGAATGTGAAGTTCATCATCGAAGGCGAAGAGGAGGTCGGCGGCGAATCGATTGCGGCTTACGTCCGCAAAGAAAAGGCCAAGCTGAAGGCCGACTTCGCTCTGGTGTGCGATACCGAGCTGTTCGCGCCGGACCTGCCCACGCTGTGCGTCGGCCTGCGCGGCCTGGTCTATACCGAGATTCAAGTCCAGGGGGCCAAGACCGACCTGCATTCCGGTATCTACGGCGGCGCCGCGCCTAATCCGCTGTTCGCGCTGGTCGAGATCATCAGCAAACTCAAAGACGCCAAAGGCCACATCCTTATTCCCGGCTTCTATAAAGGAGTAAAGACGCCCACCAAGGACGAGCTGAAGGCCTGGAAACGCCTGCCGTTCAATGAAGAGCACTATCGCAAGACTGAAGTCGGATCGAAGGTCCTGACCGGCGAGCCGGGATATTCCGTTCTCTATCGCACCTGGGCGCGGCCGACGCTCGAAGTTCACGGCATGCCCGGCGGTTTCGTGGCTTCCGGCGCCAAGACCGTGATTCCCGCCCGAGCCTCGGCTAAGGTCTCCATGCGCTTGGTGCCCAACCAGGACCCCGACGACGTTCTCAAGCGCTACACCAAGTTCGTAAAGAAGCTCACGCCCAAGGGCATCGAGCTCAACATCAAAGTCCACAGCAAAGGCCCGGCGTGCGTGGTAGGCACGGACAATCGCTATATCAAAGCCGCCACCGAAGCCATGCACGACGTCTTCAAGAAAGAAACCGTCTTCATCCGCTCCGGAGGCTCGATCCCCATTGTCACCGACTTCCAGGACGTGCTCAAACTGCCTAGCGTCATGATGGGCTTCGGTCTCCCCGACGACAATCTCCACGCACCCAACGAGAAATTCCACATCCCGAATTTCTATCGCGGGATCGAGAGCATCATCCGGTTCTTTGAGAAATTGGGAGGGTGAGGGAATCGGGTGATCGCCGTGATCGCGCGTGATCGGGTGATCGGATCAGCCGCGATCAGGAAGTTTTAATCCGATTAAAAGCACGTGATGGGTTTGGGAACCAATTACCGAGGAACTACAACTCGCTGTCGCCTGAACAAGACCGCCCTCGTCCATTCGGCTCAGGCGCAACGTGTCCTGAAATCACACCTAGTTGGCCCTTGCTTCTCTTCTCATTCGGCGCTAAATTGTAAGTAGCTCTCCGCGATTCTCCCCTCCTCAAAATCCAACCTCACCGGCTCGGTCTGGACAATTGATGCGTACGTGGTGCGACATGCTGGGGTTCAGTGCCGATATCCACAACATCTTGTGGGTATTCTGCTTGACCCCCGGTGACTGTCTAGGTAAATTAGCTGGAGCGAAGGATCGTTGCTCTTTCATCCCAGCCCGATGCGACTTGAAGTCAAATCCGTACCAGCCCTGCCGCGAGCCGGGTTACGATTGGCCATTCAGCGTCATTCCGCGAGGAGAGTAGGACTTTGCTGAAACTGAAGAAGCTGCAAATCCTGGGATTCAAGTCCTTCTGTGATCGCACGGAGCTAAAGTTTCCGGGCGAGGGCATCGCCGCCATCGTGGGCCCCAACGGCTGCGGAAAATCCAACATCGCCGACTCCATCTCCTGGGTGCTTGGCGAACAGTCGGCCAAGACCCTGCGCGGATCGCGCATGGAAGACGTGATCTTCGCCGGAACGCGCGAACGCAATGCCACGGGTATGGCCGAGGTTTCACTCACCTTGGTCGATCCCCAGGTGTACGAAGGCAGCGTCAGCGCCGATCCGGAGATCGAAATTCAAGACGAGATGCCGCTGGCGCCGGCGGCGGCAGAAGACGATTGGGATGAGGCATCGGAGAGAAGGGCCGCGGCCGACGCCACCCAAGCCGCCGTGTCCGAGGTGCAGCCCGGACCGCTCGACTCCGCGGAAGAAAATCCGGCTGAAGCTACCGAGACTGCCGGTGTTGATCCTGGGGCGCCGCCGCAGAGCGCGGCGGACTCCGCCTCCGTCGCAAGCGAATCTGACGCGGCAGCGCACAGCGCGCCGGCAACCGAAGGCGAAGCGGCCGTGACCGCCGCCAACGCCGTGGTCTTAAAGATTCGCCGACGCAAATTGAAGCCGATGCAGCTGGCCAAGGGCGAGATGGTGGTCACGCGCCGCTTGTTTCGCACCGGCGAGAGCGAATACCTGCTCAACGGCAGGCTCTGCCGGCTGCGCGATATCCAGGACATCTTTATGGGCACCGGCCTGGGGCCGGAGTCGTACGCCATCATCGAGCAGGGGCGTATCGGGCAGATCCTGAGCAGCCGTCCCCACGATCGCCGCGCCATCATCGAAGAGGCCGCGGGCATCACCAAGTTCAAGACCCGAAAGCGGCTGGCGGAGGCGAGGTTGGAGTCGTCACGCCAGAACCTGGCCCGTATCAACGACATTTTTGAAGAAGTCACGCGGCAGATGAACTCGCTCAAGCGCCAGGCGTCCAAGGCCGAGCGCTATGCCCGGTTGCGCGAGGAGATGCGCGCCAAGCTGAAGATCGTGCTGGCCAGCAAGTTCGCCCAGATGGACCGGGAACAGACCCAGATCCAGGATTCGCTGGAAGCCATCGCCGAAGAGATTCACGGTCGCGCCGAAGCCGTCAGCGCCGGGGAAGCCGAGCATTCCGAACGCACGCAGCGCGGCTACGCCATTGAAAGCGAGATGGCGCAGAACAGCCAGGCCATCACTGCCCTGGCGCTCGAGACTGAGCGCGCAAAGGGTCGCCGCGCCGCCAACGAGGAGCGCTGCGCCGAGCTGGAAGTGCGCTCCGCCGTGGCCGCGGTCGAACTGGAACGGGCGCAGTCGCACTTGCTATCGATCACCGAGGAATTGCAGGCCAACCGCCGGTTCTCCGAGTCGGCGGCAGGAGAAGTCGCCGCCGCCCAGCATGAGTGGCAAATCCGGCAAGAAGAATCGCGGGCGGCAGGAGTCACGCTGGCCGATATCGAACGGCAGCAGGAGGCGCGCCGCCAGTCAGTGATGACGGTGATGGCGTCGGCGTCAGAGGCACGGAACCAGATCACCCAGGCGCAGGAGCAGATGACTGCCCTCGACCGCGAAGCCCGCCGCTTGGAGCGGGAGATGGCTTCGGCGCAAGTGGATATCGAGAACTTCGGCGGCAAGCGCGGCCAGGTCGCTTTTGAGTTCGAATCGGTCAGCCAGACCGTGGCCGGGCTGAACAGCCGCATCGGCGAGGTGCGCAGCCAGATCGAGAGCAAGCGCAAGGAAGAAGAAGACACCAAACGGCGTCTGGATACCTTGCGCGCGGAATTTGCCACCGCGCTCGGGAAGAAGAGCTCACTGGAAATAGTCATCAACGAGCACGGGTACTCCACCGAATCGGTCAGGCGGCTGTTTCAGTCTCCGGCCATGGGCCAGGGCTTCAGGTCGAACGGAGTGCTGGCCGATTTTGTGGAAGTGGACAATCGCTACGAGAGCGTGGTCGAGGAGTTTTTGCGCGACGAGCTGAACTATGTGGTCGTCAAGTCCTGGGACGCAGCCAACGAGGGCATGCGCTTGCTCCAGAGCGATGTGGACGGCCGTGCTACCTTCCTGGTCCACCCCGAAGACGCGCAGGCCAAATTCTCTTTTGCAGTAAGCGAGACCCGGCCACTCAGCCCGCGTCCGGAAGAATTGGTTTCTCTCAAGAATTGCATCCGCGTGCTCAACGGCTTTGGACGGTCCCTGGAAGTCGTCCTGCCCAAGCTGCGCGATGGCTATATCGCGCCCGACGCGAACATCGCCCGAAACCTCGCGCTCGAGAACCCTGATGCTTACTTCCTTTCTTCTACAGGTGAATGTTTCCACAACGTCACCGTAACCGGCGGCAAGCAGAGGCATGAAGGCCCGCTCTCCCTCAAGCGCGAACTGCGCGAACTGACCAAGCTCGCCGCAGACCTGGAAGCAGCCACCGGCAACGAGCAGGGCAAGATTCAGGTCCTGGTGCGGGAACTCGCGGAGATGAACAAACTCTTGTCCACTCTGGAAGAAGAGCGGCGCGAGGCGGAAAAACAGGCGCTGACCTCGGGCCACGCGCTGCAGCAGATGGAGACCGAACTGGCCCGCACCGAGCAGCGGCTGAACACCTATCGCGTGGAGTTCGAGCGCACGCGGTCGGAGAGGAACGAGACGGAAACACTGGCCGGCGAACGGCGCGAGACCGCTCAGGCGCTGGAGCAACAACGGCAGGCGTTGGAAGATGAGATCAAAGCCGCTCAGGAGCAGCTGGCGTCACTGAAGACGGCCCGCGATTCCTCCGCTCAAACCGTGGGTGAAGCCGCGGCCAGGCTGGCTGGCCTGGAAGAGCGCCGGCGGCTGGCCGCCTCAGCTTTGGAACGGATCGAATCGCTGGCGGCGGAAGCGGCCCAGCGAGTGGAGTCGCTGCAGACGCAGATCCAGTCGGCGGCCGCAGAGAAGCAGCAGCGCGCTCTCGAAAACCTCGAGATCGGCGAACGTCTGGAAACTTTGGCGGCGCAAAAGACGGCGGCGGAGGCCGCCGGCGTGCAGTTCCAGCATGAATCCGACCAGGTGCGGGCACGGATCGCGGAGATTGAGCGCGAGCTGAAGACGGCGCGCATGGAACTGGATGCGGCGCGCGAGCGCAAGGCGGAGCTGGGCCAGCAGCTCGCCAAACTCCAGTCGGACCTGGCCCACATGGGCGAAGTTTGTCTGAACGAACTCAGCGTGGCCGCCGAAGAACTCCGGGCCGACTCCCAGCTCGCCCCGGCCCTGGTCGAGGGCGAACAGCTCACCCAGGAAGACGCGGCTTACCGCGAGATGCGCACGCGCCTCGAGAACATGGGGCCGGTGAACATGATGGCCCTGGAGGAGTACCAGGAGACCGCGCAGCGCCACCAGTTCCTGGAAACCCAGCGCAAAGACCTGCTGGAGGCAATCGAGAACACCCAGGCCACCATCAAGGAGATTGACGAGTTCTCGCGGCAGAAATTCCAGGAAGCCTTCGAGCGCATCAACGAGAACTTCCAGTTTACCTTCCGCAAACTTTTTGGCGGCGGCCAGGCTTTCATGCGGCTCACCGACGAACTCAACACCGCGGAAAGCGGCATTGACGTGGTGGCCTCGCCGCCCGGCAAGAAGCTGCAGAATGTTCTTCTTCTCTCCGGCGGCGAAAAAGCCCTGACCGCGCTGGCCCTGTTGGTGGGGATCTTCCAATACCAACCGAGCCCGTTCTGCATCCTGGACGAGGTGGACGCGCCCCTGGACGACGCCAACATCGGGCGCTTCACCGATCTGATCAAAGACATGGCCGTGCAGACGCAGTTCATCATCATCACCCACAGCAAGAAGACCATGGCCGTGGCGCCGGTGATGTACGGCATCACCATGCAGGAGCCGGGCGTTTCCAAAGTTGTGTCGGTCAAGTTCGGACACGAAGCAGCAGGGCCGAGAGCCGTTTCCGCCTAGAGTCTCCGGAATACGCTTTAGGATTGTTCCCCTCAGAACAGTCGCCGAGGCACGTTTCATGCGGGCCCAGCCCGCCGGCGAACATGTGACCTCCGTCACAGCCATCCCGTGATCCGCAATCTATGCTTGCTAGTCTCGTATGGCTTTTCCAGGAGGAACGGCATGATCGCAACCGGCACAATGCGGAACATGGGCGTGGGGGCCCGTGATTTCTCCCGAAACCCTCTGCTGGTCTACTGGGAGATGACCCAAGCCTGCGGTCTTGCGTGCAAACATTGCCGCGCCGAGGCTGTGCCGGTTGCGCACCCGCTGGAGCTTACGACCTCGGAGAGCAAGTCATTTCTGAATCAACTAGTTGACTTCGGCGAGCCCTTGCCGCATCTGATTCTCACCGGCGGCGACCCGCTTCGGCGCCAGGACCTCCATCTCCTGATCGACCGTGCGCGCGGGCTGGGACTGGAAGTCTCCATCACCCCCAGCGCAACTCCGGAGCTGACCGGCGAAGCCATTACCCGGCTGCACGATCACGGGATTCAAAGCCTGGGCTTGAGCCTGGACGGATCGTGTGCCGCTAAGCACGATGCGATTCGCGCCGTGCCCGGAACCTTCGACCGCACTATGGCGGCCGCCCGGCACGCCGGACAGCTCGGCCTGCCGATTCAGATCAACACTCTGGTCGCGAAGGAAACCGCCGATGATCTGCCCGCGATCTACGAACTGCTGCGGGAGAGTTTCCCGGTCATGCGCTGGAGCCTGTTCTTCCTGATCTCCGTGGGCCGGGGCAAGGCCCTGAATGAAGTCTTGCCGGAAGAAGGCGAAGGCATCATGAATTGGGTCCTGGAACTTGTGCTGCAAGCGCCCTTTGCCGTCAAGACGACGGAAGCCCCCTCCTACCGGCGCCTCGCCATTGAGAGAATGCGGGGCGCCAGCCGGCCTGCGCTCGAAATGAAGAATTCTTCCGTTTACCAGGGATTCCAGATTCGCGACGGCCACGGCATCGTCTTCGTCTCCCACCTGGGCGAAATCTATCCTTCCGGATTCCTGCCCCTGCGCTGCGGCAGCGTGCGCGTGCATTCGCTGGTGGATGTCTACCGCAATTCCGAGGTCTTTCGCGCTCTCCACTCCCCGGACCGGTTCCACGGCAAGTGCGGGGAATGCGAATACAGCTACATCTGCGGCGGATCGCGCGCCCGCGCCTTCGCTCACACCGGCGACGCATTGGGATCCGATCCGTTCTGCCCTTACCCGGCCGGCAAGCCTGCGTAGGCCATGGTGTAGCTAGAAGTGCGGTTTTACCCTTGGAGATAGCTCAGGAAAGTCGACACAGAAATTGGCCCACCAATCTGCACCAGAATGGTGTATTATAGGAAAATGGCAGCAACAAAGCAGGTTCGACGGAGCGTGACGCTTCCTCAACAAGTAGACAAACAGATCGAGACGATTGCCAAGGATCGCCGTCTCAGCGGCAATCGCGTTTTGCTGGAACTCTTGGAATTGGGGCTGGAAGCTCGCAAGCAAAAAGAAAAAGCCTTTTTCGAACTCGCGGAGCGTTTTCGGGATTCCAAAGATCCTGAGGAAGTGAAGCAACTGGGAGACGAATTGGGACGTTTCGTCTTTGGTGAATAATGCCACAGATTGAGACGTGGTCTCGGCTTCCTTAACTTGCACCAACCGCTATTTGCTGTCTGCTTTTTCCGCCCGGTAGCCATCGCGGGCGATGACCTGGAACTTGCGGCCGTAATCTTCTTTGGAACCAGGCACGCTATTCGCCGGAGCGACCACCTGCACCTTGATCTTGTGCCAAGCCTCGGCACCATTCTGGCCGCTGTGGGTGGGATGGTAAGAAAGCGTGTAGCGATTGTGCATGGACTGCTGCACCTCGCGGAAGACATCGCCGTATTCGTAGAGCGAGGTGGGGAAATAGACGCGGCCCCCGGTCATGCGCGCAAACGTCCGCATCTGGTTGATGGCCTGGCGATCGGGCATACCCGTGCCGGTATCGAGCGCGTAGATGACGGTGTCCCGGGCGGACTCGATCTTCTTGTACACGTCGTCAAGGACATCTTTGCTGAAGCTGTCCTGGCCGCTGGCGATCAGGATGATGTACTTGCGGCCGTCCACCGTCTGCAGCCGGTCCAAGGTGTCGTCGAGGGCGTCGAACAAGTTGGCCTCCCGCAGCAGCGGGATCCGCGTGGCATCGAGCGTTGCTTCGAGAGCCCGGCTGTCCTGGGTAAAATCCTGGACGATGCGCGGTTCCCGGTCGAACAGGATCATAGCCGTCCAGTCGTCGGGCTTGAGCCCCTGGGCAAACCGGGCGCAGGCGCGAAGGGCGGGATACTCAAGATCCTGCGACTGCACCGAGAACTCCACCAGTAAGACCGCGGTGACTGCCGTCTCTTTTCGGCTGAAGCTGGTGATGGTCTGGGGCACGCCGTCTTCAAAGACGCGAAAATTCTCTTTCGTCAGCTCCGGGACCGAATACCCGTTCGGCGTAAGCACGCTCACGTCAAGCGTAACCAACGGGACCTTCACGCGGATGGAGTAATCCGGCGTGCCGGCTGTCTTCTTCTTATTGTCCTGCTTCTTGAGCTGTGGGCCGGGTTGCTGGACGGCTTGCCCGGCAGAGTCCTGCAGGACAGGAGACGCTTGAGGTGGATCCTCATTCTTTTGCTGGGCCAGCGCCAGGGAAACTTGGATGCAGGGGGCGATCAGGGCCATGGCCAGCAACCAGCGGCACCCGAACCGACAATAGAATCGGCACGACGGCATGGATCTCAGCCCAATCTGAACCACCACATTTTAGATGATATGTCAGAGGGTTTTGTATGTCGTTTGACGTGGTATCCGGACTGGGGAAGCACTCTACAAGCCCACGCGCTCATTCGCCCTTGGGAGTGCACCTCGGATCGGCGATCTCGACGCGCCGGTTCTTCGCCCGCCCCTGCATCGCTGCCATTGTCGGCGACCGGCTGGAGAAATCGACGCCGAAGCTCACACTCTGGTTCATCGCGCAATTTCATTACGAGCTACGCAGCGCGGGAAAGAGAACCACGAAAATGGTCGCCATAGAAACCGGGGAAACCTACAGGTTGCGGCCGGTAAATTCAATGGATTCATCAACACCAAGGTATTGCGATGGATAGTATTTCTTTGCCGACCCACATCATAACTTAACAATGTTTCTAGCCTTTTTATAGTAGAGTAGCTCTGCTTTTTTGAGGGTTAAGTTGAAATCCATAATACGGATTTTCTCTCTTTGCCTGCTATTAGTCACTTTGTCTTATGGCGCCGCGCCGACGACTGGCGCCCGGCCATCGGCGCCTGTTGCCCCCAATGCCGGCCCGGCGCTATTGACAAGACAGAACATCCATCACGACGTGTCCCAGCCGTTGCGGGATCTTGCCAAGAACGCTCCAGCATTGCACCCGGAGCCGCAGGAAGCCGAGGAAGTGAAGGTAATCCCTTTGCCTTCTGGCTTTAAGCCGGCGAACGAACCCGACACTGTCCTGCAAAAGCCAGGGCCAGCCACGAACCGTCCTTCGACCGCAGCCGTCAGCCCGACCATGGGGCTCAACTTCGAAGGTCTAGGGTCTGGGTTCCCCAACTACACAGTCAATGTCGCCCCGCCGGACACCGAGGGCGCGGTTGGGCTCACCCAGTACGTACAGTGGGTGAACCTCTCATTTGCCGTTTTCGATAAGAGCTCAGGCGCTGTGGTTTTCGGGCCTGTGGCGGGGAATACTCTGTGGAGTGGTTTTGGCGGCGGCTGCGAGACCCAAAACAATGGCGATCCCATCGTGACCTATGACAAACTGGCCAACCGTTGGGTGTTCAGCCAGTTAGTGGTCCGCAGCGGGCCTTTCCTGCAGTGCATTGCGGTTTCCACCACTTCCGACGCCACGGGAACCTACAATCGATACTCCTTCGAATATTCCAATTTCGACGACTATCCCAAGATGGGAGTTTGGCCGGACGCATACTACGAGACCTTCAATATGTTTGTCGGAGGGGTTACGTTTGCGGGCGCCGATGCCTGCGCCTACGACCGCAATGCCATGCTGAATGGATTGCCGGCGACCCAGATCTGTTTCCAGCAGGCCTCTACCATAGGCGGCTTATTGCCTGCGGACCTGGATGGTCGTATCTCCCCGCCGGCTGGTTCACCCGATTACCTGGTGGATTTTGACGTGAATTCTCTGGATCTCTACAAGTTTCACGTCGACTTTGTTACACCCGGCAACTCTACCTTTACCGGTCCGATCAACATCCCGGTGGCGCCCTTCAGCCCGTTTTGTCCTAGCGTGCATGGCTGTGTTCCGCAGCCTGGGGGTGATGGCACGCAACTGGATTCTCTCGGCGACCGTCTCATGTATCGTCTCGCCTACCGTAATTTTGGCGACCATGAGTCTCTGGTCGTCAATCATTCCGTGGTGGCCGATCCGGTGAGCCAGAATTCCGGCATACGCTGGTATGAAATCCAGGACCCCAATGGGGCGGCGCCAACGGTAGCCCAGCAATCAACTTTTGCTCCCGATTTCAGCTATCGCTGGATGGGAAGCGTTGCCATGGACGCTAGCGGCAACCTGGCTGTCGGCTACAGTGTGACCAGCAGCGCATTGCCCCCGTCCATTGCTCTTGCCACACGAGGGGCGTTCGATTCACCCGGTACCTTGCAGTCCGAGACCACGATATTCGCCGGAGCAGGAACACAAACCGGCGGTCTCACGCGGTGGGGCGACTACAGCGCCATGCAGGTAGATCCCGTGGATGACTGCACCTTTTGGTACACCACGGAATATCTGCAAAACAGCGGATCGTTCAATTGGAACACCAGGATTACCAATTTCAAGTTTCCGGGCTGCGGAGCCACCGCCCTGAGCATTACCAAGAGCCATGCGGCCAACTTTACTCAGGGACAAACTGGCGCAACGTACAGCATCACCGTTACCAATATTGGCAGCAAGCCTACCGATGGCACTGCCGTGACGGTAACCGATACTTTGCCGGCCGGAATGACGGCAACTGACATCGGCAGTACAGACACAACCTGGGACTGCACGCTGGGGACGCTGAGTTGCACGCGCAGTGACATACTGGCTGCCGGCGGCAGCTATCCGGCGATTACGGTGACTGTCAATGTTGCCGCCAATGCTCCGGGATTGGTGACGAACACCGCCACCGTTTCAGGAGGCGGCAGCAAGGACACGACGGACAACACGGCCAATGACGTGACAACGATCATTGTGACTGGGCCTGACCCTGCCATTGCCAAGACCCACGTGCCTTTAGTTCAAGGGCAGACCGCAGCGTATTCGATCACCGTCACCAACCGCGGACTCACAGCGACCGACCCGACTCAGCCTGTGACCGTAACCGATACGCTCCCGGCCGGACTTACCGCCCTCGCAGCCGGTGGTACGGGCTGGGGAACTTGTACCGTGGGAGCAACCATAACCTGCACGCGCAGCGACTCACTGGCTTCTAACCAAAGCTACCCGACGATTACCGTGTCGGTAAGCGTGGGCGTCAATGCGCTGACCACCGTGGTGAATACTGCCTCGGTTGCCGGCGGAGGCGACGTCAATCCGCTGAACAACACTGCCACCGATCCCGCGACGGTTTTGGCGGCGGCGCCGGGCTTGGCCTTCACCAGCCCGGTTGTGCCCCAGGTCCCGTCGACGGCCGGCGAGTTCAAGCCCGGGGCCCAGATGACAATTACCGGCACGGCCACTGGCCCGAGCTTCCAGGACTTTCGCCTGCAGTGGGCGGAAGGCATCAATCCGTCTACGGGCTGGAGTTCTGCCGGGATCACGCTGGCCGGCGGAAGTACGCCGGTAACGAACGGGCCTCTGGGTACGTGGGACACCTCCGGCATTACCCAGGCCGATTACTACACCATCCGGCTCATCGTGGATGACGCCGGGTTCTCCAATTTTACGCAAACCTTCATCTATCTTGAACCCAGCCTGATCTCGCAGCACTGGCCGGTCACGCTCAATGCTGCCCCTGAATTCTATGCGGGGTTCCTGCCACTGCCGGATGCCTCCGGCAACCAGCGGCTCATCCTGGTGGAGCCGGATACCATTTTCGGGTTGGGCTCTTATCTGACCTTTTCTCCGGATGGCTCTTCGCAAACATCAGTCGCTGTCTCGCCCAGCGACCGCAATCCCGCGGTGGGCAACGTGGATGGATCTACGGATGCGGTTATACCTGACCGGAACCTCACCACGAGTGAGGCCCAGGTGCAATTGTTTCACAGCGATAATAGTTCGGCAGTCATATCGCTGCCTCCGAGCTTGGATCCGGGTACTTTCAACACCTTCACTTTTGATTTTCAACTGCCGGTGCTGGAGGACGTTGAAGGCACAGGACAACTCGATTTTGTAAGCCTGGCCGCATTTCTACCAGGCGTTAACGGAACCGATCACGCTTTTTTGCTGGCCTTACGGCCTGACGGCTCCCTGCTCAGCGGGAATTTCCCGGTGGTCATTCCCGACCAAAACTCCAACTTGGTGACGGTCTTCCAACCGCGGGTGCTGGTTGGCGACTTGCAGGGAAATGGCTCCAAGGAATTCGTGGTTGTTGCCGGCACATCGGCTTCCACTTTTACTCTATTGCAGTTCACCCACGACGGTACGCCGGTCCCCTGGGCCGTTCCTCAATTCAGCGGGCAGCCTGCCGGCCTGGTTTTGGCCGACCTCGACCACAACGGCATGCTGGAAACCCTGCTGCTGGTGGGTGAGCCCCAGCCCAACCAGGACAGTCAGCTGATCCTGCATGTCTTCCAGCCCGATGGGACCGAACGTCCGGGCTGGCCGGTAGCCCTGGGTGCTGCGAACCCGGACGACGTTAATTTCTATCAGATCGCGGTCGGCGATCTCAACCGGGATGGGACAGAAGAGATTGTAGTGGCGGGCCACAATGGGCTGGTGCAGATTCTTGAGCCCGACGGGACGGCATTTCCGGGATTCTCGCAGCCTGCGCTCAGCGGGCACCTCGGGGGTTCGCTGGCGCTGGCGGACATCGACGGAAACGGATTTCCGGAAATTCTCGTGGATGAATACCAAATTCCGACTTTCGTAGGATCGCAGGCGCCGAATTCGGCAGGAGCATTACCCACGGGCGGAAGCACGACGGTGCACCGGACCCGCACTCCTGAGGGGCGTATCGCCAACTCGATCAGCACCACAGCCCCGCAAACGCAATCGGGAACTCCATACTTCGCTGATTCCCTGCTGGCGATTCGCCGCGACGGGACAGTCGCCCGAACCTGGACCTTGCAGGCAACCGACGGCAATCAACCTTATGCCCCCCCGACCATCACGGTGGGGGACTTCAACAATGATGGGTTTACAGACATTGCCCTCAATTACCTGGCGCTCGCTGGTGTCGGCGTTAATTCCCCCGGCGAAGGAACGGCCGTCGTGCTTACGACCGGAACGCCTTTTAACGCAGCCGTGAATGACTGGCCCATGGTGTTCCAGAATCCGGGCAATACCGCGGTGCTGCGTCGCGCCGTTACGGTTGCCCTCACCTCTCCCGTCGGCGGCGGGACCGTTGCCGGTACCGTTCCCATCACGGCAGCCACCACCGGAAACGTCGCATCAGTGCAGTTCACAATAGATGGCTCGAATTTCGGCGCGCCAGTGACCACGGCTCCGTTTACCCTCCCGTGGGACACAACCCAGGCTGCGGTGGGAGCCCACCAACTGGCCGCCGTAGCAGCGGACACCAACGGCCGGCCGGTGGCTTCGGCGCCGCTGACCCTAAATGTGATTCGAGGAAGCAGCAGCACCGTGACGCTTGCTTTAACGGCCGGAACCAGCTCCTCCACCTTTGGTGACTCGCTCACCTTTACCGCCACGGTCGCGCCGGGCACGGCCACCGGCAGCGTGACCTTCTTCGATGGGACAACGCCCATTTCCGGAGCTGTGCCTCTGAGCGGCGGTTCCGCTTCCCTGACCACGTCGCTGCTGGGCGCCGGAGGCCGCACCATCACGGCGCGATACGCCGGCGATTCCGCTGTTGGAGGGTCTATTTCGGCGGTATTGTCGCAGACCGTCCAGCAGGCGCCGCTCACGCTTACTGTTGGAGTCTGCACCGGCGTTTACGGCTCCCAGCCGACCTTTTCGGGGAACGTCTCAAGCGCAAAGAATGGCGACATCTTAACGATACATTTCTCGACAACGGCTACGCTGGCTTCTACTCCAGGCGCCTATGTCGTGACGCCCAGCGTTACCGGCCTCGATCTCGGGAACTACACGGTGACGGCCGTGAATGGAACGCTGACCATCACGCCCGCCACCCTGACTATCACTGTAAACGACGCCAGCCGGCTTTACGGAACCAGCAACCCGCAGTTCATTCCGACACTCACCGGTGAAGTAAATGGCGACTCGTTCCAGTTCAGCGCTTCGAGTCCGGCCACGATCAGCTCTCCGGTAGGCCAGTATCCTATTATCCCCAACGTCTCCGGTCCCAATATTGCGAGGTATATCGTGCACGCCGTGAATGGGACCCTTACCGTCACCCAGGCGGGCAGCGCGACGGCGCTGGCAAGCTCCAGCCCAAGCGTGAACTTTGGCCTCCCGGTTACCTTTACTGCGACCATCACCTCGGCAACTACAGGGACGCCCACGGGTTCGGTCCAGATCCTCGACGGCCCCACGGCGCTAGGGACCGTGCCGCTCAATGGGAACGTAGCCACGCTGACCACCAGCTTGCTTTCTGTTGGCTCTCATTCCATCACTGCGCAGTACAGCGGTGATTCGAATTTCGGCTCGTCAACCTCCACTCCTGTCAGTGAGAAGATTGTGGGATTGGGATCCAGCAGCGTGGTTCTTGCGTTGACGGTGGGGGCCACTCCTGCCACACTCGGCCAATCTCTTACCTTTCAGGCTACGGTAACGCCGAATACAGCCACGGGGACCGTCGTCTTTTTCGATGGAAACACCGCCATTTCGGGCAGTTTGGCGCTCAATGGCGGTGCGGCGACGATCACAACGTCTTCTTTGGCTGCCGGCACCCACTCCCTTACGGCACTGTACAGCGGCGACGTGAACTTTATTTCGTCCACGTCGCCTGCGTTGATTCAGAATGTGATGGACTTCAACGTTGCAGCTTCGCCGCCGAGCGCAACCATCACAGCCGGAGGCAGCGCAACCTTCACCTTCACGGTGACGCCGCTTGGCGGTTTTAACCAGACTGTCAACTTCTCCTGCGCAGGTCTGCCGGCCCTCGCTCAGTGCTCATTTGCTCCACCTTCTGTGACTCCCAACGGGTCGCCGGTGACAAGCGTTCTTACGGTTACTACGACAGCATCCACGGCCTCATCCGGGGCCCCCTCGGGACCTGGAAGCAGTCTGCCTCTGTATGCATCACTGTTCGGAACGCTGGGCGTGGCAGGTTTGGCGCTCGGCCGGCGCGGGCGAAAATCGATCAAGATGGTGACCCTATGGCTGGGGCTCGGTGTGTTGTGTGTGGTTGTATTTCTGACCAGCTGTGGAGGTGGCCCCGGAACCCCACAACCTCCGCGCCCAGGTACGCCTGCAGGCACGAGCCAGATTACCGTGACAACATCCGCCGGAAGCGGCAGCAAGACGGCAACGGTAACGCTGGTCGTGCAGTAATCGTGCAGTAGTTGCAGTAATAAGGTCGCCCTCAATTTCTGTCAGCTACGCTCTTGCGAGTTTTGTGCCGGCTCGGCGCGCCAGCAGTGTAAGACTCGATGATCCCCGCAGCAGCATGGCACCATTTCCCACTTGCCTTGGGTCGCGCCCGGGTGTATAAAAGCGAATGAAAGTAGAACAGACTCAGGATGCGGGTCTGCGAGAGATAAAGGTTTGGTTTCGGCGCAACGGGCAATTACGCCCCTGCGCTGTTTTGCTTTTATGGCTGAGGACGTAACAACTTCGAGAACCAGGAAAACATCGGCTATTCCAGCCTAAGTCCTTTGTTTTCCTAGTTGGCCGGGGGGACGGGCAAGGGCCAGATAAATGCTAAATGAAGAAGAGACAAAAACCGCCTGGTTGGAAAGTGCAAAACGAAAAGGGGCCCGTGGGACCCGGTTCCCGGTTGGACCATCGCCGATCCCGACAAAGATGGGAGATAACTACAACCTCCCGGGGGCGGGAAACGCATCCAAAGCTCCTTGGAACGGGTTCGGAATGAATTGAACGGAAGCGCAGGGCCTTTTGGCCAACCTGCCGGACAACAGAGTACCTACTTGGCCGCATCCTAGGGATCAACGGCCTCTCAGAGGCAAATTGACACAAGCAAAGAAAATCATCGCATCGGGGCTATCAGAAGCAGAAGCGATTGAACGGGCCAAAGGCGGTGACGCGGAATCCTTTGAAGCCTTGTACGGGCTGCATAAGCGGCGCGTGTATTCGCTGTGTCTGCGCATGACCAGCAATACGGCCGAGGCAGAGGACCTGACGCAGGAGGCGTTCTTGCAGTTGTACCGCAAGATAGCCACTTTCCGAGGGGAATCGGCGTTCTCGACCTGGCTGCATCGGCTGTCTGTGAACGTGGTGCTGATGCATCTGCGCAAGAAAGGACTGCCCGAAGTTTCGCTGGACGAAGCGCTGGAACCGCAGCATGAAGATGGTCCCAGGAAAGATATCGGCGCGCGGGACAACGTATTGGCCGGCTCCATTGACCGGGTCAATCTGGAGCGGGCCATCGAGAGCCTGCCGCCGGGGTATCGCATCATTTTTGTGCTGCACGACATTGAGGGATATGAACACAACGAGATTGCGGAAATGATGGGTTGTTCGATCGGCAACAGCAAGTCGCAATTGCACAAGGCGCGCATGAAATTGCGCGACCTGCTGAAGCTCAGCCGAGCCGAAAAGGCCGTCCGCCATTAGAGCGGGCTGAGCGGCAAGCCCTGAAAAATGCGCAAGAGCGGGCGCATTGCGGGGACAGTACGTTGGGAGAGGATGAAGAACGCCATGAACTGTCAACAATTCCAGGAGGTCCTGCCGTACATCATTGAGAGCGGCGGGAACGCGGACGAGGAAGGCCACTTACGGACCTGCCCGGCCTGCGCCGAACTGGTGGAAGATCTGCAATATATCGCGCAGCAGGCCAAGCTGATGCTGCCTATGCATGACCCCAGCCCGCGGGTGTGGGCCGGGATAGAGGATTCGCTCCATCGTCAGGGGCTGATCCAGGAGGGTCGAACGTCCCTCTTGGGACATATAACGATCCTCCCGACCCAAGTTAGAAGCTGGACGCCTTTAGGCGCCGCCATGGCCCTATTCGCCCTGGCCGCCTTTTCCTGGCTCTTGATCAACTATCGCGCCCAGTTGCCTCCGGCTCCGGCTGCGGCGCAAAATATCAGTTCTCAACCGACTTCCATGGAAAGCGACGATCAGCAGTTGATTACCCGAGTCTCGCAGCAAGCCCCGGACGTGCGGCGAGCCTACGAAGACAGCCTGCGCGAGGTCAACGCTTACATCGTGGACGCCCAGCAGGCCGTGGACCAGGACCCGGAAGACGCCGCTGCCCGGGCAAGTCTGTTGGAGGCTCATCAGCAGAAGGAGATGTTGTACCAGATGGCCACAGTCCGCTCCTTGCCTTAGCTGATAAAAGGTGAGCGGATGAAAGATGGAAGAGGAGAGAAAGTCATGAACAAGCTCAACCTGACCGTTGCCGCAAGCGTGGTGGTTGCCCTGGGAACCCTCAACGCCACTGCCAGTGACACGCACAAGGAAGCCCGCTTAGACGTTGCCCCGGGAGGGACCATCAATATTGTCAACAACTGCGGCTCGGTCACGCTGCATGGCGGCCCGGGAAAGCAGGTGGTGGTGGCCTACGACATCCACTCGGACAAGGTTGAGGTTGATGAAAGCACAACTTCCGACAAACGGCGGGCGGAAATCCGCACCCATGCGGTGGGCGAACAAAGGCCCACGGCCGACGAAGCCCGGGTGGAATATGACGTCACAGTTCCTGCAGGAATCGCGGTCACGGTAAGCACCGCCACCGCGCCGATCACCGCCGACGGCCTCAGCGGCGACCTGACTTTGTCCTCCGATACCGGTCAGATCACGGTGCGTAATGTGTCTAAGGTCCATGTCCATGTTCGCGGCGTAACCGCTCCGGTCAGCCTCAGCAGCATCAACAACGGCCATGTGGAGATCACCTCCAGCGGCGGCGCGGTGCAATTGGTGGACGTTTCCGGGCCCGTTGTCTCGGTCGGGACCACCAGCGGCAACATTAGTTATCGCGGCGACTGCTCCGGGGGCGGCGATTACAGCCTGACCACGCACAGCGGCGCCATCGACGTAGCCCTGCCTGAAACCGCGTCATTTGACGTATCCGCCCGTTCCGTCTCCGGGTTGGTACAGAATGATTTTCCCTTGCAGCAGAAGCCGCACATCTCCTATACGCCCAAGCCGGGCAGTTCCTTCTCAGGTACCTCCAATTCCGGCTCATCTTCGGTTGAGCTCCAGTCGTTCAGTGGTAGAATCCGCGTGAAGAAGCAATAAAAGCGCGGTCCCGGCGTCAGCAAACAGAGCGTTTTATGGTCGGAGATGAACCAGTCAGGCGCGTGTGCCTCATCGGGTTCATGGGCGCCGGCAAGACGACCGTCGGCAAAGCGCTGGCGCGGCGGCTGGGATGGACGTTTCAGGATCTGGACGAGGTCGTCGAACGCCGCCAGGGAAAGCCGGTGGCCACGATCTTTGCCGAAGACAGCGAAGCCGAGTTTCGCCGGCTGGAGAGTGTGGCGCTCGAGGATGTGGTGAACGGCAAGGTGGCGGGGGGAAATCTGGTGGTTGCGCTGGGTGGGGGAGCGTTCGTGCAGTCGCATAATCGCCGTCTTTTGCAGAAACCGGGCGTGATCACGGTTCTGTTGGACGCCCCGCTCCGCGAGTTGCAGCGCCGTTGCGCCGGGGAGCGCAACACGCGCCCCCTGGCCCGGGACGAGAAGGAATTCGCGCAACTGTTCGCGTCACGGCGTGCGGCCTACGAACTGGCCCAGGTGCGCGTGGCCACGATGAACAAACCCGTGGAGCAAGTCGCGGCGGAAATCGAACAGATCGTCGCGGCTGATATAAGACCGGAGGCATAGCAGTGAAGGCAGTCATCATCAAAAGCATTCTTCTCAGCGCCACTCTCCTGGCCGCCCACGGCCTGCGCGCTGGTGACAAAGACAAGCCCGTCGCCGATAAGGTCGAAAGCAAGGTGGTGGACTCGGGCAGTTTCGGCATTTACCTGGACGGAAAGCGCATCGGCACGGAAACATTCAAGATTGAACAGCGGACGGATTTCAGCATTGCCACTGCTTCCGTCAAAGTGGACGACGGCAAGACCCGGGCCGAGCAGACCGCGGAGATGCGCGTGAACCCCAACGGAGACCTGCGCTCCTACAGCTGGCATGGCACGGTCCCGCAAACCGAAGAGTCGTCGGTGGAACCGCGGAACGACATATTGGTGGAACATGTGTCTCCCGCCGACCAGAAGAAAGTGGACGTCCCCCACATGCTGCCCCTCTCCACGGTGATCCTGGACGACAATTTCTTTTCCCAGCGCGAGCTCCTCTTGTGGCGATACCTGGCCACGGGCTGCGTGTGGAAGGAAGGACAAGGGCGCCTGTGCGCTCCCACCAATTTTGTGATCCTGGTGCCGCGGCAGCACGCCTCGCTCAACGCCACCATGGACTTGGTCGGCTTGGACAAGATCACGGTCAAGGGCGTGGAACGACAACTCAATAAGATGAGTCTGCGGACCGGCGCCCCCACCAAGGTGGTCGAGTTGACCGATCAGAAAGACACTGAAACCGGGCAGTGGTTGCTCTGGGTGGACGATCAGCTCAAGGTCATCAAAATGACAGTGGCCGGAACCAATATTGAGATTGTTCGGGACTGAGAGAAATTTGGTAATTGAGTAATTCGGTAATTGGGTAATTGACAGAAACGCTGGTAACGCAGGTTTTCAATTACCCACTCACCAAATTACGCAATTACCAAATCCTTTTGTGGCGAAGGACACCTCGGACCCAAATGCTTTCCCTCCCCATCCGCGGATGATATGACGAACCATCGTTCTGACATTCTTTTCTTCTTTGGCGTGATGCTGGCCTTATGGACAGCCTACACGGTGCGCGACGTGCTTCTGCTGATCTACGTCAGCGGATTGTTTGCCGTGGTGCTTTCCCCGGCCATCGGCGTGATCCGGAAAGCCAGGATCGGCCGATGGCGCGCCAGCCGCGGGTTTGCCATCATCTTTCTGATCCTCATGCTGGCGCTGGCCGGCACAGTGTTCATGGTGGTTGCCTTCCCGCCCATTTACCGCGACGCGCGCCAATTTGCCGCCGATTGGCCCAAACACCTGGCTTCCCTGAGCGAGGAGGTCCGTCATCTGCCCTTCGGCGGCAAAATCGATCCCTCGGGGCTGCAGAAGTATGCCGCGGAAATCGTCGGCGGCGCCGGTGGGCTCTTCCTGAACCTGGCTGGAGGAATCTTTGGCATCTTCACCGGGATCATCCTGACCACGTATTTCATCATCGACGGCGAGCGCGTCTTCCAGTGGGCGGTCTCGCTGTTTCCGCTGGAGCAGCAGCCGCGGTTGAATTCGACCCTGCTGCGCGCCGATCACCGCATGCGCAACTGGCTGATGGGCCAAGCCATGCTCATGGCCTGCCTGGGGCTGGCCAGTCTTGGCGTCTACTACGCTTTGGGCCTCAGATATTTCTACGTGTTGGCCATGTACGCGGGCTTGGCCAACCTGGTGCCGATTGTCGGACCCATCAGCGCTATGATTCTCGCCTCCACTGTGGCCGCGCTCGATTCCCCGGAAAAAATTCTTGGCGTGCTGATCTTTCACGCGATCTACACCCAGTTTGAGAGCGCGTTCCTGTCGCCGCGCATCATGAGATCCACGGTGCAACTTTCCCCGCTGGCCGTCATCATCGCCCTTTCTCTGGGCGGATCGCTGGCCGGTGTTCTGGGCGCCTTGGTTTCCGTGCCCACCGCCGCGCTGGTGGCGGTGTTTATCGATGAGTACATGGTGAAGCGCAAGAGCGAAGCGGCCGCAGCAGTTGCCTCGGGATAGCAATCAGCACTCAGCCGTTCGAGATGTCTAACGCCCAAGCGTGATGACTGGCAGAAACGCGAAGACCGAAACGCGAATGGTCTAGAACAATGTTGCAGGGCTGAATGCTGACTGCTGAGTGCTGATTGCTTCAGTGCTAAAATTCATAACTTAGGCATCCATGACCAAGAAAATTCCAGTCGGAATTCTCGGCGCTACCGGCACGGTAGGGCAACGCTTCATCCAGTTGCTGGAGGCGCATCCCTGGTTTGAGATTGAATGGCTTGCGGCCTCGGACCGCTCCGCCGGAAAAACCTACGCCGAAGCAGCCAAGTGGAACTTGAGCTCGCCGCTGCCGCCGCGGATTGCGCGCATGCAGGTTTCGCCCGCAACGCCCGATGGCCGGACCCCCAAGCTGATCTTTGCCGCACTCGACGCTGCTGCCGCGAAAGAGATCGAGCCGGCATTTGCCGCCGCAGGTCACGCCGTAGTCTCCAATTCCAGCGCTTTCCGTATGGCCGAGGACATCCCCCTGGTCATCCCGGAGGTCAACGGCGATCACACCGAGCTGATCAAGAGCCAGAAGTGGTACCAGCAGAACGGCGGATTCATGGTGACGAATCCCAATTGCTCCGCCATCGGGTTGGTTCTGGCGCTGGCCCCTTTGCATCGCCGTTTTGGCGTGGACAAGGTCTTTGTCGCTACCATGCAGGCGGTCAGCGGCGCAGGCTATCCAGGCGTGCCCTCGCTCGACATTCTGGGCAACGTGATCCCGTACGTCCCCGGTGAAGAGCCGAAGATGGAAGCCGAGTCACGCAAGTTGCTGGGATCGCTCAAGGGATCGAGCGTGGTTCCTGCGGATCTTGCGCTGAGCGCGCACTGCAACCGCGTGGCTGTGGAAGATGGTCACACCGAGTCGGTGTCCCTCAAATTGCACCGGCCGGCGCAGGCGGAGGAGATCATCGCCGCATGGAATGAGTTCCGCTGTCTGCCGCAGAAGCTGAACTTGCCGACCGCTCCCGAGCAGCCGGTGATCTATGAAAGCGCGCCCGACCGTCCTCAGCCGCGTCTGGACCGCGATCGCGGGAAGGGCATGTCGGCGGTGGTAGGACGGTTGCGTCCATGCAACATCTTCGACTGGAAGTTCACTGTTCTCTCCCACAACACCATCCGTGGCGCTGCCGGCGCGGCTATCCTGAACGGGGAGTTGCTGCGCGCGCAGGGATACATCGGGTGATGAGTGATCACGCTCTCTTGCGGGCGGGCGTGAATGCACCGGGTGAAACTTGCGCAATCCGCGATGCCAAGGCACGATGCCGATTCTATCCAACAACGCATGGGCGAAGAAGACGAGTGTCAGGGCATGACTTTAGTCGTGCCGTTCGCGGTCTCTTGATTCCGGCCTTTAGGCGCTGGGGGTTTCGCCTGCAGGGGCTAAAGCCCGTAACGTTTTGCGACTTAACGGCACGACTAAAGTCGCGCCCTGACACTTGCCCCGATGTCGAAACCGTGCTTTCCCCGCCAACGGCGGTGCGGCGATGATCGTGATGAAATTTGGCGGCACCTCGGTCCAGGACGCTCAAGCCATCGACCGTGCCGCCGCCATTGTCCGCCAACGCCTCACTGAACAACCGGTCGTAGTGGTCAGCGCGCTGGCAAAAATCACCGATCAGCTTCTGGCCATGGCTGCCGCCGCCGGCGCCGGTAAGCGCGAACCAGCCCTCGAGCTATGCCGGGCGGCGCGCGAACGACATTACAACACCGCCGTTGATCTGCTGGGAACACATGCGTTTGAGCAGATTGCACAGGAGCTGGAATCCGATTTCAACGGGCTGGACGAACTGCTGCGCGGCGTGGTGGCGGTGGGTGAGCTGACGCCGCGCACCACTGACACCATTGCCGGTTTCGGCGAGCGAGTATCCAGCAAGATTGCTGCCGCGGCTTTCTCGCAGCGCGGGATTGAGGCCGCTCACGTGGATTCGCGCCGCTGCATCTTGACCGATGCCACCTTCGGCAAAGCCGTGCCTCATTTTGAAGAAACTGACGCGCGCCTGGCCGAGATCGTGAAGCCATTGCTCGACCGCCGGCGCGTACCGGTGATGGGCGGCTTCATCGCTTCCTCGGTGGACGGCGCGGCGACTACCTTGGGCCGCGGCGGGTCGGACTTCAGCGCGGCGATTGTGGGCGCCGGCTTGAATGCCGAACGCATCGAGATCTGGACGGACGTGGATGGCATGATGACCACCGACCCCGGCCTCTGTCCGACGGCACGGCGCATCAAGTGCATCAGTTTTGAAGAGGCCGCCGAGCTGGCATACTTCGGGGCCAAGGTCTTGCACCCGGCCACGCTGTTGCCGGCCATCCGCAAGAACATCCCAGTGTTGATCTTGAACTCGCGCAATCCGCAATGCGAAGGCACCCGCATCACCGCATCTGCGCCGAAGAGCCGCAACACCTTCAAGGCTATCGCCGCCAAAAAACGCATCACCGTGGTGGACGTGGTGGCCACGCGCATGCTCATGGCTCACGGCTTCCTCAAGAGCATCTTCGAGGTTTTCGCCCACCATCGCTGCCCGGTGGACATGGTTTCCACGTCCGAGGTCAGCGTCTCGGTCACGGTGGATTCGAATGAGTCGATCGCCGCCATCGCCGCCGATCTGGCGCTCCTGGCCGACGTGAAGTACGAAGGGCGCAAAGCGATTGTCTGCCTGGTGGGGGAAAACATCCGCAACACTCCGGGAATCGCCGCCAAGGTGTTTAGCGCGATTGGGGACGTGAACATCCGGATGATCTCGCAAGGCGCCTCGGAGATTAATATCAGTTTTGTGATCGACGAAGCCGACGTGCCCGCCGTGGTCGCGCGGCTGCATGAGGCGTTCTTCTCCGCCGTCGATCCCGAGGTGTTTGCTTGAAAATTCTTGTGTTGGGACGGGGAAAGACCGGGGCGCTGGTGGCCGAGGTGGCCCGCGAGCGCGGGCATGAGGTCGGCTCGCTGGGCAGCAAGGAAAACCAGGACGGCCGCGGCTTGACCCTGGAACTTCTGCAACAGACCGACGTGGTCACGGACTTCACCACGCCGCACGCGGTGATCGCCAACATCATCCGCTGCGCCGAAGCCCGGGTCCCGATGGTGGTGGGAACAACCGGCTGGCACCAGCATCTCGACAAGGTTCGCGAACTGGTCCGGGAACGCAACGCCGCCCTGCTCTACGGATCGAATTTCTCCGTAGGCATGAATTTTTTCTTCAAAGCCATTCAGGCCATTGCCCCGATCCTGAAGAACGACTATCGCGGCAATATCGTGGAGCGTCACCACGTGCACAAGAAAGACAAACCGTCGGGCACGGCCGTGACCCTGCAGAAGATCCTCGAATCCGGATCGGGCGCCAAGGTCGAGGTGGCCTCCGTCCGCGAAGGCGAAACCGTGGGCATGCACCTGGTGATGCTCGATTCCGCCCATGACACCATCCTGCTCACCCACGACGCCAAGTCGCGCCTGGGTTTTGCCGTAGGCGCCGTGCGCGCCGCAGAATGGATCAAGGACAAAGCGGGCTTTTACGAGTTCCCGGAAATCGTCGATCAGCTCTAGCAGCGGCCTTACCACAGAGGCCACTGAGGAACACCGAGGACCAGCAAGAAACAGCCCTCAGTGAAAACCCGGCCTCCGATTGGCGATTGCTTCTTCTTTTCCTCTGCGTTCCTCCGTGTCCTCTGTGGTGAAGGTTTTGTTATCCTTGAACTGCCATGAAAATACAAGGTTGCGGCACCGCGCTGATTACACCGTTCAAAGAAGACCAGAGCGTTGATGAAAACGCTTTGCGCCGGCTGGTGGAGTGGCAGATTGAATCGGGAATTCACTTCCTGGTTCCCTGCGGCACTACCGGTGAGACGCCCACGCTGACCAAGGACGAATGGCTGCGCGTGATCGACATCACCATCGAGGTGGCCAAGGGCCGCGTGCCCATTGTTGCCGGCGCGACCTCCAACTCGACCGCCGACGCGGTGGAGAAGGCCAAGGAACTCGGTCGCCGCAAGGGCGTGGACGCAATCCTGACCGCGTCGCCCTACTACAACAAGCCCACGCAGGAAGGCCAGTACCAGCACTTCAAAGCCATCGCCGAAGCCGTGGACAAGCCCCTGGTGCTCTACAGTGTGCAGGGACGAACAGGCGTGAACATCGAGCCGGCTACGCTGGGCCGCCTGGCCAAGATTCGCAACATCATCGCGGTGAAAGAAGCCAGCGGCAACATCAGCCAGATCGCTGAAATCTTCAGCCACGTGCCCGAGACTTTCCTGGTGCTCTCCGGGGACGACGCCGTAACTTTGCCGGTGATTTCGCTCGGCGGAGTCGGAATCATCTCGGTGGCGTCGAACGAGATTCCGCGCGAGATGTCGGAGATGACCTGCGCCGCTATGAATAACGACTGGGGCAAGGCGCGCGCGATTCACCGCAAGTACGTTCGGCTGATGCAGGCGAACTTCATCGAGTCCAACCCCATGCCGGTGAAAGCCGTCCTGGCTATGATGGGCCGCATTGAAGAGGTTTACCGTCTGCCTATGGTGCCCATGAAGCGCGAAACCCGCGCAAAGCTGCAGCAGGTTGCCGCGGAAGCCGGCCTGCTCAAAGGACAGGTTGCGGTTTCGGACCTGTGAACGGTTGTTTGAAATGACAATAATTCAGGGAATTGGTGAAGTAGCGATCTATCCCTGTTTTTGCCCGACAAAGAAAACCAACACCACCCCCCCGGCTTTCCTGAGCAGCGCCATGAGAATCTGTCCTACACGTTGCTGATGGGCGCGGAGTCGAAGGACCCCGAAGGTGTGTCGTCTGCCATGTTGCTTTAGGGAATTCTCCCCAAACTGTCTCGTGAGAACGTCTTGACACCGCATTCAAACTCGAAGCATTCTCGGGATCCTTCGACTTCGCGCCCATCACTCGAATACGGGATACGGTCTTCAGGCGCTGCGCTCAGGAAACCCAGGGATGGGGACTGGAAGCTCATGGCATCGCACAGATCTCTGACTTGTTCATGCCCGCTTCATCCCGCGACGCGAGTGGGGCGCTCAGGAAGTCCAGAAGCTGGCGGCCGGGAACCCGCCGCCCAGCGCGCAGAATCTGCGACAACGTGGAATGGTCCGTGCCCAGCGGCGCGGCGAAGGCGCGCAAGGAATAGCGCGCATTCTTTTCCCGTCGCACCTTGAATTCCTGTTCCAGCCGCTGGCGAAACGGAGATGACTGCATGGTTCTTGCATGGTAACGACAAAATCACGCCCATGACAATGCGGTTGCGTAACGAAACGGGGCAAGACTTCGCCCCAGCGCGCCTCGGATACGGCAACCATTTCTACTTTTTGCGCCGGCCGGAACCTGATACTCAAGAAGCTTCTGCGCGCGGCCCGGCGCGGCATTGGCTACGGCGCTGGCGAGGCGTTGAGCAGGATGTACTGACGCTCCAGCGCGGGCAGGCTGCCCAGCTCCTTGGAAGTAAGCGTCACCGGACGTTCGACCACCAGTTCATCGCTGATGACAACGCCCTCGCGAAATCTGGTGTATCCGACCCAGTGGGAGCGTCCCGGAGCCACGTCGACGAGGTAGCTCTTCCCATCCTTGGAGACTTGAATCTGTTTCTTATCGTCGGCGAAGTATCCGTCACCACTCCCCTCGCGCTTAAGAGTGACCGAATGGCCCGCAGGATCGACATCGATGACCGTGACCGTCTGCTGTCCCGGAGGGCCAAGCTCCCACGGTTCTGCGATGGCCACGTTCCAGCTCATGCCCTTGCGGATGGTTCCCTTCGGTTCGCCCCAGAGGAGCGGGTTATAGAGCGGGCCGCTGGCATCGGTGGCCGGCGAACAGTTGCCGTCGTAACAGATGGTCCGTCCCCGGTCTTTCATCTCGGTCTTACCTTTATATTCGGGCCTGCCGTCATAACGGAACGTGCCATCCATCACGAGATGTGACGAGGAATTCTCCGTCACCACGTAGATGCCAGTGCCGCTGGCCCGGCGGACCAGCTCGTCAATGCCCGTGCCCTCCGGTCGATACGATATGGTCCTGGAGAACACATTCCCGAGCGCCTGGCCGGTTTGCAGCTTAGGCTCGAGATAGACGCCGGCGGCAAGTTCCTGCGCCGGCTGTCGAGTTGTCTTCTGCCCGGCCAGGAAGGGCGGAGCCATGGTGATGAGGGACGCAATGACCACCGAGGTTCGACGAAGCATTTTTACGATCCTCTTACTCGTTATTCGTATGGCAGCGCGACTATGGGATCGACGCGCGCGGCTCGCCGGGCCGGCATATAGGCTCACATGGCGCCGGACACGACCATCGAGGAAGGAGTTGACTTCAGGCCCAGGAAGATCGTGTCCGGGTTCTCACTCTGGAGAACATCCCTCTTCAGCCAGATCGTTCCCGCTGTGATTTCTTGCAGAAAAAATCTGGGGTTGGAAACGTCACAGATAACCGTAAGAAAAGTCTCGATTTATCAGCGGCCGGCCCGGCCAAGGCGATCCGCCGCGTGCAACACCTGGGCCATAAAGTCCACTAGCGCCCACTTTTCAGAGGTGGTCACCGAATGCTGCCCATCCACATGAATCATGTTCATCGCCGGGCTGATCAAGACGGCTTTGAGGTCCTGCTGCGGAACATCCTTGGAGAGCCAGAGGGTCTCTGACGCGGGAATCACAGTATCGGTGCTTCCATGGAGCAGATAGACGGGTACATGTAGAGTGCTGACCTGCCCGTGCGGCGAGACCGCTTGCATCTCCTCGCTGTGGCGTTGGATCTCCTGGACCAGCGCCGGCTGCAGCAGTTCGCGGTGATGCAGAATCGTTTCGAACTCCTGGCGTCCGGCCGGGCTGAGTGCCTGGGCGGTCTGCGTAGAGTCGGACGGTTGCTCCCAGAGCCATAGGCGCAGGGCCTCGCGCGCCACGGGAGCATCCCGCGGAGAGAAGAAATCCTCGATATGCGAATAGGCCAGGACCAGCACACCGTACTCATGGGCCTTCAACGTGACCTCCGAGCCGTCCGGCCTTTCGATCATGTTGGCGGCAAAGAAACGGGCCACGCGAAGCATATCGTCATGTGCGCCTACCGCCGCCACGAAGCCGATCTTCTCCGCATACTCGGGCTTGTTCGCGGCCAGTAGCGCGAGTCCCCCCGCAAAGCTCAGCCCCAGCACGCCGACCTTGGGAAGACCCATCTTGTCCCCGAGAACCACCGCGGCATCGCCGATGACGTCCGCGGTACGCGGGGTCACGCGGTAATCCGCCAGATCCTCAAGCTCCGGCGTCATGACCTCGATCCCGGCGCCGGCCATGGTGACCGCAAAATTGATCAGACGTGGCTCTTCTATTCCCGCGCGATGGATTCCGTGCAGCAGGACGATTCCACCGGGGTGCTCCACGCCTCGCGGCACGTACAACCGGAATTTGAGGGTCCCGTGCGGCGTCTCCGCCAATCCATCTTGTATCGTGACAGCATGGCCGGCAAAGCTGGCGGCAAATCCTTGCGCGTTGGGGTTTTGGAGCCGGAGCAACACTGACATGGCGCGCAAATACCTGTCTCCGGCAAGGCGCAGGCCCCAGCCGCCAAGGCTCAGGACTGCGATCCACACCAGAAGATAGATCATGCGGCGCGAAATTCGCGGTCCACGCCGGGACGGCTTGACTTGCGGTGCTGGTGCAGTTGCCGGACCGTGCGCTGCCATTAGATCTCCAGAATCACGGGCATGATTAACGGGCGCCGTGATGTAGTTTTGACGATGAATCTCTTCAAGTCGGCGCGAATCTTTTCCTTGATGACGCCGTAGTCGGCTTTCTCTTCCGGCGTGGAGGCATCGAGCGTGCTCGCGATCAGGCGCCGCGCCTCGCGCACGAAACCATCTTCCGACCCCGCGGCAAAGCCGCGCATAACGATCTCCGGGATCGATTCCACCGTCCCCGTCAGCTTGTTGATGGCGATGATGGGCAGCACGAAACCGTCTTCGCTCAAGTGCCGCCGGTCTTTGATGACCAGGTCCTCCACCACGTCACCGCGCGAGCCGGAGTCGATGCAGATCCGTCCGACGGGAATCTTGTCGATCTTGCGCGCACCCAGTTCGTCAAACTCCAGAACGTCGCCGCTCTCCATCAGCAGCACCTGGCCCACCGCGCCGTGCATGGAGCGCGCCATGTCGGCGTGGATGCGCAGCTGGCGGTATTCGCCGTGGATGGGAATAAAGTAGCGCGGCTTCACCAGGTTCATCAGCAGCTTCAGCTCTTCCTGGCTGGCGTGGCCGCTTACGTGGACCGGAGGCGTGGAGCCGTCTTCATAGATGACATCGGCTTCGCGGCGGAAGAGGTGGTCGATCATGCGGTAGATGCCCTTCTCGTTTCCGGGAATGATGCGCGAAGACAGCACCACGGTGTCGCCCTTCTCGATCTTGGCGTGCTTGTGGTTGTCCACGGCGGCGCGGGAGAGCGCGGACATGGGTTCGCCCTGGGTCCCGCTGATGAGCACGCACACCTGCTGCGGCGGGTGTTCTTTGATCTGGCCGGGGTGGATCATCATGCCCTCGGGAATGTCCAGGTAGCCGAGGTCCATGGCAATTTCGGTGGACTCGGAAATCGATCGTCCTACCAGCGCCACCTTGCGCCGGTATTCCCGGGCCAGCTCGATGGCCACCTTGAGGCGGTGGATGGACGACGAAAAGCAGGAGATGAAGAGCCGGCGATCGGCGCGCGCAAAAATCTCGTCGAACCGGCCGCGCACCGCGCGTTCACTCGGCGTATATCCGCGGCGCTCGGCGTTGGTGGAATCCTGCAGCAACGCCAGCACGTTCTGCTCTTTGCCGTATTCGGCGAAGGTATGCAGATCAAAGAGGCGATTGTCCGTAGGCGTCGGGTCGACCTTGAAGTCGCCGGTATGAATCACCACGCCCAGCGCCGTATGGATGGCCAGGGCCACACAGTCCACCAGGCTGTGCGTGACCTGGATAGGATTGATGGTGAACGGTCCCAGGTTGAAGCGATCGCCGGCGCGGATTTCGCGCAGGTCGGCATCGTCCAGAAGCTCGTGTTCATCGAGCTTGTTTTCCACCAGGGCCAGCGTGAACTCCGTGCCGAAGACCGGTACTTTCAACTCGGCGAGTATCCAGGGCAGCCCGCCGATGTGGTCTTCGTGGCCGTGGGTGAGCACGATGCCGCGCACTTTGTCGCGGTTTTCGAGGAGATAGGTGATGTCAGGGACAACGATGTCCACGCCCAGCAGTTCGGACTCGGGAAACATGAGCCCGGCGTCAATGACGATGATGTCATCGCCCCAGCGCACGGCCATGCAGTTCATCCCGAACTCGCCGAGTCCGCCGAGCGGCGCCAGATGTAGTTTTCCCGAAGGCATGATGCTACTTGTGATGCTACCAGACAATCGCGGCGGCCAGAGAGTCAGATGGTCGCGGCGGACTTGGCGGCGGTCTCCACGCGCTCCAGCGCGAGCTTCTCTTTTCTACGACGGCTCGGTCGCGCCGCTAACGCGTACACGATGGATAGGAACAAAAGCCAAATCGAAAAGTACGAACGGTTGGCCGGCAGCAGCGCGGCCGTTATCGCCGTCAGCAGCCCTACGCCGGCAGTCACGGCATATTGGATCATATCGTGGCGGGTGCGCAGAGATTCGTATTCGTTCAAATCCAGTTCGCAACGCTTGCTATAGGCATAGCGATACAGGAGCGCGAAGACGGTAAACACGGCAGTGTATCCGAGGCTGAAGATGATCATCAGCGCGGGAACCTGGCGATCCTCAATCATCATCCGCTCGGGCACAGTTGTCGCGCCGAACAAACGTCCCATCGTCAGAGTAAACAGGAATTTGAGGGGATAACGTAAAAGAGCACCACGAACAACAGGGCCGAGTTCAGTAATACGCAGTAGGGCGTCTGCAGCCCATAACGGCGCGAATAAATGTAGTGGGAGTGCCAGACCTGCACCAGCAGGAAGAAACACATTGCAAAGGGCACAAAACCCTTCATGAGTTGCTCGAGCTGGGAGAAAGTCTTTGGGACTTCAAGTGAAACGATGAGCAGGGTCACCGCTAGAGCAAATACCGCGTCAGTAAGGCCTCGAGACGCGTGATCTCTCCGCCGCGCCAGCGAAAATGTTTTTCGGGTGCAACTAGGCCTGCGCCGACTTCACGAATCATATTTTTCTCCTACTGCGCCACCGCGTTAAGCACAGTGTCTGACGAAGCGGTTGTGTCCAGCTCACCTTCCCACCGCGCAATCACGGCCGTGGCCAGGCAATTGCCGAGGACATTGGTGGCAGTGCGCCCCATGTCCATGAACTGGTCAATGCCAAGGAGAATGACAACCGGCCAGACAGGGAGGTGAAACGAGTCAACCGCCCCCAGCAGGACCACAATCATCGCGCGCGGAACGCCCGCGAGGCCCTTGCTGGTCAGCAAAAGGGTGAGCATCATGACCAACTGCTGGCCAAGGCTGAGATGGATACCCGCCGCTTGGGCGACGAAAATAGCCGAGAGTGAGAGGTAGAGCGTGCTGCCGTCAAGGTTGAAGCTGTATCCCGTGGGCAGGACGAAGGCCACAATTTGCCGGGGCACGCCAAAGGCCTCCATCGTTTCCATCGCCCGGGGCAATGCCGCTTCCGAGCTGGCGGTAGCAAAGGCAATTGATACTGGTTCAGCGACAGCCCGGACAAGCCTTTTGAGCGGGAGCCGGGCGAGAAGAGCAACCGGCAAAAGCACGCACACCACAAAAACGGTGAGCGCGGCATAAAGCGTTGCCACCAGCTTCAGCAGATTTACCATCACGCCGAAGCCCATCGTGCCGACCGTATAGGCGATCGCCCCCAGCACGCCGATGGGCGCAAACAGCATGACGATATTGGTGAACTTGAACATGACGGCGCAGAGACTCTCGCAAAACGCCATCATTGGCCGGCGCTTCTCCTCGCTGACCTGGGCCAGAGCGATGGCAAAAATGATGCTGAACACCACCACCTGCAACACCTGGCCCTCGGCCACGGACTTGGCGATGTTTTCCGGAAAAGCATGCAGGATGATGTCCGTGACTTTCTGGGATTGGGTCGCGGGCGGCGCCGCGGCAGCGTTTGCCGGCGGCGTGATGCGCGCGCCAGCCTGCGACAGGTTGATCGCGGCCAAGCCGATGAACAGCGCGAGCGTGGTGATCACCTCAAAGTAGATCAGAGACTTAAGTCCCATTCTCCCGACCTGCTTCAGGTTGGAGTGGCCGGCAATACCCACGACTAACGTCGCGAAGATCAGCGGCGCAACGATGGTCCTGATCAGCCGGAGAAAAATGGTGCTCAGGATCTGCAGGTTCACTGCCGTGTGCGGCCAATCATTGCCGATCATCGCACCGATCAGCATGCCGGCAAAAATCCACACCGTGAGTGAGCGACGCACCCAGGCGTATCCGCAAAAGGCGAGCAGCGCGGCCCAGCGGCAGGCCAGCGGGAGAAGCGGCGGAATGGATGCGCCCGCATAATGGCCCGCGGCCCACAGCACCGCGACCAACCCAGCCAGCAGGAAAGACACCGCCAGAAATCGCATTTGCCAGGCTGGGTTCTTGGTCATCGCAACAGCTCCTCCAGCTCGATTGAAGTTTGCGTCTTCTCATCACGATACTTCACGATCACCGGCGTATACAGCGAGAGTCCCCACTCCGCGGCTTTGCCTTTGCTGATGGCGCGCGATCCCGGGACCACGACGGCGTTCTCCGGCACCACCAGCGGCTGATCGTCGGAAGAGCGATATACCTGCTCGCGCGCGATGTCATAGAGCGGCGTGGACCGCGTGAGGATCACGCCCGCGGCCAGCACCGCGCCCTGGCGGACCTGCGTGCCCTCATAGACGCCGCAGTTTCCGCCCACAAGAACGTCGTCTTCAATGATCACGGGCGACGCGTTGACCGGCTCCAGCACTCCGCCGATCTGAGCGGCGGCGCTCAAATGCACGCGCTTGCCGACCTGCGCGCAGGAGCCGACCAGGGCGTTGGAATCGATCATGGTACCTTCGTCCACGTAGGCGCCGGTGTTCACGAACATGGGTGGCATGCAGATCACGCCGGGGGCTACAAAAGAACCGGTGCGGACGGAAGAACCGCCCGGTACCATCCGGACCTTATCTTCGATCTTGAAGCGGCGAACCGGAAAGGTGCTCTTGTCCAGGAAAGAGAGCGGGCCGGGACCGCTCATGTCGTCGATCTCGCCCAGCCTGAACCCCAGCAGGATTCCCTGCTTGACCCAGGCATTCACCCGCCATTGACCATCGTGCTTTTCTGCGGCACGAACCTGGCCGCGGGTAAGCGCCTCCCGCAGCTCCTGGAAGACCTCGCGGGCACGGCTTGCATCCGCGCCCTGGAGACTGCCGGCGGAGTAAAATCGCTCGATTTCAGGCTGTAATTTGTGCATCGACAAGATGAGGCTCAGGACCGCGGATCACTTGCGCGAACCCAACCCGGTGCGGAGTATAACTGCTGCACGCGCCGCCTGCCAACTTGAGCCGCTTTGCTGGCGTGAGCGGCCCGCGAAGCGGAACAGCTCCCGGGCGCAGCCGAGGGCTCCCCCCTTCAGCTTTGCATCTGATTAAGCAGCATGGACGCACTCAGGCCATTGCTGGGAACCACCTTGGTTCTGGTAGCCCACCCCGATGACGAAGTCATCCTGTGCGGGGCGCTCATGCAGAAGATGCAGCGAGCGGTCGTGGTTTTCTCGACCGACGGCGCTCCCCGCGACGAAGGCTTCTGGCGGCAGTATGGTTCGCGCCAGGCCTATGCCGAGGTCCGCCGCCAGGAAGCCCGCCAGGCATTGGACGCCGTGGGCGCATGTCCGGTTTTTCTCTCCGACCGCGTAGATGACGGCATCGCCGACCAGGAGCTGTTCCGTCGCCTGCCTGAGGCGGTCACGGCGGTGAAAAAGATCGTGGCCCACCTCGGGCCGGATTGCATCCTTACTCCTGCATACGAAGGCGGCCACCCGGATCACGATGCTGCCTGCTTTATCGGCTGGGTTGTGGGCCGGCACGCGTCATTGCCCCTACCCGTCTGGGAGGGCCCGCTCTACCATCGCCGTGCCGACGGCGCCAGTGCACCGCAAACCTTTCCTGAACTTACCGGGTTCGAGGTGGAACTACGCGCCGAATGCGGAACATTGCAAAAAAAGATTGAGATGTGGCGCGCTTACAAATCGCAGGGCCTGGTCCTGGATGGCTTCCGGGCCGACCTTGAAACCTTCCGGCCGATGGCGGCTTACGAGTTTAGCCGCCCTCCGTTGCCATGGAAGCTGAACTATGAGCAATGGGGATGGGGGATCAGCGGAGCCGAAGTATCAGCGGCATTCGCGGCCTGCGTGCGGGGCGAGGCTCGCGGGTCTTTGAGTTAGAGGGTGGAGCAGGGCTTTAGCCCTGGGGTAAGAGCAAAAGAGAATTGGGCTTCAGCCCCGGAGGTAAGTTATGTGAAGAACATGCGCATCCTTTATATCGCTTACCCTCTTCTTACGGTCTCGCCTGAAAGCGCGGGCGGAGCCGAGCAGGTGCTATGGACGCTGGAGCGGGAAATGGCGCGGCGGGGCTGGGAAACCACGGTTGCGGCTTCGGCAGGCTCCTGCGTGGCCGGGGACCTGTTTTCCACCGGCGAGCCGTGTCACGAACCCGACGACCTTGAGCGGCGCAACCGCGAGCACCAGGACAAGATCGTGGCGTTGGTCCGCCGGCGGGCCCGCGAAGGGCGGCCGTTTGACCTGATCCATGATGAATCGGGGAGCTTCTGGACGCGCGCCGCTGAGGTTGACCCGCCGGTGTTGGCCACGCTGCACCTGCCGCGGACTTTTTACCGGCCAGAGTCTTTCGAGAACATCCCCGCCAACGTCAGTTTCAATTGCGTTTCCGTTTCCCAAGCCCGCAGCTTCGATGAACTGAACGCGCTCCAGGGAGTGATCCCGAATGGTATTGCTTTGGAGGTGTTCGCGGCCGGCCAGGGCCCACGTCGTCGTCCCAGGAGCGGCCTCTTGTGGCTGGGACGCATCTGCGAAGAAAAAGCTCCACACCTGGCGCTGGACATCACTGCCCGCGCCGGCTTGCCTATCACGCTCGCCGGCCAAGTCTATCCTTTTTCTTATCACCAACAATACTTCGACCGCGAAGTTGCGCCACGGTTGCGGGAAATGCCCAAGGCAACTTTCACTTCTCTCCCTTCCTTCCATCGCAAGCGCCAACTGCTGTGTGAGGCCCAGGCCCTGTTGATTACCAGTCTGGCCGACGAGACCAGCTCGTTAGTAGCCATGGAAGCGGCCGCATCGGGAACGCCTGTGATCGCCTTCGCGCGCGGCGCACTGCCGGAGATCGTTCGCCACGGCGTCACCGGCTTCCTGGTGTGCGGCCCCGACAACATGGTTCCGCCATTAGGGAGAGTCTCCGAAATCGATCCCGCAACCTGTACGCGTCATGCCCAGGAGCATTTCAGCAGCGCCGTCATGGCCGAAGGCTACGCCCGCCTGTACGCGCGGGTCCTCGCCGAGCGCGCACGCGCATGCGAGCCTTCCGCCGCAAGATGACAATCTCTGCGTTCCCAGGTTTAATAGGAACAAAGCCTAATAGGAACAAAGCCTAATAGAAAGACATTTAATAGGAGCACTGGAAAAAAGCAGCCGTTGCGAAAGCATGGTCACCCTACAAGACATTCAAGACGCTCGTGCCCTGTTGCGCGGAATCGCTGTGCGCACGCCGCTGGTCGATTGCAAACTTCCCCACGACGGACAGATCTCAATCAAGGTCAAGCCGGAGAATCTTCAGCCCATCGGTTCGTTCAAACTGCGCGGCGCCTACAACAAGATTTCATCTCTTACGGCGGAGCAACGCCGGCGCGGCGTGGTAGCGCACTCCAGCGGCAATCATGCCCAGGGCGTGGCCTACGCGGCACGCGCGCTGGGAGTGAAGGCCACCATCGTGATGCCTCGCACCGCGCCTCCGGTGAAGCTGGAGGCCACACGCAGCCTGGGCGCCGAGATCGTCCTGGTGGGTCCGGCGAGCGAAGAGCGCATCCACAAGGCCGAGCAATTGGAGAAGGACCGCCAACTCATTTCCGTGCCACCGTACAACGACGAGAAGATCATCGCCGGCCAGGGCACGATCGGCCTGGAGATTCTGGATGACGTTGCCAACCCCGGCGCGGTCCTGGTCCCGATCGGCGGAGGAGGGCTGATCAGCGGTATCGCCACCGCGATCAAGGAATCCCGACCGGCAGTGAAGATTATCGGCGTGGAGCCGGAATTCGCCGCCGACGCCCAGGCCAGCCTGCGTATGGGAAACATACAATCCATCAGCGGAGAAGAGGCGTTGCGCACCCTCGCGGACGGCCTGCGCTCGCAGAGCATCGGCCCCATCAACTTCGAACATATCCGCAAATACGTTGACGCGATTATTACGGTGACCGAGGACGAGATCAAGCGCGCCATGCGGCAGCTGCTCTATGCCGCGCGCCTTCTGGCCGAGCCCAGCGGCGCCGTGGCCACGGCCGCAGCCATGTTCCACGCCAGCGAGATCGGCGCATCTGGTACAACAGTAGCAGTGGTGACCGGAGGCAACGTGGAGCCGCAGATTCTCGCCGATGTCCTGGCGGCCACCAACTGAGGTAGAACCATGATTCATCCTTGGAAGGAAATCGGGAAGCAAATCGGCCTTCTCCTGATCACTCTGTCGTTCTTCGCGACCGGGTTCGCCGCTGACAAAGAGGGCGGCACGGTGATCCGCGAGGCCTCGATGTATGTCTCGCCGGACGTGAACGCGCAGCGCGTGGCTACCGTGACCCGCGGCCGCATCGTCCCGCTGATCATGGGCCGCTCCACCATCGAGGGCAAAGCGTGGGTCCACGTGCTGGTTGTGGTGGATGCCGGCCTCACCAGCGTCAAGGAAGTCAGCGGCTGGGTTGAAGCCAAATTGCTCGTCACCAACACCACCCCCAACGGCGACCAGATCATCTTCGGCGAAGCCGCCGATTCTGAAGCCCAGGCGGAACAGCGCGGCGGGCGCAAGCACGCCGCCGAGGACGCCATGCGGCTTTACTACCGGATCTACGACTACTTTCCCAACTCGCCGCTTGCCGGAGAGGCCTTGTGGCGCAGCGCCGACATCCGCTGGCAGTTGGAAAAAGCCGGCGTGCTGGCCCGGCCTTCGGCGCACGAGATGAGTCCGGACATGCGGACTGAGATCGAGGACGAGACCATGAGGGAGATCATCAAGAAATTCCCGCACACCAAGTGGGCCGACCTGGCCGCCTACGACATGATCGATAACAAGGTGTGCGGCGAGTGGAAGGGTCAGTCCGAGTGTCCGGAAAAGGAGTCTGACATCTACGAAAAGTACGCACGGGAGCATCCCCAATCTCCCAAAGCCGCCGAAGCGCTGTACAACGCGGCCTGGCGCCAGGCCGCGCTGGTGGATATCCAGAAGAGCAACAACCACCCGGACAAAGCCGAGCACGCCCGCAAAAAAGCGCTGGAACTGGCCCAGGAAGTCGCCGTCAAGTTTCCCGACGGCGACTGGAAATCCCGCGCCGCAACTTTGAGCTATGCGCTGCAGGAAAACATCGTGGTGTATGGCAGCGGCGCCGCCAGCGCCAGCGAATAACCACTCGTCGGAGGAAGATTGAACCAATACCTGTTGTCCCTGCTCCTGGGAGTCATAGAAGGCTTAACCGAATTTCTTCCCGTCAGCTCTACCGCGCATCTTCGTCTTTCCGAAGCCGTGCTGGGTATTCACTTGGACGACCCTTTCTGGAAGATGTACACGATCGTGATCCAGCTTGGCGCCATCTTGTGCCTGCCTATCTATTTTCGTTCCCGCATCGCCCGGTTTCTGTCCACGTTTCCCGCCGGCGAGCGCGGCGACCGCACCTGGCTCACGCATCCTCTCACGCTGGTAATGGTGGCCTTCGTCGTGACCGCTGTTCCCGCATGGCTCCTACACAAAAAAATCGGCGACAATCTCGAGAACATGAAGGTGATCGGATGGTCATTGTTGATCGGCGGCATCGTCATGTGGATAGTGGACGCAATGTTCGGCACGCCGCGTCCCGGCGGCCGCCACCAGACCGAGCGCATGGAAGAGATGTCCATGCCGCAAGCCATCTGGATCGGCATCTGCCAGATCGCGTCGGCGGTCTTTCCCGGGACCTCGCGTTCCATGTCCACGATCACCGCCGGACAACTCGTGGGAATGTCGCGGCCGGCGGCGCTCGAGTTTTCCTTCTTTGTCTCCATGCCCACCATGGCCGCCGCCACGCTCTACACCGGATTCAAAACTCTGCACGCCAAACAAGGCGAGCCTTTAGGGCGGATGCCCATAAACGCCCAGGAGTGGGTGGTGCTGGCTATCGGCTTCGTCGTCTCCTTCGTCGTGGCCCTGGCGGTAGTGGCCTGGTTCATGAACTGGGTCCGTCAACGCGGGTTCACGCCCTTTGCCATTTATAGGATCATCGTGGGGATTGCCGTGCTCGTGTGGGTGTTCCGAGGACCGGGGCTCTGATTCTGCGGGTCAAGTTTCTACTCTCCGCCCCCGCGACCTGGCTGCTTAGGACGCACGGCCGGCAAAGGACCTGTCCCGGCGCGCCGCAAGATGCGATTCCATGAAACGACCTTGGTTCCGAGCTCACTAATCAGTAGTACAAACTCCAACACACTTTCAGGACTTTCCCTGCTCAAGCCGGAGGGCGACATGAAGGCTCACATTCTCTTGAAGGGTATTGTCGGCGCGGCATTGATCCTTTTAGTAGCTTCCGTGGTTGTCAGCCAGGACAAGGGACCCAACATCAACGAGCGCTTTCCCATCAAAGACCCCACCTCGCTTTCGCCGCCGATTGTCTCTCCGGTGGGCGAATGCGCTAAAGCGGTCCACGTGTCGGGATTCATCGCGCACGCCACGGTGCGCGTGTTGGTGAACGGGACCCAGGAAGGCATTGCGCAACCCTACTTTGCCGAGGCCGACATCCCGCTGTCGCACCCGCTGGTCCTGAACGATAAGGTCACGGCCACACAGGAAGTCCTAGGCATCACCAGCGCTCCTTCCGTAGACCCGGTGGTGGCAGGAGCTTATCCTCCGCTGAACAAACCGGTGGCGGGACCGGACCTGTTCTCCTGCGGACGAATCGTCCCAGTGGACAAGCTGAATCCCGGCACCCACGTGGACGTTTTCCGCAACGGCGGCTCAACCCCGATTGGGCAAGCTGACGCTACCCAGACCTGGCAACCGGTCTTCACGCAGAGCCTGAACCCGGCCGACAAGATCACAGCCGTACAGACCGCCTGCCCGGACTTGCCGGCGAAAAAGGTTACCAGCCCCGTTTCCGACCCGGTGAGCGTCAAGCCTTCGCCCAACCCTCCGCCGGCGCCCAGCGTAGAGGCTTATCCGGTGGGAGCTGATGCCGTCGTGCTCGACGGATTATTCGTCGGCGCTGAGGTACAGGTGCTGGACAACGGCACAGCAGCCGGCAGCGGCTTTGCGACCGCCGGGCGAAACCGCGCCCCGCTGCAACCGCAGGCCACGGCGAGCTCGCATGTATCGGCGACGCAGAAGCTTTGCACCATCAGCCCGCCTTCGACGTCGGTGCCGCCCTCGACCACCCTCAACGCGCCGGTCGTTGTTCCCCCGGTATGCGAGGGCACGCATTACGTAACCGTGCAAGACACCTATCCCAACGCCATCGTAGTGTTGTTCAGGAACGGCGCGATCGCCGGCATGGCCGGCGGTGTGCTCGGCGACTTGAAGATGGCTCTCGGCGGCGGCGCCACCTGGGCTTTAGGCGATGAGATTCACGTCGTCCAGTATGTGGGCTCGGTGATTAGCCCGCCTTCGAACTCGATCTTGGCCGATTGCGCTCCCCAGAACGTGATTACCCAGCACAATGACAACAGCCGTTCCGGCTCGTACCCGGCGGAGACGCATCTCACTCCCGCGAACGTGACCCCGGCCACATTCGGAAAGTTGTACACCCGCAACGTGGATGGAGACACCGTCTCCCAGCCGCTTTACATGCGGGCTGTTCACACCAAGCAGGGCGTCAAGAATCTTTTCTTTGTCACCACTTCGAAGAACAATGTCTACGCGTTTGACGCGAACGATCTGGATACCGATCCAACGCACGGCCTGCTGTGGCAGGTCAACCTATGCGCCTCGCTGCCGACGGGAGTCTGCGGGGAAACCTGGTCGCACCTGGTGGGCATCACCAGCACCCCGGTGATTGACCCCAACACCGGCACCCTCTACGTGGTGGCTCGATGCTCGAATCCCACAACTCCCGCCGGTGACGGCGCCATCTTCATTCACGCCCTCAACGTCGCCGACGGCACCGATCGCGTTGCGCCGGTGCAGATCCAGGCGACGGACCCGGCCAAGCCGAGCGTCAAGTTCAATTTCCATTGCCAACGCAACCGCCCCGGTCTTCTGCTTTCGAAGGGAGTTGTATATGCGGGGTTCGGCACCTTCAGTTGCGATGCCGGCTGCTCTGCCAGCGAACCTTACCATGGCTGGGTGGTTGGCTATCGGGCGTCGGACTTGAAGCAGGTCGCGGTATTTGATACCAGCCCCAACGGCGGGGAGACAGGCATCTGGCAGACCGGTAATGGACTGGTGGCCGCCGACGATGGCTCCATCTTCTTCCAGACCGGCAACGGGCCGACCTCCGAGCCCCTGCAGGACAGCTTTGTAAAACTCACTCCCACCGCTACGCCGGCCGGCCTGGCGTCAGCGGGTTCGTTCACCCCAAATAACGCAGGCACGCTCTCCAACGGCGATACCGATCTCGGTTCCGGTGGCCCCATGCTCCTGCCGCACGACCGCCTGATCGGCGGAGGCAAGCAGGGCCGCTACTATGTGCTGAGTACGAGCAGCATGGCGCTATCCCAGGACTCTGCGTTGGACTCTCTGGGCTTCAACGGCTTTCAGCCCTTCATCAACACCTACCACAACGACAACACCAAGCCGGCCTGTCCTGCCGCGGGCGGTGCGGCCGGTTGCAATACAGCCTTTGCCGGCGGGACTTGTTTTGTCGATCCGAAGCAATACGGCAACGGCGAGCTGTGCGGACCGAACATTCACGGTGGGCCTATCTTCTGGGAGTCGAATCCCGGTTCGGGCATGATCTACGAAATGCCCGAGAAGGATTTTCTCAAGGCGTTCAAGTACGACTTCGCCACGCACAAAGTCACGGAAGCACCGGTCCTGACCGCCACCGGCTCTTTGGCCAAGCCGCCCACGGACGGCATGCCGGGAGGTTTCAGCTCGATTTCGGCAAACAAGATGAAGGACGGCATCGTCTGGACCTCGATGCCCTTCGGCGATGGTCAATGGAACCCAGTGCCGGGCCGCTTGGCGGCGTTCGACGCCACCACGCTGAAGCAGCTCTGGAGCGACGACGAGAACGTGCTGTTCGCCAAGTCAGTCCCGCCCACTATCGCGGATGGCAAGGTCATTCGGGCCACGGCGGCCAATCAGGTGATCGTATACGGCTTGCTGCAGGCTGGGGCTGGAGCCGGCCCGAGGCCGAGGCCTCCTTTCGGATTGGCTTGCTATGTGATCGCGGAAAAGCATGCAAACTATGGCGGCCCGTTGGGTCTGCTAGGCCAGCCCGTCAGCGACGAGCGCCCCATCGACGATCAGTTGGGCGGCAGGTACCAGGACTATCGTGGTTCAATCTTCGGCCCGGCACGCACTTTCGCTTCGCAAAAACAGCGTCCGGACTCACCCATGCCCACCTGCTCCGTACCCAAGGGAGAAACTACCACGGTTGTCTCTTCTATTTACTGGAGTCCCAAGACCTGCGCGCACGTGGTGCAAGGACAGATTCGCGACCTCTGGCTGCAGATGGGCGGCCCTAAGGGCAAGTTGGGCTACCCGGTTGACGACGAAACCCTCACGCCCGATCGTCTGGGGAGGATGAGCAGGTTTGAGCGCGGCGAAATCTGGTGGTATCCAGACAAAGGAGCTTCTGTCCGCCCCCAAACCGTCAAAGATCCACAGGTATCGAGAGGGGCGGCGGAGAGATAGGGAACAAAATTACCAGGTCATAACTCGCCTACAGGGCCTTATGGACCTGAGTCCGAAAGTAAGGCTTTGCGTCGCCGGCAAACTACAAGATCGTAGTGGGAATTGTGGTGCTTGTGTGGGTGCTCCGAGTGAAATAGCCGTTCGATATTGCCACGCTGCAATTTGACAACTAGGCAGCCGCGCTTTACTTTTCTCTAGCAAGAGTCTGCTGACTTTTGAGGAGGCGGAGATGCGGCGCTATCCGGCAATTTTCACACTAACATTCATCCTAGGGTTTTGGGCGAGCCACGGCCTGGCCCAGGACGTGGCGTCTTTTGAAAAGCGGACCACGGTCAAAGTCCTCAAGAACGGGCTGACGGTAGTTTTGTGCGAGCGTCCGGAAGCGCCGGTGTTCTCGTTCTTTACTATCGTGGACGCCGGCGCGGTCCAGGATCCGCAGGGCGAGTCCGGCATGGCCCACATGTTCGAGCATGAGGCTTTCAAGGGCACCGACCGCATCGGCACCACCGACTACGCCAAGGAAAAAATCGCGCTCGCCAAGGTCGAGGAAGCCTGGGCGGCCTACGATCGCGAAGACCGCCGCGAAGTCGGCCGCGATCCCAAGAAAGTAGACGAACTGAAGGCCGCCTTCGACAAGGCCAACGAAGAAGCCGGCAAGTTCGTGATCAAAAATCGCTTTGGCGAGATCATCGAACGCGAAGGCGGCGTGGGCCTGAACGCCAGCACCGGCATGGACAGCACCCAGTATTTCTACTCTTTCCCGGTGAACCGTTTCGAAATCTGGGCTTACCTTGAATCCTCGCGCTTCCGCAGCGGAGTGCTGCGTGAGTTCTACAAAGAGCGCGATGTGGTGCATGAAGAGCGCCGTCTGCGCACCGACAGCAACCCTATCGGCAAACTGATTGAGCAATATATGGCCGCGGCCTACACCGCGCATCCGTATGGACGCTCGGGCGTGGGCTGGCCTTCGGAACTTGACCACCTCTCGGCCACGGAAGCCGCCCAGTTTTACAAGAAATACTACGTTCCTTCCAACGCCGTCATCGCGCTGGTGGGCGCGCTCAAGCCGGAGCAGGTTATGCCCATCGTGGAAAAATATTTTGGCGCTATCCCGGCGGCGCCTAGGCCCGAACCGTTGACCACGATCGAGCCGGAGCAGTTCGCCGAGCGCACGGTCACCATGCGCGACAAGTCGCAGCCTTTCTACATTGAGGGTTATCACCGCCCCGACGACAGGGACCCGGACGACGCCGTGTATGACGTGATTTCCGACCTGGTGTCTGAAGGCCGCACCTCCCGGCTGTACCGCGCCCTGGTGCGCGACAAGAAAATTGCCGCTTTTGCCGCGGGCTTCTCCGGCCTGCCCGGAACCAAGTATCCGGGGCTGTTCAGCTTCTTCGCCGTCCCTTTACCCGGACACACGCCGCAGGAAATGGGGGCGGCCATCCACGAGCAGGTAGAGCGGCTCAAGAATGAAGATGTTAGCGACGAAGAGTTGCAGATGGTAAAAACGCGCGCCAAGGCCAACCTGATTCGCGGCCTGGCGGACAACCAGGGCTTGGCTATCCAGCTTGCCGGCGCGCAACTGCGTTACGGCGACTGGCGCGAGTTGTTCCGCAGCGTGGACCGTATTGACAAGGTCACCAAGGCGGACATTCGCCGCGTGTCCAATAAGGTTTTTGTCGCCAGCAACCGCACCGTGGCCATGATTGAAAACGAACCGGCCCCAGCCGCAGCGCCCGCCGCCGGCAGCGCGCAGACGCAGAAAGAGACGCACTAATGAACCGCAGCAAAATCTCTCTTCTATTCACTCTTGTTGCCATGTTGGTTGTGGGCGGCGCGTCCGCCTCGGGCCAAACCAGCGCTCCCGCCAAGCCGAAGGCGCCGCCCGAAGCGCAGTCCGCGGCGCCCAACACCGCCGGCGCCGGGGAGCAACAGGACCTGGCCGCAGCTGACTTGCGGGCCATCAAGAAGCCGCCGCTTCCGGCGTTTCATCCCCAGCAACCAAAGCGCATACAGCTGGACAACGGCATGGTGATCTTCCTGCTGGAGGACCACGAGCTGCCGCTGATCGAAGGGTCCATCACCATGCGCGGCGGGGGCAAGGATGAACCTGCCGATAAGGTTGGTTTGGAGAGCATCTACGGCAACGCCTGGCGCACTGGAGGCACCAAGGCCCACACCGGCGACGAACTGGACGATGCGCTGGAAGCCCGCGCCGCCAAGCTCGAGACCAACGGCACGCCCCTGGCAACCTTCCTCACCATCTCCTGCCTGAAGGGCGATTTCGATTACGTCCTGGACCTGGCCAACGATCTCCTGCGCCATCCGGAATTCCGCCAGGATAAGATCGACATCGCCAAAGACGCCGTGCGCACCGGCATCTCCCGCCGCAATGACAACCTGGGACAAATTGCCGGACGTGAGGCCACCAAGATCGGTTACGGCGCGCAGAGTCCCTACGCCCGCGTCCCCGAGTATTCGACTGTGGCCGCGGTCACGCGCCAGGACCTGTTGGACTGGCACGCCAAGCACGTCCAGCCCAACAACATGATTGTGGCCTTCACCGGTGACTTTGACTCTACGGCACTGGAAGCCAAGCTGCGCGGCATGTTCGCCGGCTGGCCCAAAGGCCCGGAAGTGCCGCGAACCAACGTCCCCATTCCACCTCCCAAGTCGAGCATGTACTTTGTGGCTAAAGACGACGTCAACCAGAGCGAGATCCGCATGATCGCCCCCGGCCTGCGCCGCAGCGACCCTGATTATCCCGCGGTCGCAGTGATGAATGAGATCCTGAGCGGCGGTTTTGCCTCTCGCCTGTTTTCCAACCTGCGCACCAAGGCCGGCCTGGCCTACGCCGTGGGCGGGTCGGTGTCGGCCGCGTACGACCATCCCGGGCTGGCTATCTTGACCATCGGCACCAAGAGCGGCACCACCGCCAAGGCCATCGACGGCCTGTACACGGAAATCGATCGCATGTACACCGGCGGCGTCACCCAAGCGGAATTGCAGCTCGCCAAAGATGCGATCCTGAATTCCTTTGTCTTTGAGTATGACTCCAACGAGAAGGTGCTGGCTGCGCGCACCAACCTTGAATTCCACGGATACCCGCCGGACTTCCTGGAGCGCTACCAGAAAGCCGTAGAAGGCGTGACCGTGGCGGACGTGGACCGCGTGGCAAAAAAATACCTGGACAAAAGCAAGTTCTCCGTCCTGGTGGTGGGGAAGGCCGCGGACTTTGACAAACCGCTGAGCACGTATGGCGCGGTGACGGCGGTGGACATAACCATCCCCAAGCCGCGGAGTCCCGCCGGCGCCACCTCCGCAGCCAGCAATCCTGAGGGCAAGGCCCTGCTCGCTAAAGTGATTGCAGCAGCGGGAGGCGCACCCAAACTGGACGCCATCAAGAGTGTCCGGCGCAAATCCTCACTGACTTTGAAGGCCCAGGGCATGACTCTTGAGACCGAGCAGACGGAAGTGGGTACGGACAAGATCCAGGTGAAACTCAATACACCCAGCGGCGAGATGATCATGGTCGCCACCGACCAGGGAGGCTTCATTTCCATGGCGGCTATGGGAGCGCCCCGCGACCTGCCTTCGTCACAACGCGACACTTTCCTGCAAGGCCTGCGCTACGAGCTTTGGTCCGTGGCCCGACACGCCAATGATCCCCAGTATGCCTTCACCGCGCAGGGCAAGGAGAAGGTGGGGAATATCGAGGCGTCCGTGCTGGACATCAGCGGCGGCGGCGACCAGTTGCGCTGGTTCGTCGATCCGGAGAGCGGTCGCGTGCTGCGCAGCCAGTTTCAGGGTGATTCGCCCACCGGACCGGCCACGCAGGTAGTGGACTTCTCCGACTGGAAGACCGTGGACGGCATCAGCCTGCCGTTTCACTCCGAACTCAGCGCCAACGGCCAGCCCAGCGCGTCGGTTGCCATCAGTAGCTATGAGTTCAACCCCGCGGTGGATGACAAGATCTTTGCCAGACCGGAGAAGTAATCGGAGGGTGGAGCAGGCCTCAGGCCCTGCGATCCGCGGTTTGAAAGGGCACAGCTTTTAGAGGTTGCGGAAAAATGAACCAAGAAAGTAATTTGAGGTGATTTCGTGGCAAAATTCGCCGCGTAACTTGTTGAACCGTCGTTCGACGAAATGCGCGAGTTACCACTCTGGTTCATTTTTCCGCAACCTCTGAAGTCGTACCCCTTCAAATCGGTCGAGACCGCAGGCCTGAAGGCCTGCTCCACCCTCGTGTCCTGTAGCGTCTCCAGGTTGATATAGCTCGGGGCCGAAAGCAGTCCGGCGAAAAACCACGCAAGATTCCAGCTCACGTCCGTTCTGACCACGGAGAGCTTCGTTCACATCCATCTCGTCTGTTGGTTCCAGGAGGGTTCACATGATGCTGACCGCCTCTGTCCGCCGATTTCTTCTTCTGGCGCTATTCTGCTTCAGTTTGACAGTCATCGCACAGCCAGCCCAGAGAGCTGCTGCGCCTGCTTCCTCACCGTCCTCTGCCACGACGTCCGCGTCGACTCAGGCTGACCCGCTGCAGCGGCCGCGTCCCGCGAAAAAGCCGCGTTTGAGCAAGGCAGAGAAAGCCTACAAAGTGTGGCTGGAGGAGGACGTCCCCTACATCATTCTCCCGGAAGAGCGGGACGCCTTCTTGAAGCTGAGCAACGATGCGGAACGCCAAAACTTCATCGAGCACTTCTGGCAGCTTCGCGATCCGACCCCGGACACCGAGGAGAACGAATACAAGGAAGAACACTACCGGCGGATAGCGTATGCCAACGAACGCTTCACCGCGGGCGTACCCGGCTGGAAGACCGACCGCGGGCGCATCTACATCATCCACGGCGCGCCGGACTCGATCGAGGCCCATCCTGGCGGCGGACCTTACCAGCGCAGTGCCGAAGAAGGCGGCGGGCAGACCGAGACTTTTCCCTTTGAGGTCTGGCACTACCGGTACATCGAAGGCGTCGGGCAGAACATTGACATCGAATTTGTTGACACCTGCAATTGCGGTGCATACCACATGACCCTCGATCGCGGCGAAAAAGACGCTCTCGCCCACGTGCCCAACGCCGGACCAACAGACGCCGAGATCCAGGGTAGATCAACCAAGGCCGACCGCTTTCGGAACGGAGTCGAAACCCTCGGTCCCTCACTCTTCGGCAACAACCAGTCTAAGCAATTTGATCGCATCGAGCTGGCAGCTCTGCTGCTCGCTCCCCCGCCGATCAAATCGGGCAGCCGGCCCGACGTCCGCTCGTTCATTCACTACAACCTGCTGCCGTTCGACGTCCGCGTAGACTTTGTGAAGGCCGACGCGAAAACGGTGTTGACGCCGATCACCATCCAGGTGCCGAACCGCCAGCTCACATACGTGGCGAAAGACGGTGTGCAACGCGCGTCACTGATGTTTTCCGGCACCGTGACGAACCTCACCGGAAAGGTGATGGGCACGTTCGAGGAGCCGCTTCGCCTCAACGTTCCCGCTGACCAGCTCGAGAAGTTTGCCGACAACGTGTCCCTGTACCAGGAGGCGATCCCGCTGCACCCCGGCCATTACCGTCTGGACATCATGCTGAAGGACGTGAACGGCGACAAGCTGGGCATCTTTTCTCATTCCATCCAGGTACCCGACTTCGGTAACGAAGATCAACTCTCGGCCTCCACGCTGATCCTGGCCGACCTGATGGACCCGGTGCCGGCGAATCAAATCGGCTCCGGAAGTTTTGTGCTGGGCGCGGACCGCGTCCGGCCGCGGGTTTCGCCGAACGGCGAGCCGGCCACGTTTGCCCGCGGACAGAAGGTAAATCTGTGGATGCAGGTCTATAACCTCGCGCTGGACAAGAACACGCAGGAGCCTTCGGCCACGGTTGAATACCGCGTGGTCAACGTCGCCACGGGCAAGCCTGTGTTTGAACTGGTCCAGAGCACCGGCCAGATGGGCAACGCGGGCAGCCAAGTCACTCTTCAGCAACGCGTACCGCCGGACAAGTTGGAGCCGGGCGTCTATCAGGTCACAATCAAGGTCAACGACCTGGTGGCCCAGCAGTCCATCGCGCCGACGA
>DATDGY010000069.1:0-2443 GCA_036521855.1 Candidatus Angelobacter sp.
CTGAAGCCTATCTCCGACCTTCACTCACGGTCCGAACGGTGCTACAGCCCCCCAGGCGCGGCGGGAGGTCGGCGTCCGGCCGGCTGGCGCCGAACCACTTGCTGAAGCAACCGGACAATCAGAAGTCAGCTAACGTTTTGAGGCGCCGTCTACCGGAATTTCAAGACCAGCCGTCGTCCGTCCCACCAGGGGATCGGCGTTGACCCCTGGCCGAAATCGGCCGCGAGCAACAAGGGATTGTGGGCGCGCTTGGGCAGCGTAACCTCGACGCGCTTGTCGGTGATTTCGACTTCGGCCGGAGTATTCAGGAAGTGGCGAAACAATTGGCGGGATTGGGCGGATTCATATCCGGCGATCCGGCGGCCCAGCATCCGGTATAGCCCACTCGCCACTTCGGTCAGGGTGACATCGAAATCGATCTTCAGACGAACGGCAGAACTCAACGCATCCAGATGAAAGAACTGAACGGCGTCGGCCAGCCCGTTCTCGATCAACATCCGTTGCGCATAGCGGGTGATGCGTTTGGCCGCCGTGGTGCGCAGATCGTTGGTGAGCAGCACCGTGGGCTCCTCATGTCCCAGGTCGGTGATCAACATTTGCCGAATCGGGCCATCATAATCGCGCAAGCTCACCTGTTGGTCGACGACTTTGGGATTTTGGTACATGCGGTGCGGCACATCCAGGTGTACCGTGCGCCAGGCTGACCGTGGCGTGTTGGCCACTTCGCGCAGGATCGCCGGCGATCGGCGGCGCAGGGTCATGAAGGTGATGCCCATCTGGTTCAAGCGGTTCAGCTTGGCATAGGTGGTCAGCTTGGAGTCGAAGACCAACTCGGGCGGTAGCTCGCCGTAGGCCGTCTTCCAAAACTTGACGAAATCCAAGACCGCATCGGCTTGGTCCCGTTTGAGCAGATCGGCCTTGGAGTAACAGAACACATGGCTTTCGGCATCTTGCGCCAGGAAAACCAAAATCGACTTTTGGCTGCGGCTGCGTTTGGAGAGGTAATGCCGCTCCACAAACTCGTCGGCGCCGAAGAACGGAATGGAGTGGAAATCCAGATTGAAGCTCTCGCCCTTGAGTAATTTCTTCTGCCGCAGAACACCGATCCAGAGTTTGCGGAGCTTCTCGTTGGTTTTGGGTGAAAAGCTATGCGAGTAGGTCTCCAGGTAGGTGGTCTTGGGCACCACATTCAGCCCCGCAAACAGAGCCAGTCCTTCATCGAAAACCAAGTCCATGACATGGTTCTTGCGTTCGGTGCTGGAGAGTTTCAGTCCCAGCAGGGAGAGCCATGCCTGAGGGGCCGGAATCATCTTGCTACCGGGGTAACCGGCCTGCCGGACCAGGCCGGGAAAGTCGCAATCCACCAGCAGGGGCAGAAACAAGAACAGGCCGCCGAGTTGAGTCGTGAAGCGGCGCGGGGAAAGAGAAAACTCGCGGCAATCGGCGACGGCAGCGGCCGTGGGCAGGAGCGTTGCCGGCCGTTCTTCATCCTGGCGCCGAGGCAAGCGGGCAAAGCCTGCTTCATGCAAGATCTCCCAGATGGCGGTGGTACTCAAGGGAGTCTGCTGGGTCTTGAGGGCGCTTTCGATGTCGTAGATGGAGAGGTTCTGTTTGCGCATCCCCAGGATCAGCTCGCGGACGGCGTCTTTCTTGGGCTGGGTATGGGGGCCATGCTTGAGTTCACGGAAGAAGTCGGGCTTGGAGCGGCGGAAATGATGGCACAAGACGCGGAAGGAGCCGGGAGTATAGCCAAAGCGGCCGGAGACGTCAGCCGAGGAAAGACCTTCGACGAAGTAGGCGCGGAGGGCCTCGTACTGGCGTTGGGCGGGGGAAGTGGGTTCGAGGAAGAAGCGGGACTCGGAGGTTAGCTTATCTGGTGAACTCTCCATAAAACAAATATTGATACTTATGTTTTCGCAAGTCAACAGAAATCGCTCTCCATCGGAGCCGCAGACTGCGAATATCGCCTGAAACCTGGGCCGTCGTGCCACTACCAGCCGTTTTAGACTCGCAAATGCCATATCCGGCAGATATAAGGAGACTCTACGATATCTGTTGATAAATTCACCAAATCAGTAACAGATCTGGTAGTGGGCCATGCCGTGGCTGGGGATTCGGGGAAACGGAACGTTATCTCACGCTTTGCCGCGAAAATTCAGGCTAGGCGCCCCTCCCGGATGCTCTGGCAGATGCCACGTTTAACAAGACAGATTTGTCCCTATACCTTTACCGAACCGGATCGTCCTGCCTGTCTCGATCACTCGTGTTTAAGCGCTGAGCTTGGGTCCATCGCCGCCGCACGCTGCGCCGGAACGTAACTCGCAGCCAGCGCCACGCTCGCGAGAAACAGCGGCAGTGATGCAAACGTCAACGCATCCCTAGCCCCAATGCCAAACAGAAACCCTTCCATCAGCTTTGAGACAATGAACGATCCGGCTAGGCC
>DATDGY010000070.1:0-33328 GCA_036521855.1 Candidatus Angelobacter sp.
GTATTAGCGCACTCTGGAAGCTTATAGCTCGCGCTGACGATCTGGACGGGTGGCCAGTCATATCTGGTAACAACGTAAGCGCTGCGGTTAGCATTACTATGTCGTGCTCTTCCAAGTCCCACCTGCCCTCAACTGGCTCGAAACATCGGAGCGAGGCCGCGAGTGGCTACGCGAGCTTCCCAACTGTGTAGACCGTTGTGTGGAGAAGTGGGCGCTACGGCTGGAGCCGCCTTATCCGCAGTCCTTCGCCTCCATCGTTTTCCCTGTCACGCTGCCTGACGGATCTCCGGCGGTTTTGAAAATCCAGTGGCCCAATCCAGAATCCGAACACGAGCACGAAGCGCTGCGGTTGTGGAACGGCGCCGGAGCAGTCCGGCTCTCGGCCTACGACGCAGAAGAACACGCGCTGTTGCTGGAGCGTTGCGAGCCTGGCGACCACCTGGCGACGGTGGATGCGGAGCAAGCGCTGGAAGTCCTCGCAGAAATGTTGCCGCGGCTCTGGATACCGGCAGGGCAGCCCTTCAGGAGTTTGGCCGAGGAATGCACGGAATGGCGCACACGGCTGCCACGAGACTGGGAGCTTGCGCGGCGTCCGTTCGAGCGCGCCTTGCTGGATGCGGCGCTTGAAGCAATGGACCGTCTGTCGAGCACACAGGGTGCGCAGGTCTTACTGCACCAGGACCTGCATGGAGACAACGTTCTGCGCGCCCGTCGCGAACCGTGGCTGGCGATCGATCCTAAGCCCCTGGTAGGGGAAAGAGAGCTTTCGCTCGCGCCCATCATACGCGGCTACGAGTTCGGCCACAGCCGCACTGAAGTCCTCCACAGACTCGACAGACTGAGCACCGCGCTACGACTCGATCGAGAACGCTGCCGCTTGTGGGCGCTAGCCCAAACCCTGGCTTGGAGCTTCGAGGGAGCAGTGGTCTACGACAAGCACGTCGAAACCGCCCGATGGCTGTCGCAGGCCTAAGTGGCAGCAGCGGTGGGACCCTTGCCATCATTGATGATTGCAATCTCGAGAGTTGGTCTCACCGGCGCGAACGCCGCGCACCCGGCTTCCCGCGTTTCTTCGCGGTCCTGCCCGCGGCGACGTTGCTCTTGACCACGCTCTTGCCGGTTCCGCGGGTCCCGGCCGGCTGCGCCTCTTCCATAGCCTCCTGTATGTAGCGCCGCACGAACGGCCTTTCCAGGTCGCGCAGGCTCGCAAACTTGATGTGCCGCATCGTCTTGCCCTCGCCCTCCAGCACGCGATTTGGATCGGCTAGCGACGCGCCGCGCGGGAACCCGAGATTTACATGCCCGGCATTGGTCGCAATGTAGCAGAACATGTCCTTCATCTTTCCGCTGAACCCGAACCAGATCGCGACCGTGTACACCTGGTAGATCGACTCGGACGCGTCGGGCGCCTCCTCAAGAATGATCTCCCGCAGCGCCAGTGCAAGGTCCGAAATGTGCCGGTCGTAGGCTTCGAGGAATCCGATGAGTTGGGGATCGGGCGGGCGCTCCATTTTCGGGCCGAATATACACGCCAATTCTATGGACTGCAACTTTTTCCAAACTGAGATACTACTGGGTGCTGGGTAGTGGTCAGTTTCATGTTGATTCTTTCTACCCCCCGACCGCTCAGCATCTCAAACCAACCTTTTTATCCCCCAAATGGACCCCTGACGGTCTGTGTCCTTTTCCGTCCCCCACGAGACACAATCCCGAATCCCCCGACCCCTGAGCTTGCGAAGGGGAGGTGGGTGAGGGACCGGCTCCTGCTGCCGCCAAGCGTGAGCCGAGAGGCTTCCTTCTCCACCACGCTGGGGCGGAGCAGGTTCCTCAGCCTCACCACAGCCGGTGTTGCAACTCCAACCCTTACTTCCGGTGAGGCTTCGGAATGGGCTCTCGTTGTTTTTTTGATTCTTTCAGGGTTCCGTTTTATCCCGCGCCGTGCGGGCCGGGTGCGCAGGCGGTGACAGGCCCCTGTGGCGGCGGGAGACGCGCAAGCTGCTCTGGGCCCGAGGCGGGACAATCTCCTAAGCTGATTCGCTTTCCCCTAGCTTACGCAGGCGTTCGCGCAGCAGAGTCAAGGATGCTTCAAGCGTCTTGACGCCCTGGGTGGGCCAGGAGTCGCCGTCCCGCTCCAGATCAACGCATAGGTCCTGAACCATCTGGCTGAAGCGGCGAAGCCGTTCCGCGGTCAGAAACGAGAGCACGGCCTCCGGGTTCTTCTTGGTCTGGCGGGCGTTGAGCAGCTCGCTGACGGTCCACGCGGTCATGCGAATGTTGTCCAGGGTCTGGCGAAACTCTCGCAACGCGGTCCCGCTTGGCGATGGGTTGGCCTTAAGGTCCCGGTCCAACACACGGAGTTTAGCGGTAAGGCTTCGCAATCTAACAGAAAAAGGCGGCGTAAGTTCTGGCATCGATACAAACACCTCTGGGTCCAAGTAGAATTTAAATGACGAGCACTCCGGCCTGAAGAACGCCAAGACCGGGGCTCTTTGGAAGGCCTGATCAAAAGCAACAGCTTCAGATTAAGGGAAAATCTGTCCGGATGCACTAAAAAAGCAGGCCCCTGCGAACTGAAACGAAACAACTTAACGCGGGAGTAAATAACCGATGGTTAACCCTGGTGAACACGAATCATGCTCGGAACCCGTGCGGCGGATTCTGACGGCCGCCCGGTTTGCCGCCGAGAAGCACGCGGGACAGAAACGCAAGGGACTCGCCAAGGAGCCATACGTCAACCACCTGATTGAGGTTGCGGAATTGATCGCGGCCAGCAGTGAGACGCTGGATACAAACCTGGTCATAGCCGGACTGCTGCACGATACGGTCGAAGATACTGGCGTCACCGCGCGCGATCTGGAAGAACGCTTTGGCAGCGACGTTACCAGCCTGGTGCTGGAAGCTACGGATGACAAGTCCTTGCCCAAGGAAACCCGGAAGGCCCTGCAGATTGAGACCGCGCCGCAGAAGTCTCCACGCGCCCAGACGCTCAAGCTTGCGGACAAGATTTCCAACCTGCGCTCTATTCTGGCCAGCCCGCCGGCCGAGTGGAGTCTGGAACGCAAGCGCGAATACTGTGAATGGGCCAGGCGGGTGGTGCAGGGATTTACTGCGCCCAACGGCGTTCTCAAGGCTCAATTTGAGCGCGCGTACGCCGAACTGGCGGAGTCGGCTACCGAACCACGGTTGCCCGGCTGAGATCTCGCGCGGAGAGCTGCCGATACCAATCCACCGTACGCCGCAGGCCGTCTTCGAACCCCACTCCCGGGCTGTATTTCAAGTACCTTTGGGCTAGCGCAATGTCGGCCAGGGAATGCTTGACGTCGCCGGCCCGTGCCGGGGCGTAGTGGGGCGCGCCGGAAAAGCCAATGATTCCCTGCAGCATCTCATACGTCCGGTTGAGTGAGTGACGGACTCCGGTGGCGACATTGAACACTTTGCCCGAAACATCCCCAGCCGGGGCCTCGGATGCCAGCAGGTTGGCCTGGACGGCGTTGTCCACATAGGTAAAGTCGCGGCTCTGCTCGCCGTCGCCGAAGATGGTGGGAGAGCGGGCTTGCAGCATTTGCGTGATGAACGAAGCCAGCACCGCCGAGTATTGCGATTTGGCGTCCTGGCGCGGCCCAAAAACATTGAAATAGCGCAGGCTCACTGTCTCCAACCCGTACACTTTGGAAAACGCGTGCATGTAATGCTCCCCCGCCAGCTTCTGTGTGGCGTAGGGCGAGATGGGATGGGGGACCATGTCTTCCCGCTTGGGCAGCACTTCGCTCTCGCCATAGGCCGACGATGACGCTGCATAGACGACCCGCTTGACGCCGGCATCGCGAGCGGCGATCAGCAGGTTGAGAGTACCCTCGATGTTGACGGAATTGGTGAGCTTGGGTTCAGCGACCGACTTTGGCACCGACGGCATCGCCGCTTCATGAAATATACACTCTACGCCCTGGCACGCCGCCGCCGTTCCTGCGGTATCGAGCAGGCTTACTTCTCGAAAATCCAGATCTCCTGTAAGACCGGCGATGTTGTCGCGCTTTCCCGTAGAAAGATCGTCGAAACCACGGACTTCGCTTCCCTGCTCAATGAGCGCCCGGACGATGGCTGACCCGATGAATCCGGCCACTCCTGTAACTAGATACTTTCTCATCGCGTAACTCCCACACGAGTTGCGTGACGCAGCTTTCCCCTGCCTGCGCAGACCCATTGAAATCCAACTGCCTGATTGTATCTGAAGTGGCGCATCTTGCCCTCACCAGCGATTGGCCGCGCCCAGACGGGCCTCCGGCCTCGCCGCCGGCGCCAGTCCGTGCTGCTTGATCTTGTAGAGCAGCGCCTTATAGCTGATGTGCAACTGCGCGGCCGCGAGCTTTCGGTTCCAGTTGGAGTCCTCCAGAGCGCGCGCGATCTCCCTGGCTTCCGCGTCATCTTTCAAGCTGCGCACCAGGGCCTTGAGACCGCTTCGCATGGAGGCGGGCTGACCTGAGGCTTCGTGCTCGCCGCCGGTCTCCCTGGCCTTGCTCTGCAGTTCTTCGATGACCAGCTCTTCCTGCTCCAGTACCAGATAACGTTTGACGAAGTTGCTCAACTCGCGCAAATTCCCCGGCCAGTAATAGCCCATGCATTCCTGCACCAAACGGTCGGAGATGGGCAGGGGGCTCTTGACGAATTTCTGCGCCAGGTCATTCATGAAACAAGCCAGCAGTGCTGGGATCTCCTGGCGGCGCTCGCGCAGCGGCGGAATGGTAATGGTAAACGCGTTCAAACGATAGTAGAGGTCTTCTCGCAACTTATGTTCCGCGATGGCTGTCCGTACGTCGATGTTGGTGGCGGCCAGGATTCTGGCGTCCACACAGATATTGGCCCGTCCACCCAAACGGGAAAACTGGCTATCCTGGAGAACGTGCAGCAATTTGGCCTGCAAGGCGGCGCTCATCTCGCCGATTTCGTCCAGAAGAATAGTGCCTTTGTGAGCCAGTTCGAACTTGCCTGGTTTGGACTTGCCGGCTCCAGTAAAGGCCCCGGATTCATACCCGAAGAGCTCGCTCTCCAGCAGCTCAGCAGGCAGTGCCGCACAATTCACTTTAACCATGGTGCGGTGGGCGCGGATCGACATCTTGTGAATCAGCCGGGCCAGGACCTCTTTGCCAACTCCGCTCTCGCCCAACAAGAGCACCGGAACATCCACCTTGGCGATCAGAGCCACCTGGGCTCGAATCTGTTTCATGACCGGGCTGGCCGCCAGAAAAAACATCTGGTCATCCAGGGTTTCGAGCATCTCCGACCCGCTGCCGGAGTACTTCGCAGCCTCGGCCTGGCCTTCGGCTTCCTCCCCCCTGCTTGATTCCAGGGCGCGACGAATCGCTCCCTGCAATTGCGGCAGTTGGAACGGCTTGGTGAGATAGTCGCTGGCCCCCAGCTTGATGGCCTGGACCACCTTTCCGGTGTCGCTGACGCATGACATCATCAGCACCTTCTGCTCCGGATGGATCTTCTTGCAGCTCTCCAGGGTCTGCAAGCCGTCCATGCCGGGCATCACCAGGTCCAGCACAATCAGGCTGGGGGCCGGCCGGCGCTGCATTCGTTGCAGCGCCTCTTCGCCGCTGCTGGCGGTTTCAACACGGTAGTTTTCAATCTCCAACAGGGTTTTGATGTAACGAAGTACACTCGGCTCGTCGTCGACGAGCAAGATGTTCGGCGCGCTCATTTCTGATCTCCTACCTCGGTCTGTGCCAATAGCAGCGAGAACCTGCTGCCCCTGCCAAACTCACTTTCCACCCAAAGCGCACCTCCATGGGCTTCCGAAAGGCGCCGGGCTATGGCCAGTCCTAGCCCAGTGCCTCGCGAAGATGCGCCTGGTAATTGAACAAAATCCCAAAAGATGTCTTCATGATGGCCCGGAGGAATTCCCGGACCGGTATCGATCACGTCAATGCGAACAGCGTTCTCGATCTTCAGGCTTGCTTTGCGTTCCAGATTGAAGAGGAATTCGGTCTGCGCCTCTCGGCGATCCCAAAAGCAGGGTGTCACACGGACCACGACCTCGGCGCCGTCAGGAGAATACTTCAGCGCGTTCTCGATCAGGTTGGAGATGATGTGCTGCAGCTTCAATGGCTCTACCTTGACCCGGGGAGGGCGCGGCGACAGATGCAATTGATATGTCATCGACTTCTGCCTTGCCACGGGCGCCCAGTAGTGAAAGATCTCCCGCACGTGATCGTTCACAGAGGCGGTTGCCAGCTCCAGACTTCCGTTCAAGACATCTCGTGCCGCCCGCAATTCGTAAAGAAGCAAGAGGTCCCGGATCAGGTTCTGCAAACGCTGCGCGCTCAGCTGGATCTCATCCAGCACCTCCCGTTGGCGGTCATTTACGCCGCCTAGGCGCCCGCTGCGCAACAATTCGGCATATCCGAGCATGACTACCAGAGGAGTCTTGAATTCGTGTGCCGCAGACACTAATGGAAAGAATTCCATCTCTCTGGTCTCAGGGCGGGCCTGGCCTTGCTGCAACCACGCGTCATGCGGAGGACACGCTTCTGTGACCTCTTGGCTGCGTCCGCCGGAGCACCGGGCAAGATGCCGCGTGGAGCTCACGGAATGATGACAGACCGGGCACTGCGCGCGGCCGGATTGCGCGTAATTCTTCATCGCTGGGACAACGCGAACAGTTCTCAATCCGCTTGTGATTCTGAATTAGAAACTGCTTCCAGAATCGGTGTTAATACTCTGATAGTTGTTGCTTCCGCAGCGCCGGTCTTGCGACCTCTCAGGCTGCGTAAATGGGGCCCTTGTGATTTGCATCGCTGGCAGCGCGATGCCGGTCCACTTTGACCGAGTATCTGCTTGCTTGGTTCCCTCAGCTTTGACTGGATGAGGCCTGAGCTGTGAGCCGACGACAAAATCGGACCATGACGAGGCTGGAAACTACAAGCACTCCCAAACGGGGAAGGATGTGCCGTACACGCGAAAGGTTGTCAGAGCTGGAGTATCGGCTTGCACATGGTTTCTGACTCTTCGTTTCTCCAGACTCCTGGCCCGCTAGGCCGGGCAGGCATCCTTGGTGCCGGCGCGTGCAAATCTTCCCATCTTCGCCGATTACTCGTTGCCCGGAAGCACTCCCGAGTCAACCGTGAGCGTGACGATTGGTAGAGGCTTCGATCTCCCATTCGCAGCGATGTAGCTCAGCGGTGCCCCTTCCTTAAGCTGTGTAGCAAAGTCGGAAAAAGTTTGCCTAAACGGGCACGTTGGGCTTTTGCGGAATACATCCACGCGTGGCCCCTTGCGCCAAGCTAACACGTTTGTTGTCAAGGAGTTCGATTTAATCTCTTTGGCTCACTCTGAGTGGGGAACGAGACGTGCACCACACGATTAAAGGTCGCGATCCTCTGAGCCTTCCCCACCAACTCGAAGCCGCTTCTCGAGCGCTAAGCGCCGGCCAAACCCCTCTTGCGGTCCATGTTTGCCGGCGCTGGGAAGATCTTGAGGGATTTCGTGGCTCCTGGGACGATCTACTGGCGCAGAATCATAACGCTTCCATCTTCATGACTCCCGAGTGGCTGGGATCTTGGTGGCGGGCGTACGGTAAGGACCGTGCCTTTCTGGGCTTGGTGTTTGTGGATGGCGACCGCCGCGTGGCTGGAATCGCTCCCCTTTTTCTCGAGCATAAGTCTTTCTTTACTTTCCGCTTGCAAAACCTTCGCATGGTAGGAGCAGGTTCGGGAGATTCCGACGCGCTTGACTTCATCGTCAAGCCCGGCGCCGGCGAGATGGTAGCAAAGACTCTTGTTGCCTGGCTCGAAAAGGAAACATCGTGGGATACCTGTTGGCTGGAAACCCTGGCGCCCGATTCTGCGACGGGCCGCGAGCTGCTCACGGTCTTGGACCATCAAGGATGGCCCCACTGGACCGCCAGCACAGCACATTTCTTCGTCGACCTGCCGCCCACCTGGGAAGCATACCTGCAAGATCTCGCGCCGGAATTCCGGCCCCTGCTAACCCGCTATCCCAAACGCCTGCAAGGGCGCTATCGGATGCGCGTCTGCCGCTGTGAATGTGCCAACGAACTCGCGCCCAGCCTGAAAGCACTGTTCACCCTGCATCAGATGCGCTGGATGCAACGCGGCGAGCCCGGGGCCTTCTCCAGTCCCGAGCGTCGGGACTTCTACCTGCGAATGGCGGAGGCCTTTTTGCGGCGCGGCTGGCTTGAGTTCTGGCTGCTGGCATTGGACGATGAGACCGTGGCTGTTCAGTTCTGCTTCCGTTATCGCGATACCGTGTATCTCCTGCAGGAAGGATTCAACCCGAAATACGCGGCGGAAAAGGTGGGCTATGCGCTGCGGGCGCAAGTTCTCAAGGAAATGATCGCAGCCGGCGCCAAACGCTATGATTTTCTGGGCGGTGACGATCGCTACAAGCTCAGTTTCGGTGCGCGCCAGGATACCTACTTCGATCTGCAGTTTGCCGGCGACAGGCCCCTTGGTCGCGCCTGTCTCGCCCAGCAGCGACAGGCAAGACAATCGAAGCGCTGGATCAAGAGCCATCTGCCGCCATCGGTGTTAGCGCTCCTGCAACGCCGGGCCGCCTGAACAAAAGTTGCAAAATTACACTCTCCCAGCCGCAATTGCCGAAGTTCTTACATCAGCCTGCCCGCGCCGTGAGACGCTTGACGAAGAGCGCCCTATAATTCGAGGCATGACAGCAGAGATCATCGTGTCCGCGGGCTACCGCCTGCTGGTCGCCAAGGCTGCCGGCCCGCCCTTAGGAAGCTACAAGGACGTTCTTGAGCTGATTGAAAACGCCCTGGCCCACCGCGCAACTGCGATCGTTGTGCCGGTGCAGCGGCTCGAACCCGAATTCTTCCATCTGCGCTCCGGTCTCGCGGGCGAGTTCATTCAGAAGATCGTAAATTACGGGCTGAAACTTGCGGTCATCGGCGATATCTCCGAGCCGACCGCCGAGAGCTCTGCCTTTCGAGATTTCGTCAGTGAATCCAATCGCAGCGGCAGCGTTTTCTTCCTGCCGGACTTTGATGCCCTGGTGGCAAGACTCTCTGCACGTCCCTCCGGCAGCAACTAAGGCGGTTCCAGAATTGCTGTATCCCGGTACAGGGTGGAGCAGGCATTTATGCCTGCGTTTCGGCTACAAAAACTGACCGGCTTCAGCCACTGAGGTGAAATGCAGGCTACACCATTTCTGGAACTGCCCTACTAGAAGAGGTTCTTTAGGTTAAGCAAAGCCGCAGCGCGGGCAACTCCGTATGTCAGGTAAAGCGCGGTCAAGGGCAGGAAGTCAGACCACTTCCCTCGTCGCGCTACCTGGCGCAGCGACAGCGACAGCGGAGGCGCAAACAAGGCTATCAAACCGGCGAGGGGAAGCAGTTGCGGTCCGTCGAAAAACGACCATATGGTTCCTCCTGCGATCAGGGTTGCGGCGAGCAACGTGACCCATGCAAACGCCACGGCCTTGTGGTTGTGCGAGCCAAAGACGTCGCGCAAAAAGACCTTCATCACGTGGGTGCCGTGCCATCGCTGCTTGCAGTAGAAAGCACGCAGACTCTGCGCCGTGCCCAGGTGCACCACGCCCACTCGGGGCACCGCGCGCACCGGCATTCCTGCGGCGCGCGCACGCTGGCAAAGCTCGTAGTCTTCGTTGGTCTGGATGGTTTCGTCAAACCCGCCCACGCGGAGATAGTCTTCACGGCGCATGATCAGATCGCCGGCTGGAACGTGGGAAACATCGCCCGACTTTGGCGCTTCCTGGTACCGGTGCCAGGTCCGGCCCACCCAGGAGGAATGGTCGGGCAAGAGGTAGTGCGCTCCCACCACGCCCGGACCCGCCGTCGACATCAAGCCGGTCATGTCGGCGAGCCAGCCGCGCGGGGCCAGACAGTCGGCATCCAGAAAGGCAAGAATCGCTCCTCGAGCTTCGCGCGCTCCGAGATTGCGCAACGCCGAAATATGCACGCCGGTCTTCCTGAGCGTCCGCAGCGTGATCTGGTCGCGGAAGGACTCAGCGATCGCGATGGTGGCATCCGTAGATCCGTTGTCTACCACAATCACCTCAAAGCGATGACGCGGAAAATCGAGATGGGTGATCGACTCGAGGCAGCGCCCGATTACCTTGGCTTCATTCAGCGCCGGAATGATGACGGAGACCGCAAGGGCGCCCAGCGAGACCGACGCCTGGGACTCTGCGGGCGCCAGCGAAGTTTGCCCCAGCGCGCTCATGGGTTCTCTACCTTTGCATCTTGCGCATTCACTGACCGCGCCCTGGACGCAGAATGACCGTTCACTCCGCCGGGAACTTCTATTTGCGCACGCTTCACTTCTTCCTTCTTCTCTTGAATCAAGCGCCGGTATTCCGGCGCGCTTCTTCGAATTCCGTGTATCCCGAGAGACGGCACCACAGGCGGTGGTACACACCGTCGCCGATCATGTCTGCTACACGCTTCTTAAGCCGCGAGCGCATCCGCAGGCGCCACAGCATGCTCGGGTCTTTCGCGAGAATCCTCTTCAGCTCCGGAACGGTGGTTGTGCGACGCACCATAAAGCGCCCTACCACCTGAAGCCCGCTCGTTTCCACGAGAATCCACGGTTCAGAAACGTATAGGCGCCGGTAGCTGGCGGCCGCGCAAGCTGTGGCGACGCGGAGGTCCCACCGTCCGCCGGGTGCAGCGATGCCTGCGACCTCGCGCCCCAGACGGTCTTCCAAACTATTCTTTGACATGAGGAGTTCGAGGGCCAGCTGCCGCGAAGGGCAGAGAGTCAGGAACCTGTGCGACCAGCCGTGGGACTCGATGGAGTGTCCGGCGTTCTGCAACTCTTGCAGCTGACTCCACGTAAGAAACTTCGCCGCGGTGCCCATCAGTCCCGGGGTCACAAAAAAAGTCGCGGCGATTCCGTATTCCGCAAGAAGTGGAAGTGCGTATTGATACTGGGTTTGTTCTCCATCATCGAAAGTGATCCTTGCTTGAGGACTGTCGGCGCCGCTCAGCCCAAACCCGCGAACCAGACGCAGATGTTCACCCAGGGCGGGGCAGGTGACGCAGTAGGAGTAAGCAGATTGTGGCATCACCTCGTGATAGGCGAGGACGACCGGAACGCTCGGCTTTCCATCCATTTCTTTCCTCATGCTGGCCGGCGGATATTTCCTTCCCCCGGAAACACAGCCGTTGGCGACAGCCGCTGCGCCGGCTCCTGCTCCAGTTGACTGGGAGCTGACACGCGCATGCTGGGCCCCGCCGCTGCCACTTCGTTCTCCCTCAATACATCGCAAAACCGTTCAAACCTATGCCGCTGCAGCAGCGCGCTTACTTTGCCGCTCATGGTTCGCAGGCTCGTGTAATGACGGAGGCGCGAGCGCAGTCCTGCCGGGATTCTCGGCTGGTCCGGATCGAGCTCCCATGGATGGAGATAGACCACGACGCGCTCGCGGTAACGCTTCTCAAAAATGCGGAAGGCCAGCCTCGTGGCAGCGGCGGGAAAAATACGCAGATAACCGCCGCCGGCCACAGGAAAATTTGTACCCAGGAAACGAAGCGTCGCCGGTGGATATTCGCGGAGTTGAAGTCCATTGCCGGACAGATGCACGTAAGGAAATCTTTTGGCGCCGGGCAGGCCGTAGAGGTCGTGGTGAATGGGATAGATGCTTGAGTCGTAAACGAATCCCTCTTCGGCCAGAATGTCCAGCGCCCAAAGGCAATCTCGCGTAATCGACCAGCTTGGGGCCCGGTAGCCAATGACCTGGACTCCTGCGGCGTCCTCGATCACCGACTTGGCCAGCCTGGTATCTTCGCGAAACGCTTCCCGAGTGAGGCTGTAGATGGTCCGATGCCAGTAACTATGGCAGCCTAGTTCATGACCGCGTGCATGTACCGCGCGCACCAGCTTCGGAAACCGCTCTGCCACCCAGCCGAGGAAGAAAAAGGTGCCTTTGGCTCGATGCTGATCGAAGAGGTCCAGGATGCGTTCCGTGTTTTCAACCACCCGGCACGGCCATTGGTCCCAACTTTCCCGGTAAACCCAGCTGGCAAACGCTTCAACCTGGAAGTAGTCCTCCACGTCCACAGTCAAGATGTGGGCTGGGGACGTAAGTACGCCCGTCTTAGCGTTACTCTGCTCCGCCCGGATGAGCCGGCGCCCGCGCACTCCACTTTCTCCGTTCTTGAAGAGCCTCGTCACTCGTGACGGTTGTAGTGCAAGGCCCATGCCGTCGAAGTCGCGAGGGAAATTGTTCCCGTACCGTTGTTTTGGCCGAGTGTGTTCGAAGCGTGCCCGCCGCTGAGTGAAAAATGTTGCATGGATTGGACAGGGTGGTTGCCATCCCGGCAGACCGCGCACACGGAATCTCAGCGCGTCTTCCGGCCGCCAACCGCCACCAGGTGCGATCGTTCGGATATTTGAATCACGTTTGGGGTTGGGCAGTTCGCGGCTATCGACCGAAGCCGCCTGGACCATGAGCCAGGCGAAATGAGCATCCGCTGGCACAACAGTGACTGCCCTCGCACCACGCATGGGCTTTACGAAAGAAGAAAATGTCCCGCACAAAATATGAAATCTCTTGCGCAAGATATCGCCGGCTCGAGATGCGTATCTTCCGTTCCACGTCAAGCCACTGATTCACAAGAAAGTCGTCTTGACGTTCTTTGGAACCAGAGTTGCCCACTCAAGCCCGGCTTGGCGAAAACCATTCTGCATAAAGGCGGGACATGTATTCGGCTTTTTATGGCTTGAAACAAGAACCGTTCAGACTCACGCCTGATCCGCGGTTCCTCCATCTGGCGGAGCCTCACCGGAACACTCTGCGGGCGATGGTGGAGGGGGTGGCAGCGCGCAAGGGCCTGCAAATCTCCGTCGGACCGATCGGAACTGGGAAAACCACCCTGCTGTACTCTCTACAGCATATCCTGGCGCGTGAAGCGTCCGTCCAAAGGCCGCTCCGATCAGCATTCGTCGTAAACCCGACTCTCACCGCGGACGAGCTGTTTGAAACGCTATTTGATGAACTGGAGATCTCGTCCGCAGCCGGCAAACCTGCCCGTCTGCGGGCGCTGCACAAACTCCTTCTGGATTCCCACCGGCGCCATGGCGCGGTCGTACTGATCATCGACGAAGCGCATTTGCTGACCTCCGCCCTGATTGAAGAAGTGCGTCTTCTCCTGAACCTGGATAGTTATCCCGTCAACGTGCTCCAGGTGATTCTCTGCGGCCAGCCGGAACTGCTGCCGTTGCTCATGAAGCCGCAACTGGCAGCGTTGAAGCAGCGAATTGCGGTCGTGTCGAAGTTGCGCCCGCTGACGCTGGTCGAGACTCGCGCCTACATCGCGGAACGGATGCACGTTGCCGGCCTGCAGGGTGATGGACCCTTTTCCACCCCGGCGCTGGAGGAGATCTATCGCTGGACCAAGGGGGTGCCCCGGCTCATCAACCTGCTCTGTGATCGCACGCTGGACCTTGGGTTTAGCCGGCAGGTGCGGAAGATCGGAGCGGATTCTGTGACCGAGGCAGCCGCAGAGCTCAGCGTCGCCGAATTGTTGCCGGATGTTGCGACCGCGGCCGCATTTGCCGCCACGCCTCTGCCTTCCGGAGCCAAGATTTGAACCATCTCTCAAGTACAGAACCGAGGTAGCATGAGCAAATTCTTCAATGAGACTACGAACGCTCAACACACTGAGGCCGCGGCTGCGGCGCCGGCGAATAGGGACATCCAGCAGTTGGTGGGCGCATTGAAGCAGAGCCTGGAAGACGGCAGCGGCGCGCCCGCGCACTCCGCTGAAACCGGCTTGAAGGATCTGCTCAAGCCTCTCCAGGACTCGCGTGGCGTGGCATTTCAATTGGCCGAACGACGCCTGGAGAACTGCCGCGCGATCCGCCTGCCGCGCACCGAAGCAAAGTCGCTTCTGGCAACACAACACAACCCGGCCTGGCACGCTGCTGTGGAGGCCTACCGCACAATTCGCACTCGCCTGGTGAAACAGCAAACGGCAAGCGGCACCCGCTCCCTGGTGGTGAGCAGTGCTTCCCAGGGCGAAGGCAAGACGCTGGCTGCCTTCAATCTGGCCGTGTGCTACTCCCAGATAGAAGACTGGCCGGTCCTGCTGGTGGATGCCGACCTGCGCACGCGGGGTCTCACCCGGCTTCTGGGCGAGGCCGAGTCGCGAGGTCTTGCCGGGATTCTCGGCGGCGACTGTGGATTTCCAACAGAGGTCCTTCGCACCGACATTCCCGACCTCTACTTCCTGCCCGCAGGCAAGGCGAGCAGGTCCCCAACAGAACTTTTCTCGAGGGATAATTGGAAGGAATTCATGGGTTGGGCTTCAGAGACTTTTCGACTGGTCATCGTGGATTCGCCGCCGGCGCTGACAGTGTCCGACTTCGAGCTGATCATGGCACACTGCGAAAGCGTGATGATGATCGTCCAAGCCAGAAAAACAGCTCGTGAGTCTCTGACTCAAGTATTGGCTCAGGTCGATCCAAGTAAGATGGCCGGTGTGGTGTTCAATGGCGCGGAAGAAACCTCTAATCCGGCCGACCACCGCTCGTGGGGCGCCGTTCAGCCGACCGCGTAATGCCATAAGAATGGCAATGAGGCCATCGGTCGCGGGCCCTTGCCAGAATCGGCCGCAAGCTATTGGGCTTTCTCGCCACGCGCGGAGCGGCGCCGACGCAACAGCGTTGCCCCGCTGATCAGGAGTGACCCGAGCACCACCAACCCTCCGGACTCAGGAAGCGTGAAGGAGGCAAGCGGGATGTGATTCAAAACTCTGCCGCGGGACGCAAGGCTCTGACCAAAAGCGCTTCCGCAGAACAGTAATAAGAAAATGCAAGCAAAGCGGACTACCTTTTTCACCATGACTTTCATCCGGGACCCAGACGAGTGCGCAGACCACAGTCTTCGACTCAGGGGACCATGCACGGGATGGGCCATAACGTGCTCTCACTGAACCAAATGGATACCGTGAAATCTTCCGATGTCTGCGCAAAACGTTGCAGGAAGATGGCTGCACATTCGCCGCTGCACGTGCTGTTCTTGATCGACCATTTGGTGGAGCGCGGTGGAGGAGAAGGAAATCTGCTGAAGGTCGTCCAGCTCATGCCACCGGGGCAGGTGCGCTGCTCGGTCGCGACGTTTGAGATCGACGCGGAGATTCAGAAGAGCATTCCAGTTCCAGTCCACGTACTCCCCATGCGCCGCGTCTACGATCTTGGATCCTTAAGAGCGGCGCGCCAACTCAGGCAACTGATTCGCGACGAGCGAGTGAACATCGTGCAGACCTATTTCGAAACCTCCAATCTCTGGGGTGGCTTGGTGGCCAAGCTGAGTGGCGCGCTCCTGCTGTCTTGCCGGCGCGATCTGGGGATCTTGAGATCGCCGAAACATGATTTGGCCTACCGGCTCATCAACCGGCTGTCTGACCGTGTCCTGGCCGTCTCGGAAGAGGTGCGGAAATTCTGCATTGGTAAGGACCGGGTTGATCCCGGCAAGATCACCGTGATTTACAACGGAGTCGATCTACGCCAGATCGCGGCTGCCGGGCACGCCGATGGCGTCGGGAGTGATCTGGCCGGGGCCCGGCACTTGGTCACTTGCATCGCCAACCTTCGGCATATCAAAGGCATTGACCTGCTGATCCAGGCCGCGCAGCAAGTCTGCCGTGAAATTCCTGACGTGGTCTTCGCCATCGCGGGCAGCCTCTACGAGAGCCGGTATGTACAAGAGATGCAATCGCTAGCCCGGTCTCTGGGTGTGGAAAAGAACATCAGGTTCTTGGGTTATGTAGAAAACCCGGCGCCGCTGTTGAAAATCAGCAGCGCGTTCTGCCTGCTTTCCCGCAGCGAAGGTTTTTCAAATGCGCTGTTGGAGGCCATGGCTTGCGGCGTCCCGCCGGTGGTCTCGCGAGTGGGCGGGAATCCCGAGGCTATTGTCGATGAAGTGAGCGGTTTCCTGGTGCCGCCCGAAGACCCCGACACGGCAGCAAGACGTTTGCTACGGCTGCTGCGGGACCCCGTGCGTGCCGCCCGAATGGGTGAAGAAGCCCAGGCGGCGGCCTGTTCACGATTCAGCGCAGAAACCATGATCCACAACCTTATTACTCTCTATAACGAACTGATGATGGAACACGGGTAGGCCGGTCAGTTGGAATAGCTCCATCGATCACCCTGGCTAGAGCGTGTTCAACTTTCATCGGCGCGCCCGCATCGTCTGCCAGGTGACATACTTCCGTCCTCGGCCCACTTCAATCATGGCGGCCAGGGCGGCCGCGTTGAGCGTGCAGAAATAAAGCGGCAGACCCAGCGGCTTCCACACGCGATGCAGCGGAAGCACCATGTTCACCATGGCCGCCGCATAAAAGAACAGTTGCACCGCCAAAACGATGCGGTAAAAGGCGGAATCAAGCAGCAGCAGATTTACGGCAAACAGCAGCAACAGGAATAGGGGGACCATCCAGCGCAGTATCTTGTGCGACCAGAGCTGGAATGACGTCCAGCCGAACTTCCAGGGCTTCAGAAGGTCGCTAACGCTCAACAATCCGCGCACGGCCCGCGTGACGATGCGCACGCGCATCGCGAACTCCTCCGCGGTGGAGGCGGTGGTCTCTTCATACGCCAACGCGCGATCTTCGAACAGGACCTTGTACCCTTCCTGAATCACGTGAAGCGGCTGCACCAGATCGCTGATCACATCGGCGGGCAACTCGGTGTAGGCCGTCTTGCGTACGGAATAGATGCAGCCGCAGCACCCGGTAATGGTGCGGATGCGGGATTGCATGGTCTTAATTAGGTTTTCGTAGTTCCAGAAGGCTGAACTTCCCAGACCTGTCGGCGAGTTGTCTGCCGGATCGAAGTATTTGTACCGCCCGCTCACCGCTCCCACGTTAGGATCCCGGTAGTTGCACGCAAGATAGCGCAAAGCCTGAGCGTGATAGGTGGTTGTGGCATCGGAGAACACCAGCACCGAGCCTTTCGCCTGTCGCGCCCCGCAGTTTTGGGCATGGGTCTTGCCGCGTCGCTCCGGCATTCGCACCAATCGGACGCGTGGGTCCGGGAAGACGCTCACGATCTCATCAGTACGGTCGGTAGAGCAGTCGGAAAGCACCAGCACCTCGAGTTTGTCCGGCGGATATTCCAGGGCCAGCGTCTGGCGAATCTTCTTTTCGATCACACCCTCTTCGTTGTAGGCGGCAATCAATATGGAAAGGCGGGGGCAATAGTCCGGCGCAGGCTGCTGCCTACGCGCAAACAAGCCGGCCAGTGCAAGCAACAATGGGTACCCGGCATAGACGTAGAAGAGTACGCTTGCCGCGAGCCAAAAGATCAACTGTGCCGCGCCGGACGTGCTGGCAAATTGGAAAACAAGACTCATCAATCTCTCGCTTTCACCCTCTAGTGAATGCCCGCCCGGCTGGACTCCCCGTTCCCGGCCGCATACACCCCTGAGGAAGTCGCGCGCGCGCGATTTGTCTTCCCCAACGCGGATTCACGAATGGATTCTTCGGACTCTCCGTCAAGGTACATCCGCTGCCACACTTCGATCATGAGCAGGGCCCATATCTTCAGGGCATTGTCTCGCTTACGTTCTTCATGTTCACGCAACAGTGAATGGACGGCATCGGGACGGAAGATCCCTCTCCGGTCCAGCGCCTTGCGAGACAGTAAGTGGGCAATCACCGGCTTCAGTTCGCCGTTGATCCAGCGCGGGAGGGGAGGATTGAAGCCCATCTTTTTCTTATTCAGGATTTCTTCCGGCAGCACGCCGCTCAGGGCTTGCCGGGTAATCCACTTGGTGGTCATGTTGCGGACCTTCATGCGTTCCGGCAGACGCAGTGCAAATTCCAGGAGCCTGCAGTCTGTGAGCGGAGCCCTCACCTCCAGCCCGTTGGCCATCGACATGCGATCGGCATACTCCAGGCAGTTACAGCACAGGAAGGAAGCGGAATCCACGTAACCCAGGCGGTTGAGAGGCTCCAAACGCGCCCCGCGGCGAAAGAAAGCCCGGAGGAAATCTCCGGAATCGTGGCTTCCCACATCCGCCGCGAAGCCGGGCGTGTACATGCAGGTCTTCTCAAGTTCTGAGAAGTACCCCACCCAGCTGATGTACATGTCCTCCTCCGCCTGCCAGGCAGATTGGGCAAACTCGCGTGCACGGCGGAAACTGTGGCGGCCATCGGTAGCATCGTTCATCATCGCGGCAAGCCGCGAGACCAGCCCCTTGGTGATGAACCTTGGCAGCCGCCGATAGCTCCGCGCCAGCGCCGCGCCGGCGTAGCGCACATACCCTCCAAACAACTCGTCGCCGCCATCGCCGGAGATGCCCACGGTCACGTGCTCGCGCATAAGCTTGGTAATCACGTACTCCAGGACCGCTGTGGGGTTGCCGAACGGCTCGTCAAAGTGCCGGACGACGGTGGTCATATGATCGGCGCAGGATTCGTCGGCTTCGAGGACATGATGGTCTGCCTGAAAGCTCTTCGCGACCAAGCGGGCTGCGGGCAGCTCATCGTAGAACCGGCTGTTCGCGAACCCGATGGTGAAAGCCTTTACCTGCTGCGCGCTGTGCTTCGCGGCAAAAGCTGTAATCGCGCTGGAGTCCAGTCCGCCACTGAGGAAGAGTCCCAGGGGAACGTCGCTGACCAGCCGGATTCGCACCGCTTCTTCCATCAGTTCGCGGGCGCAGTCGACCGCGTCCTTGTCGGAGATGGGCCCTGCCGAGCCGGCGACCTCCGCGGGGTCCCAATATTGCCAATGGCGTTTTGTCATCTCGCCATTCGCAGACACAGAGATCTCGATGGCGCTGGCCGGCCCCATCTTGCGCACGTGTTTGAACGCGGTAGAGGGATAAGGGAAGTAGAGATAGGTCAAATAGTCGTGCAGCGCAACTGGATCCAGCTCCGCGGGCACTCCGCCCTTGAGCAGGGCTTTGATCTCCGACGCAAAGATGAATCTGTGCCCGTCATCGGTATAAAACAGCGGCTTCTTGCCCAAGTGATCGGTGGCCAGGAGCATGCGCTTGTTCCTGTCGTCCCACAGGGCGAAGGCGAACATGCCCCGCAAGCGCGGGATGACCCCATTTCCCCACAGCTCATATCCGTGCAAGATCACCTCGCTGTCCGTCCGTGAACGAAACCGGTGGCCGGCTGCGATCAATTCCTTCCGTAGTTCCTGAAAGTTGTAAATCTCCCCGTTGAAGATGATCCACATCGACTCGTCTTCATTGCACATGGGCTGATGCCCAGCCGATGAGAGATCGATGATGGAAAGGCGGCGATGCTGTAAAGTCACCCACACAGAACCGTCCGGGGACGCGAAATACTTGGCTCCATCGTCGTCCGGGCCGCGGTGACGCAACTCCAGTCCGCACATCTCAGACGCGGGAGAGTCGCCGATTTGTCCGAAGATTCCGCACATACACTGCTCGTTTTTCTCCCCACCACGGCTCGTGCCCGTATCGCTCTCTGCGACGATCCAGCCTTAGGCGTGCGCCGGTTCCTGCCGTCCAGTAAGTTCAGGCCGGCCCGCGTGAAGCACTTCCACCACTTGCTCCTGCCCCTGATCCACGATCATCTGGGCGCGCACAACGCAAGCCAGAAGCACCCAGAGAAATCCCGTTACCTCCACGTACTGCCAGCGGTCGCCGAAGAAATTGACTACAAACACGCACGACATCAGCAAAGTAAAACCCAGCCCCAGCGATTTCAGAAACGGATCCTGGGCAGTGCGATAGAGTCTCACGCCCAGGCGTGTGGCCGTGACCAGGATCCAAAGAAACAGCAGCAGACCAACGATGCCGGTCTCCACCAGAACTTTCAGGAAATAATTGTGGGTATCCTTGTAAGTGCTGACGCGGTGCTGCCATTCGTAGGTATCGAAACCGCCTCCGAACAGCGGATTCTGTTGGAACAGATCCATGGCATCGGCCCAGAGAACCACCCGGTCTTGCGCCGAATCATCAAGCTGTTGCTGGTTCTGGTCGTACGTCATCAGCACGCGCTCCTGGACCGACACCGGGACGAAACTCTGCCAGCTCAAGAGGAAGACCGCCAGCCCCGGCAGGACCCATCGCTGCTTTAGCAAACCGAGTAGAAAGAGTCCCAGCAATATTCCTGCATAGGCTTCGCGCGAGTAGGAGAATATGAGGCAATACCCGCTGAGAAGCAGCAGACCCCACGTTGCCCATTTGAGCGGCTTACGCTTCTGAAAAGCGTTGATGCCCAGAAGAAAGAGCATCAGCTCCGCCTCGAAGGAGGCTGCGCCGTTCACGTCCGCGTAGCCCAATGGGCCGCCATCGCGCACTCCGTAGGAGAAATGCGAGAGGTCGCGATCGCTTACCTCGCTGTAGAAGCCTTTGCCCACAGCGAAAACCGAGAGGCAGATCAGCACAACTACGATCTTCATCTGCTTGACGTCCTTGATCACGCTGGCCGCGGCCGCAAAGAGGATGAAGAGAACCATGTAGTTCTTCCAGTTGGAAAAACGCGGATCGCTGAATGACAAGGGCAGCGCCGAATTCAGGTAGAAAGAGCCTCGCCACAATTGCACGTAGCAAAATAGCCCGAATAGAAGGAGCAGCTTCATCATCGGCATTCGGCCGAAATGGAACCATCCGCGAAACGCGGCCCCCAGGATTACGCCGAGTAAGAGTATGTCGATCAGCTTGTTGCCTAATGGAAGGTCCATGATCCGGTAGCGTATGGTCTGCAGCGGGAGCAAGGGGATGAGAAAGTACATCCCAACCTGGGGTCGCCAGAACAATGACAGCAGAAACGCAGCCAACGCGCCCAGGTAGAGAGCCATCGGTACGAGTGGTTCAAGTCCAAAATGCATTGCAGTTATCCGATCGTTAATCCATCTCTCGTCTTCTTCTTGCGGCGGAGTACGGACTTCACTGGTTCACCACCATTTCCTTCTCTCCCGTCGAAGCCATCGCCGGGACACCCACGGCGCGACGCCGCCGCAACCAGGTTCGAGCTAGTCCCCAAGCCTGGACTGTGAGATTGCGGAAGCGGTGGTCGATGACCCACAAGACGGCGGCATATAGCCCGACGATCAAAGTCCCTTTGGCCGCGGCGGCGAACAGCGGCGACTGGATCGTCAGCCGTGATGCTGCCCAGGCCGAAATCGCACCCGCAACCACATATCGTCCGAAAGCTGCAGGCTCGAGCCTGAAGGGCAGCACCTTGAATGACTCGTAAGCCAGGAACAGGACCATGGCCGCGTAACTCACCATGGTGGCTATGGCCGCGCCCAGGATTCCGATCCTCGGCAGCAGCACGATGTTCATGGCGATGTTCAAGATGCTGGCGTAGAAAGTTGCCTTGGAAATGTTTGAACTGCGCTTGTGAATCAGCAGGCCCGGACGGAAGTAAATGGTCAGCGCGGAGAGTACCAGCCCGATCACCAGGAATGGCAGGAGGCTGTGCGCCTCTTGAAACTTCTTTGACGCCAGCAGCGAGATTACGTCGCGCGCTGTCACCAGGGCAACGCACACCACCAGCACCGACATCATCACGAACTGGTCGAGACTCCGGCTCAGGAATTCCTGGGTCTCGCGCAGGCCCTTCTCGGCCCAGACTTTCATGCAGATGGGAAACAAGGCCAGTTGCAAAGGGACTTTGAGCACATCTTGCAGATAGGTTGCGATCCCATAGGCTGCGGCGTAATACCCCAAAGCCTGGGTCCCCAGATAGTGCTGCACGCAGAACCGGTCGCCCGCGTCAAGCACGACCCAGGAAATCTCGGCGGTCATCAGCGGGAAAGAAAATGCCATGGCCGAGCGAAAGAAGGCCGGGCTGATCATCTTCGGCGAGAGCAGACGCCGCTTGATCAGGTATGGCATGTACTGGAGCACAACGGCGCTCTCCACCACGACCGTGCCCAGGAAGAATGAAAAAATGCTCTTCCGCCATAAGAAGAGCAGCAGGCAGATTACCCCGATCTCGGCGCTCCGTTGCAAAATGTCCATGCCGTTGAACAGCCCGGTCTTGTTTTCCATCTGCAGCAGGTTCTGCTGCATGGAGCGCAGAGCGCGGATGATCACCAGGCCGGAGGCCAGCAGGAGAACGCCGGTTGCGGTGATGCCAAGAAAGCGGGCCGACCCAAGAGTGATCGCCGCTGCTAATCCCAAGGTCAGCACCAGGCTCAGAAACGCGGTGCCATAGAACAATGTCGCGTAGTAGCGCGGCAGGGCGTCTGGATCGGCGGAGTTGGCGGATTCCGGATAGTAGCGCTGTACCGCGTGCTGGAAACCGAACTTGGAAACCACCGTCAGGAGCAGTACGGAATTGGTGATCAGGTTAATGATTCCGTAATCGGCGACGGAAAACACGCGCGTGAACACCGGGAATGAAGCAAACCCCAGAAGCATCACCGCGATTCTTCCGCCCAAGTAGTGCGAGGAATGCCGGTACAGTGTCTTCAGTGCGCTCATGCAAACGGTGCTCTTGGTTTGGCGCCGGCTCCTCGCGGCAAGCCCTGGTTGTCGATGTTGTTCGTCATGCGGGTTAGAGAATGGGGTGCAGCTTGATGAACAGTCCAGCCTCGAGAGCACAACCGATCAGGGTCACCAGCGTTGCCATCACGGCAAACCACAAGGCGCGGCGGCGCGACACCGCGTCCGGCACTCTCGGGATCGACGCCAACAGAGGAACGTCGCCCGGCAACATGGCTTTGAGTTCGCGCTCCACTTTCAGCGAACTGTCCATGGTGTCTTTCAGACGAGCCAGTCCAATGGAAAGCGCCAGCGCCGCCAGAAACGCTCCCGGCAGCATGAGCATGCGCTTGGGTTTGAACGGTCTTTCCGGGATCTGGGCCATGTCCAGGATGGTGAAGTGCTCCGCTTGTTGCTTGCGCTCGAGATCGGCAGCCATGCCTGCGGAGAACGTCTTGTCCAGCAACGACTGATAATGCTCCTTGGAGACGCTGTAGTTCCGGTCCAACTCGGCCATCTGCTGTTCGCGGACGGGGACCGCATCAACTTTGCCTCGATAGGAGCTGATCTGAGCGGTGATTCGAGCTTGATCGGCCGCAAGCCGTTTGGCTTCACGGTCCAGCAGTTGCAAGCGTACCGTTGCCGGAGAATTCTCCTGAGAGTCCACCGCGACGGGCGGGTCCGGGGGAAGCGTCTTCAGCTGCTCTTCTACTCGCTGCAAACGAGCGGTTGCATCGCGCACCTCGGGATGGGCGCCGGTATAACGGCGCTCCAGGTCAATGAGTTGCTGCTTCAATTGCAAGCTTTCCGCTTCCAAACGGGCGCGCTCGGTCACCGGCACTGCCGCCGTCTTGGGCGCGGAGCCAGGTGCATCCGGATCCAACCCTCGCGTCAGCAGCGTGCGCTCCATCTCCAGGCGGCTCAATGCCTCGGCATTGGCCTGAAACTGAGCCTGGAGTTGGGAGAGCGCTTGCAGGTTGGCGGCTTGTTGCTCCGGCATCTCGCCGAGGTGCTGCATCTTGAAAGCGCTGACTTTCTTCTCTTGCGTCTCCAGGTTTTGCTTGGCGCTCTTCAATTGCGCGGCCAGGAACTGGGTGGTGTCGTCCGCGAGTTGTTTGCGGTTTTTAACGTTCCATTCAATGAAGCTGGCCGCCAGTTGGTTAGCTACCTTGGCTACTTGCTGGGGGTGTTCGCCCTCATATTCGATGGTGAAACTGCTCAACTCCGCGGTCGAGCCTTGTTTCACACGGACAACGACGTACTTCCGCATTACCTCAATGACCTCTTCCCTGGATAGGCCGCGCAGTTCGGGATAGAGGTGCAACTCGTCGATGATCTGCCCCAACCGCGTTGAGCTCAGCACCTGGTCGGAGATGGTGTTGAGGCGCTGCGCGGGGTCCGAGCTTACGGTGGGGCTCACGTATTGCTCGGGAACTTTTTGTGGGTCCACCAAAATCGTGGTTGTAGCCTTGTAATGGTTGGGCAGCATGAAGATGACGGTGAATCCCAGCAGCGTAAGGCACACGGTCCCTAGAAAGATCCATCCGCGATGGTGGCGCACCGAGTTCCAAAGCATGAGCATCTGGTCGGTTGTCGGCTGATTCATGGTTCACCCTCGATTCGTATTCCCTTCCCACTTCTTGTTCACTTGAGACGCACGCCGGCGGGATACCAGTCGAGCGAGACCGCCGCATAATTCAGGACGCCGCTGGGCAGGCCTCCACCCGTGACACGAAAGGCCCGGTAGCCCGCGGTGAAGCCCAGGCTGTTGACGATCGCGACGTGGAGCCGGGGAGCAACAAAGTAGCCGTGGTATGCAGGCGCGTTCACAAGCGTCTCGCGGACGAATCCCGCATCGGTGGCAAAGGTGGCCCGCCCCATGCTTTTCGAGAAGCCAGCAGCCACATTGTCCTGCCAGGTGCCACTGGCTTGATAGGCCGTCGTAAACTGCCGGCTCGCGCTCACATAGACGCGGTCCTTCTGGTTGACGTGGCCCACCAGGATCGCGCTGAAGTTGGCGCCCTGCTGGCCGCCACATCCGGCTGAGGTGAACTGCGGGCCGCCCTCGACGTCCAAGCTGATGGCCCGCGTCAACCTGGCCGAGAGGCCCACGCCGCCGCCAAATGTGTAGCAGGGGGCGCCGCTAAATACAGTTTCTTCATCGGCGTAGCTCTTCAGCGCCAGCCGGGTGGAAATCACGTGCTCATAATCCACCTTCACTCCCAGGGCGTTCGAGTGTTGGCCGGACGCATTGGGATTACTGGGGTCTCCGTCAATGCCTGTGTACGTGTGGAGCAGCGTGAATCCGAACGAATTGCGCTCGTTCTTCTGGAAGATCAGCCGGGCGGTGTTGGCGAAGAAGAGAACGTTCGTGGCCGGAAGCAGAACGGTAGAGCTGGCATCGAGGACGGGGATGCTCTGGACTACCGAAAAAGTCAATGGTCCTTCAAGGCGGGTCGCCTCAGATCCATAGCCGCCGCTGGCGATCAGCGTCCAAGACAAGCGTCGGGTCATCGCTCCCTGGGCAGTCAAAGAGAATGCTTGATATGCTTGCGGCCCTTTGCCCAACACGTTGCTATCGTGGGGGTTGACCACAGCATCGTATTGCAGGATGAAGCTGCCGGTTTTGGTCGGCATCAGCAGTGCAATGTAGGGGCTGATGGTGGTTGACACCTGGCTTGGAATCCCCAAAGCCGCATAGGCGCTGGTATACGCCGAAGCCACTGAGACCCCATAGAAGAACTCGCGTCTGTACTCTTTGGCCTGCTCTCTCGTGCGCAACCCGTCGGTATATTCAGCCAGGGAGATGGGCGGCTGTCCGCTGCTCGCGTTGCCAACGTCCTGGTCACTGGTGATGTTGATGATTTCGCCTGTGCTCAGGGAAACCGCGTACGAATCGGCCGTGGGGCCCACCTGGGGCGGCGGCGGCGGCCCGGGATTCGTGCTCGGCGACGGCGCGGGCGTGTTTTGGGCCAGCGCTCCAGAACCGGCGATCAACAAGATCCCGCTCCACATACCGACCAGTGCCACTCGCCGGAGACTCAGCCAGTTATTCATGGCACCACCACTGTGTCTCCGGGAAGGAGCGTGATGTTCTGCTCGGTGTTCTTCCCACGCACGACTTCCTTGTAATGGAAGGGCATCCGTTGTTGTTTTCCGTTCTCGAAACGCAGGACAGTAATGTCGCCCCTCTTGGCAAACGCCGTTAGTCCGCCGGCCTGGGCAATAAGCTGCAGTACCGTCGTCTCCGTATTCAAGGAATAGCCGCCCGGCCTGGCTACTTCTCCGGTGATGAACGCCCGTTTGCTGCGGATTTCTGTAACCGTGACCGTGACCTGGGGATTGGTCAGGTAAGCCTGCAGCTTGTAGGAGATCAAGTCTTGAATCTGGACCGGCGTCATGCCGCTGACTTTGACCTCATTGATGAGAGGCAAAGAGATGTAACCGTCGGTCCGGACGACGACGGTCTGCGTGACCTCCGGTTCCTTCCATACGTTGACGTTCAGCACGTCCGATTCGCCCACGATGTACTCCTCCGGCCGAACGGGAGCGGGTGGAGACTTTGACGCGTCACCGGCGGGGCTGCTGCCGGGCGGTTTCAGGTTCGAGCCGTGCGATTGCGCCCAGGCAGCCGCAGAGCCAAACATCCAGGCCAAGAGAACCGTGATGATCGTCGCTTTCAGAAAAGACATATTTCACTCCCACTCGTTGTCATGTTCACAGCGGCCGTTCGCCGGTCGATGTCTGCGTGTCAATGCGTTTCCTACTTCGCACCCTTGCCAAGAAAAACAACTTTCCCGGTTTCAAAAATGATGGCCAGATCGAGCCAAATGGAAAGATGCTTGATGTAAAACAGATCAAGCTCGAGTTTCTTCTTGGCATCTTCGATGCTGGCGCCGTACTGGTACTTGACCTGGGCCCATCCGGTAACGCCCGGGCGGAGCGTGTGCCTTTGCGCGAAGAAAGGCAGGCTGCCTTCCAGCAATTCGCAGAAATAGGGCTGCTCCGGACGCGGCCCTACCAGACTCATTTCTCCGTGCAGGATGTTGAAAAACTGCGGCAGCTCATCCAGGCGGTATTTGCGGATGAAGGCCCCTACCGGAGTAATACGGCTGTCGCCATCGGCGGCCCAGCTCGGCCCGCCTTTCTCTGAGTCCTGGCGCATGGAGCGAAACTTCATGATCGCGAATTGTTTGCCGTGCAGGCCCACGCGCATCTGCCGGAACAGCACCGGCCGGCCGGTTTCCAGCAGGATAGCCAGGGCCACCAACCCCATGACCGGCAGCGTGATGAGCAGGCCGACGATGGACGCGCCTATATCGATCATTCGCTTGGCGGCCAGGAGAAACCTGGATTTACGGAAGCCCTTGGAGAAAATCAGCCAGCTTGGGGAAAGCCTTTCCAGCGCAATGCGCCCACTGATCCTTTCAAAAACGGTGTGCGCGTCTTCCACCACGATCCCTGCGAACTTGAGGCGCAGCAGTTCGCGGTAGGGCATGCGTCCGCGCTGCTCGGCCAGGGACAGCACCACGCCATCCACGTTAAGCTCGTTCACCAGGGCCCCTAATTCGTTCAGTCCGCCGATGATCCCGGGATTTACCAGCGGTTTGCCGATGTTTTCTCCCTTTTCATCCAGAAAGCCCATCACCTTCAAATTGAGTTCCGGACGGGAGCAGATTTCGCGCGTGAGCGATATGCCGGTCGGCCCCGTCCCCACGATCAGCAGGCGCCCTGGTCGCCGGAGCAGAACGAACCCTTTGGAATCCAGCATCAGCCGCCAGCCGAAGATGAGGGTCATGATGGTGGGCACGGCGAGAGCCGCTATGCCCCGGCCGAGGCTGACGCTGGGCGCCACATAATAGAGGAGGGCCAGAGCGATGCTGGCCACGCCCAGCGCCTGCAGCAGACCGATCAGCAGCCGCGCTCGTGAGTTCATCACCTGCAGGTCGTAGAGGTCGTTGTAGTAAAGAGCCAGTTCGCAGATGAGGACGACCATCAGAAACCGGGCGATGGCGTGCGACCAGTCATGGTCCCAGCCGGAAAAAATGAAGCGCAGGGCCGTAGCCATGGCCAGCCCCAGCATGATCAGCAGGCTCTCGCCGGCCAGCAGCAGGAGCGTCTTGGCGGGAATTCTCTGTCCCCCTATGCTAACCATGACTTCCTCTGTCTCCAGGCAGAAACGCCGGCGCTTCGCTTTCATTCGCTGGTTGTTGGACCGGAGTCGGGGGCGTAGCGGCCGCCGGCTTGACCTGCCGGACTGCCGGGCGTCCAGGGGAAAGGCCGGCGTCGCGAATCTTATAGAGCAACGCGCGATAGCTGATCCGCAACACCTCCGCAGCCCGTCTGCGGTTCCAATGTTGGCTTTGCAGAACCTTGAGGATGATCTCCCGTTCCAGCCGCCGCGTGGCCTGCTGCGTCATCTTCTTCAACGGCACCGGGCCGTGCTCGGGGATATCGACTTCGAACAGGCCGGGTACGGGCTCAGACAGATCGCTGGCTATGCAGGTCTCCGTGCCCAGCACTACGTACCGCTTGATCATGTTTTCGAGCTGACGAATGTTCCCCGGCCACTGGTAGGCCTGCAGCACCCGCAGCAGTGGCGCAGAAATGGGCGGCACGCGGCGGTTGTAGACCATGTTGAAATGAACGCGGAAGTACTCGGCCAACTCGGCGATGTCCTGGTTCCTCTCGTGCAGGGAAGGCAATGTGATATTCACCACATTGATGCGGTAGAAGAGGTCTTCGCGGAAGTTTCCGGCTTCGATCTCCTGTTTCAGGTCGCGATTGGTAGCGCAGATCACACGGGCTTCCGATCGCGTGTCTTCCTGCGCCCCAATCCGGCAGAACTTGCCGTCCTGCAGGACTTGCAGCAACTTGGATTGCAAAGGAAGACTCAACTCGCCAATCTCATCCATAAACAGCGTTCCCCGGTTGGCGAGAACAATGAGTCCGGGCTTGGAGGTATAGGCGCCGGTGAAAGCTCCCTTCTCGTATCCAAACAACTCGCTCTCCAGCAGCGTGTCGGGAATGGCCGGACAGTTCACCTTCAGGTAGGGCCCCTTGGCGAAAGCCGAGGCCCGATGAATCATCCGGGCAATGATCTCTTTGCCGGTCCCGCTCGGTCCCTGAATGAGGACCGGCACGTCGGCGGAGGCGATCATCGCCAAGTCCCGCTGCACCTTCTTCATCGCCTCCGACGAGCCAAAGACCACCGACTCTGGCGGCGATTCCAGGTGCGGCTCTCCCGGTTGCTTCATCAATGCTCCCAACTCCCCGGCGGCATGTGCATGTACACAACCAAAGTTCCTGCCTCAGCGGCCACTGCAGCACGACAGTGAATGCTCGGGGAAAGTGACAGAAACGCCTGAAAAGAAGCGCGTGACACAAACCTTAGAGAGTCTGGTGCGGGATCGTCACGGCGCCAATGCGGCGGAGCCCGCAGCCCAAAAAAGAGAAAATGTCTTCACACAAGGTAAGTTGCTTCTCACCCGCTGCTGTATGCGAACGCTGGACGCGAGGCCGATCTGAATAATTCAGCAGGATAAACTGCGCAGACTTCTTCACACTCGCCGCCGTTGCCGCCTCCGCTGGACATCCGACGGCAGCCGGTCATCTGGCAGATTCAACTGAGGTTATCCCGGAAACTCCCGATCTGATGGCGGATGCATCCTTGGCACCCGAAATGCCGTGCCCGGAGCATGACTCCAACCTTGGAATCGGAATCCACTGCCTCCTTCGAATCGCTCGTCAACAAGCTGGACCAGCGCACAGCGCGAATCGGCGTTATCGGGCTGGGCTATGTTGGACTTCCTCTGGCGCTCCTCTTCAGCAAGCAAAAGTTCAAGATCACCGGGTTCGACATTGACCCTAAGAAAACCCACGTTCTCTCTCAGGGCGGATCGTATATCGTGCGCATTCCGGAGAGCGAGATTCAGGAGGCGCAGGCCGCCGGCTTTGCCGCGACCGCCGACTACTCACTCGTCGCCCGTATGGATGCCGTGATCATCTGCGTACCTACACCCCTCGACGATCACCGTGAGCCCGACCTAAGCTTCGTCGCCGCGACCGCCGAAGCCATCGCGCCCTACCTCCATGCCGGACAGCTCGTGGTCCTGGAAAGCACCACCTATCCCGGCACCACCGAGGAACTGCTGGTCCCCATTCTTGAGAAGAACCCGCTGGGGCTGAAGGCCGCCCGCGGTGAGAACGACGCACCCTCCGGCAAGACTTTCTACGTTGCCTTTTCACCGGAGCGCGAAGACCCGGGTAATACAACTGTGGCTCGCAGCGACATCCCCAAAGTCGTAGGCGGTTTGAACCCTGCCGCCACCGAGCTGTGCCGCAGGTTGTATGGCGCCATCTTCAGCCGGACCGTCGCCGTGTCCACTCCGGCCGTGGCCGAGATGACCAAGCTGCTCGAAAATATCTATCGTTGCGTGAATATCGCACTGGTCAACGAACTTAAGCTGCTGTGCCTGCGCATGGGCATCGATATCTGGGAGGTCATCGCAGCCGCTTCCACCAAGCCCTTCGGCTTCCATCCTTTCTTTCCCGGACCCGGCTTGGGCGGACACTGCATACCCATTGATCCCTTTTACCTTTCCTGGAAGGCCCGCGAATACGACTTCCATACCCGGTTCATCGAACTCGCCGGGGAGATCAACCTGAACATGCCTTACCACGTGGTAGCTTCCACCGTGGCCGCCTTGAACCGCGGATGCATGAGCCTAAACGGCGCTCGAGTGTTGGTCCTGGGGGTGGCTTACAAGAAAGATGTCGACGACCTGCGCGAATCCCCCGCGCTCACCATCATCGAGCTTCTGCAGAAAGAAGGCGCCCTGGTCAGCTATAACGATCCTTACTTCGAATACGTAGGCCGCGGACGCAAATACAACCTGGAGATGGTCAATACCCCGCTCGATCACCTGGAGCAGTACGACGCGGTCATCATCGTCACCGACCATTCCAGCTATGACTACCAATGGATCGTCGATCACTCCAACCTAGTCATCGACACACGCAACGCCACCAAAGGGATTCAGAGCGCGAAGATCGTGAGGTGCTAAGGCACCGGCAACGGAACGGCAGGGAAAGAGAACACTCGCCCGCGATGAGCGATAGCGAAGCAGGGTATCAGAAAACGTCCCGTCTGTCCCAGGATTCCCTTTATGCGTTCTTCCGTGTCGCTGTCCCCCTTCCATTTCCCCTGCCTCAGCGTGGTTCGTCTAATATACTCGGTCGGACCGCAGTAGCTTGCTCCATTCACCACCCGGAGCGAAGGCAGTCACGTGCCATCCACTATCCGACCTTTCGACGTAGACGACTAGAAGACGGTCTGTATCGGAGCAGCGAAGCCTATAGGCAAGGCGGCTTTGACCTTTATACTCCTGACGATCCTTCAGTTTCCATTGAACAAGGCGAGTACTTGAACTACCACAGATCAGTGAGCTCCACTCCCCACTCGTCTTCTCGGCGCGGACTTCGCTCCAGTTTCCAGCTAATCCGGGTTTCAACCACGAATCTGTAGCTCGTTCCGCGCCTCGATCTCGAAATGGGTTAAAGAAGACGATCAGGGCGGGCGTATCGGGAGACCCACCAAGGTGAAACACTGATTTCGACCTGACCAGATATAAGGCTATAAAGCATATGCTAATTAATACAACCAAGACGGACAGGAGTATGTTGCGCTTCTTCCATGACCTTGTGCTCATCAAATACGCTCCTTACTTCCGAAGAGCCTTTACGGCTTACCAGTCAAAGCCGCAGCACCCTTTTCAGCCGCTTCGGTTGGGAAAACCGGGAACAGACGGAACGTTTTCCGGTTCTTTCATGATCTATGGTTCATCATCTGTCAAGTCTTTTTTGATGCAGGTGCCGGAGTATCCGGAGGGGCCCACCCTCTGGTAGAATCGACGTGCCGATTTCTTAGCCGCAATGGCAACGACACAGCAAATGCCGGATGCAAACCAGCGGCGCCGCAATCCTGTCTTGTGGGCGGGCGCCGTTCTCACGCTGCTGGGCGTACTCAGCAACGGTCTTTATTTCGTCACCTCGTCCGGGGAGCGGATCTTCCCGTGGTTGACCCTCCTGGTAGCCGCGGCAGGAATCATTCTGCTGCTGGCCGGACTCTGGCGCGCTTTCGGGCAACCACAAGTCTTTCGCGGAAAAATTACAGGATCGATCTTGGCCGTGGTCGGGCTGCCTCTTTTCGCGTTCAATGTTTGGGGATTCTTTCACTCCAGAGATCTTCCGGCTTCGGCGCACGCCCCCCAGGTAGGACAGAAGGCGCCCGACTTCACCCTGACCAAGACCAGCGGACAGGCCGTCTCATTGGCACAGTTGCTCTCCGCGCCCATCGACACAGCTTCCGGAAAGGCGCCCAAGGCAGTGCTGCTGATCTTCTATCGCGGTGACTGGTGACCGTTCTGTAACCTCGAGTTACGAGGCATCCAGAAAGATCTCGATGAGTTCCACGCGGCGGGCATACGTCCGGTGGCCATCAGCGTTGACTCTCCGCAAAAGTCCAGTGTACTTTGCGGCAAGGCCGGCTATACCTTTCCTTTTCTCTCCGATCCGAAGGCTGAGGTCATCCGCCGCTATGACCTGCTCCACGTGGGCGGCGGCCCTGAAAACTCCGACATATCCCGGCCGGCCGAGTTTCTGGTGGACGCTTCGGGAACCGTACGTTGGGTGAACTTCGCCGAAGACGTTCGCGTGCGGGCCAAGGCCGACGCCATGCTTGACGTGGCCAAGGCCCTTCCCTAGCTTCCGGGCAGACAGCGCACCGGCTTCTCCGGTTATTCCTAAGGTACAAACGGCGTCTTATCCTTGTTCCCCGCCGACAATCGCAGGTAAGATGCCTTAAGCCAACGACCTTCCTTTGCAAGAACATCAGAGTATGCACGGTTTCTATACCTGCTTTCTCCAATCCGTTGAGAAATACCCGGAGCACGTCGCGGCCGAGCTGCAGCGCACCACGGGCCCCATGGAGAGCCTGACCTACGCCGATCTGCGGCGCAGAAGCGAATCGGTCGGGCGGTGGCTGCGGGAATCCGGCATGTCCGAGGGAGTGCGCTGCGCCATCATGGCCGGCAATGGGCCGCTGTGGGTGACCGCCTACCTGGGCGCGATGGCGGCGGGAGCGGTCGCGGTGCCGCTGGACACGGCTTTCAACCACCATCAGGTCAACAAGCTGCTGTGGGATTCGGGCGCCACGGTGATCTTCACTGACGCCAAGCATCTGCCGGTGGTGGAGAAAGCCGTCGAAGAGACCCTGGTTCGCGTTGTGATGATTGACGGCTCGGGCGAAGGCCGCTACTCCAACCTTCTGAGCATGTTTTCCGTCGGTCCCGGTGAATTCATTCCCGCCCGGCTAAAAGAAGACGACCTGGCCGTGATCATGTACACCTCCGGCACCACCAGCGATCCCAAGGGCGTGATGCTGACCCACGGCAATCTGCTGGCCGAGGCCAACGCCGTTTTCGCTTCCATCACCGTCAGCGAGCGCGATGCCATTCTGGCAGTGCTGCCGCTCTTCCACGCGCTGGCGCAGATGGCCAACCTGCTGCTTCCTTTCGCTGCCGGGGCCCGGGTGGTTTACCTCGAAGAGATGAACACCACCGAGCTGTTGCGGGCGTTGAGCGAGCGCGGTATCACGCTGTTCTGCTGCGTGCCCCAATTCTTCTATCTGATCCACGAGCGGGTGATGCAACAGGTAAAGACCGGGCCGTGGGCGGCGCGCACAGCTTTTCGAATGCTGATAGGCATTTCGGCCGCGGGGCGCAAGCTGCGGTTGAACCTGGGCAAACTGTTCTTCGCCTGGATTCACCGCATGCTGGGGCCGAAGATGCGTTACCTGATCACCGGAGGCTCGGCCTTTGATCCCAACATCGGGCGCGACCTCGACAAGCTG